>JAKUUI010000001.1 GCA_022448485.1 SAR324 cluster bacterium
ACGAAGACGAAGGAAAATTCTCCGTAACTTCCAGCTCCAACATGGTTTGCAAAAATAATGTGAAAAAGCAGCAAACTTGCTTTGGCCACCACTTGTCCTACAAAGTTCCAACTCAGATTACGGCGAAAAATACTAAGTTGGCGGGAATCAGCGAGGGAAGACATAAGGAGAATCTTCTGTATTTTTAACGGGAAGTGACAGACAGAAAACGCAGGAGAAGTGTAGTGCTTTTCAACCAGCACCACGCCTCACCCTCGTTATCAATCAAACTCCGCCAAGTACCGTTTTTTGTATAGGTGTGGCGGGACTGTGGCCTTTGGAACGAATTTCCAGTCTATTGAGGGCATTAAGAAATGCAAGGGCGCTGGCGACAACGATGTCCGTGTGTGCACCACGGCCGGTAATACGCACTCCATCTTTTTCTACACCGACGCTAACTTCACCCTGCGCATCGGTTCCTCCGGTGATGGCTTTCACCACATAGGATGTGAGCGTGCACTGAATGCCGGTAATTTCTTTAATCGTGTTCAGTGCAGCATCAACGGGACCATCTCCAAAGCTGGCTTTTTTGAAAATCTCACCATCAATTTTCATCACAATTGTTGCTGTTGGAACAGCCACAGTTCCGGAGGTCACAATGAGATCTTCCAGTGAAAATTTATCCGTTTGCTTGCCGATTCCATGAGTTACCAGTGCCTCAATGTCTTCATCAAAAACCTGTTTTTTGAGGTCAGCGAGACGTTTGAATTCTACAAAAATATGGTTCAGGTCAATGTCATTGAGGTCAAATCCCATTTCCTTGATCCGTTCTCCGAGAGCAAAACGTCCCGAATGCTTGCCCATCACCAAATTACTTGACTTGATGCCAACAGACTGCGGTGTCATGATTTCGTAGGTCAAAGGATTTTTAAGAACTCCGTGCTGGTGAATTCCGGCTTCATGCGCAAATGCATTTGCACCGACGATCGCCTTATTCGGCTGAACGTCAACTCCGGTTATTTGTGAAAGCAGCTTGCTGGATGGGAAAAGCTGCTCTGTTACAATGTCGCTTTCAAAGCCAAAATATTCCTGGCGTGTTTTGAGTGCCATCACCAATTCTTCAAGTGATGCATTTCCTGCACGTTCGCCAATACCATTTATTGTACATTCGATTTGCCTTGCTCCCGCACGAACTGCAGCCAGCGAATTTGCCACTGCCATTCCCAAATCGTTGTGACAGTGCACAGAAAAAGTGACTTTATCCGCGTTATAAACTTCGTTCCGGAGTCGGGTGATTAATTCAAACATCTCATCAGGAGTGGTATAACCCACTGTGTCAGGCACGTTCAGGATTGTTGCTCCTGCACGTACTGTCTCAGAAAACACTTCTACCAAAAATTCAGGATCACTGCGGGTTGCGTCTTCAGCACTGAACTCCACATTATCCGTAGCTTTTTTTGCGCGTTCCACTGCAGCGGCAGCCATTGCCTTCACATCTTTCGGCTCCATCTGCAACTTATGCTGCATGTGTAATTCACTGGTCGAAATGAAAGTATGAATGCCCCAGTTTTTGGCATCACTCAAGGCTTCAATTGTAGAGTCAATGTCGTTTTTTGAGGCTCGACAAAGTGAAACAACCGTCGATTTTTTAATTTTCTGCCCTATATCCCGAACGCTCTCAAAATCTCCCGGTGATGATGCTGCAAATCCAGCTTCAATTGTGTTTACACCAAGGCGCTCCAGCTGCTTGGCAAGGGTCAGCTTTTCATCTGCTGACATAGAACATCCTGGGGATTGCTCTCCATCACGGAGAGTCGTATCAAAGAACTTTACCTTTTCCATACATCTCCTTGCCAATTAAATGCAGCCTCAGGGCTGTCACCACAAAATACCTGAACCAGTACAGTTCAAGCGCCAAACGTAAGGCAGAAGTGCCTTGCGAAAAAAATAAGCTTATGAAAATTCCGGATCCACTTCTAATAGACTGGCAGTCGCTCCGCTTTGTCCGCCATATTTTCCGGAATACGGTTTTTCTGCAGACTGGCTCATTTGTACAAACACAATCTGGCAAATCCGGACTCCTTTTTTCAAAACGATTGGGAATCCGGATTGATTTTCGAGTTCCAAAGTTATTTGTCCGTGAAATCCTGCATCTATAAAGCCTGCATTTTGCACCTGTAATCCCAAGCGTCCGATACTTGAACGTCCCTCCACATAAGCCGCCATGTCGTGAGGAACATGGATGGATTCAGCAGTGCTGGCCAGTACAAAATGATTCGCCTTTAAAACAAATTCATCTGTCTGCACCTGTTTGTGTGGAACTGCCTCTCCCAAAGTGATTTTGTCTTTATCCGGCTCCGGCCAACTGAAAGAATCTGAAAGTGTCAAATCTACGCTTGAGGGACCAATTGTTAATCCAGCAGGCAAAAAGCCTTCTTCCACTAATTTTTTAATACCAATATCTGGAATAATCACTTTGAGAATGAAAAGAAAAGTTTTGTTAAATCAAGGCACAATTCATGCGTTTCTCACAACAAACTTATCACACTAACAACAGACTTGAAAGCAAATGTTAATTTCAGATTTAAAAAGATCATGCACTGAATGTGACGGCAGCGGATTTAAAGCTGGATTTGATGAATGGGGAAGCATTCAGACCAACTTGGGCCAGTCTTGTCCGGTTTGCTCAGGAAATGGTCACAACCTCACAGAATTGGGACAGAATTTGTGGAAATTATACCTCCCGATGATGCAGGACTTGATTCGTGAAGAATTACAGAAAAAGAGTTGAATGCTGAGAGATCAAAATCCGAAGCCTGTTACAATAAATCCTGTTTCCTGAAGCAAATAGACAATCAATCCGCCAAGGCAAAGAAATGGCGCAAAGGGGATTTGTGTTTGCAGCAGATCCGGAATATTCTGATTTGTCTTTTTTTGTCTGAGCAATGAAACTCCTCCGATAAGAATTCCGCTTAAAGCCGCGATCAGCAGGACGGCTCCCAGTCCATGCCAGTCGACCCACATGCCGATTAAGCCGAGCACTGCCGGATCACCTTCACCTAAACCTTGACGATGGCAAAAAGTTTCGTACAAAAAACCGACGAAATAAAGAAGTCCTGCGCCGACTAACAATCCAGTCAGAGAATTCAGCATTTCTTGAGGCGCAAAAAATGAAAGCCATACCAAACGTAGTCCCATTGCCAAAGCGACCAGCCGCCCCTCTATCAACAGAGTTTTCCGGTCAATCCAGGCAATTCCAACAAGTGCAGTGACTAAAATAAGGTCACTCAAAAGTTCCGGGCTCCACTGCCTCCACACGCAGAGGGCGGCAGCAGCAATCGACATTCCAGCAAATATTCTCCAGCGCGAAAAGAGTTTTGAAGAATTTTCAACAGTGTTTTGCGGAAATTCCTCCGGATCTGCAGCAGAAACCTGATCGAACAAGTTCATTACCCAGCGTTCAAGTAACCAGGCCAATCCCACTCCAATGACTGCGCCCCTGGCAAGGTTAGTTATTTCCAGCATCAAGGATTTTGGTTTTTGGTTTTAGCAATTCAGGAAGATGAAGAATGTGATGTATATTTTTGTTCGTCTCTGCATTTCGCAGAGCGCCAGCAGCAGCCATCTTTCAAGGGTTTGTGAGTTTCACTTTTAATAATCCATCCTGTACGTCATCGTAGCCGCTTTGGTCCATAATTGCATGAAAGGTAACGGTGCCTTCAAACGTACGGTCATCCGTACGGGGAAGCGCAGCCTCAATGATGGTGCTTGCTTTTCCGTCCGTGTTAAGACGGATGGAATCAGGTATCATCAAATTGTAATAGTTGCCTTTCAAATGCACCGGACCGGGGCGATCCACAGGACGATCGGTTCCGAAGCGGACTACCTGAAAATGCAGATTTAGTTTTAGAGACTCCTTTCCGGAAAAAATCGGTGCGGAAGGTTCAATCCGGAGTTTCAACTGATTAGGAATGAGACTAACTTTTTGGGGCAGAAATTCGTTTTGCCGGATTTGATAGAGACGTTGTCCTGCAAGTAATTTGACGGAAGAACCTTTGTTAAATACCTTAGCCATTCCAGAAGGTACTGAAATGTCAATTCCGGTTTTTTTCTTCGAAAATCTCAAAGAGGCGTTTGAAAGCTGCAAACGTATTCCTCCACCTTCTATTTCAACTGGATTTTTTCCGCGAACAAAATGTCCCCAAAAACTACCCGAATGCAGCACCAGCCGATAACGCACCCAACGGGAACTCCGACTCTTTTTTGCACCAATTGTCAGCTCTGTGGCACCAAACAATCGCACTTCTGAACCATCGTAAAAGAATATTGTTGCACGTCCCCTTTTTTCTGTCCAGACACGATGCCTGCGCAACAGCATCTTTCCGTTTATGCCCTCAGTCATTTTCTTGGCTGTACCGGCTTTAACCTTTCCTTTTATCTGGGAAAGTACGGCTAAAATCGGAACAGTTTTTGCTGAACAAAGCACCGGCAATGAACTGCTCAGCAGAAAAAAACTAATCGTAATGACACACCACTGAATGGGTTGCATGTTCTTGTGCGGATTCAGTTTGAGCGTTCCCGTCGGGTAAATTCGAGCAGATGTTTGATAATTAATTCGGAATTCCACAGTCCGTGGCTGTGCAGAACTTTCGGAATAATAACATAGCGCCCGTTGCGTAGACGCTTTCCAGCATCCCGTACAGATAAAAATCGCGGCTCTGCCTTGGCTGTAATAAGTAAAGTCGCAGTTCCGAGTGTTTTTATATCGTCGCCCAAACCTTCCCAGTTGATAGATTCTTTCAGACCAAGCGCATAGGCTTCTGGATTGCCACCCAGAATAACCTTTTCCTGCTCCTCAGATAAATGGTCTAAAGAATGCCATTGCTGAAGATAAGCGCTCACATTTCCAGAGCGCAATTTGTCCAGCTTTTCTTTCAGATATTTTGCTTCTTCCAGCTCCTGGTACGGTTGTGCACCGACAGAAATCAATGAGCGAATCCGGCGGGGAAATTCTTTTGATATTTGAAAACCGACCTGGGCGCCCAGACCAACACCAAAAAAAAATGCGTAATCGACCTGCACTTCCCGCATAATGTCCAGAACGTGCCTGATCCGGGAGGAAATGGTGTAGTGCGAAGAGTCTTCGGGGGCATCGCTCAATCCTTGTCCGAGTGGCTCAATCATCACCAGCCGAAAATCCTTTTCCAACTGCTTTACATATCCCTCTTCTTCCCAGGCTTTCATGGGAATCAAATGAGGCGGATGTAGCAGCATCCACGGCCCTTTATCTCCAGCAAGTTTATAGTGAATCTTTTGTTTATTTGAAACAACAATTGACATATTTTGGCTTCAGGTTTTCTTTTTAGGAACTGTTTTTCCAGATTCAAGGCTCTCTAAGAATTGT
Organism: SAR324 cluster bacterium; assembly: GCA_022448485.1. Classification (GTDB taxonomy): domain Bacteria; phylum SAR324; class SAR324; order SAR324; family NAC60-12; genus Arctic96AD-7. The sequence goes on from JAKUUI010000001.1 coordinate 5,384, forward strand.
ATTTCGTTTTGCTCTAACTCTTCCATTTTCTGAAATTCTTCCGCAGAAGGGCGGTGCCGCCAACGGCGATGAAACCAGGCCCATTGCTGCGGAATTTCGCGGATACGCTGTTCCAGATGCAGATTTATTTTTCTCGTAACTGCATACACATCCTGTTCCATTTCCGGATGCTGACGGACAAAACCACCCAGAGTTTCAAATCTCATTTTGAAAGTTCCATCTGCCTGGCGGATTACATTATAACTCACAACTGTTGCACCAGTTTTCAAGGCAAATACTGCAGCTCCAACAGGTGTTTTTGCTGGAATTCCAAAAAATGGAACCCATGTACTTAGAACATTTGTATCCTGGTCTATAGCCAAAACCAGCACCTCTTTGTTCCGGAGGCAGCTCAGCAGTTTTCTGATGGCTGTCGATGTTCCACGACGTATTATTTCCATGTTACCATGCTCACGCTGACTTACAATCAGTTCGTTTATGCGCGGATCAGGAACATTTGTTGTTGCGGCTTTCATCTTCAGGCCAATGCGTTTTGCATACGCAGAAATCAACTCCCAATTCCCAGTGTGCATGGCTAATAGGATAACACCTTTTTCCCCATTAATTGCACTAGTCAGTGCTTCTTCATTTTCCACCTGAAGCAAATTTGCTTCATCTCGTAAAATCTGCGGTAAGCTCAAAAACTCAAAAAGCATTTGTCCAAAATGACCAAAACACTCACGCGTCCATTGTATGCGTTGTGCTGCATCCAATTCAGGAAAAATCAATTCAAGCTGTTTTTCAACAATTCCCCGATCTTTACGCAGTACTTGATAGGCAAAACTTCCAACTCCGCGTCCCAATTTTTGTAATTGAGTCAGAGACAATTTTTTGCCCAAAAACAAGCCAAAGCTAAACACAGCATACTCGAACCCTCGCCTCAACGAAGTCGTCCATGCCGGCCGATTTTTTTTGAATTCATCGTATGTCGGCTGACGGATTTCAGTTTCAGGTAGACCTTCAGAACTCAAAATTAAGCTATCGGTTGTTTGTTGCTGGTGTCAGGGTTAAGGCTTTAAATTTCAGGCTTCGAGTTTTTCAAGCATCACTTTCTTGATCGTTTCCGGGTCAGCCAGAACTGTTTTACTTCGCGTTTTCAGGTTTTCCAAAGCGGCCAATTCATCAGGAAGTTCCGGATTCCTTCCCAAGGCTTCCCGGACGGCCTGTCCGAACTTGGCAGGATGCGCGCAGGCCAAACAAATGACTGGAGTTTGGATGTTATTTTTTTCAGTTGCACGCACACCAACTGCTGTGTGTGGGTCCAGCAAATATCCATTTTCCTGATGAAACCGGCGCACCATTTCCAATATTTCTCCGTCCTCTACGCTTGCAGAAACAAAGTCGGTTTTTGCCTTTTTGAGGAGATCATCCTCAATCGTCAATTTCCCGTTACGCTCAAAATAATCCATCCAGAATTGCAGTTTTTCCGCAGAATTTTCTGCAAGGTCGTAAAGATAACGTTCAAAATTACTGGATATTTGTATGTCCATCGAGGGGCTTAATGTTTTTTTGACAGCAGCTTGATGATATTCTCCTTTACTGAAAAAGCGGTGTAAAATGTCATTTTCGTTTGTTCCTATGACCAGTTTGTCAATGGGTAGGCCCATGCGTTTGGCATAATATCCGGCAAGCACATTGCCAAAATTTCCAGTGGGTACCGCAAAACTCACGTATTCAGACTCGCCTTTGGTCACTTGAAACCAGGCATAGAAATAATAAACGATTTGGGCCAAAATGCGGGCCCAGTTGATGGAGTTGACCGAACCCAAATGATAATTCTGCTTGAATTCGTAGTCGTTGAAAAGCGCTTTTACTATCGCCTGTGCATCGTCAAATGAACCTTCGATGGCCAGGTTGTGTATGTTTGAGTCAAGGACTGTAGTCATTTGCAGTTCTTGAATCGGGCTGACCCGCCCCTTTGGATGAAGCATAAAAACGTCCACACCCTTTTTCCCACGCATTCCGTGTATAGCAGCACTTCCTGTGTCTCCGGAAGTTGCTCCAAGAATTCTCAAAGGGTGATTGCGCTTTTTCAAAAAGCATTCAAACAGGTTGCCTAAAAACTGCAGGGCCACATCCTTGAAAGCAAAGGTCGGTCCATGAAACAATTCCAAAATATGGATCTCCCCCATCGATTTTACAGGTGTGATTTTCGGGTGACGAAAGGAAGTATAGCTCCTTTGCACCAAAGACGTGAATTCTTCCCGTGGAATTCGTCCACTGGTAAAGAGCAGCATGATTTCCAGACTCAATTCAGTAAAATTTAATGCTCGCCATTCGCGGAGCTTGTTCCCTACATGCGGGAATTCATCTGGCACCAGCAAACCGCCGTCGTCTGCCAGCCCCATCATTACTGCCTCCTCGAAAAGAAGGTTTTTAACTTGCCCCCGTGTACTTGAATAGCGCGTCATATTGTTGTATGTTTGTACGTCTGTAATATTTTGCTGTCGCCGCTTATTACTTAAGAGTTACTGCAGCGTATTGAACTGATACTAAAACTGCTCATATCTAATTAATCGATGTCATTGCCAAAACATTTTTTTTTGCTCCTTTTTTTGATTTCAGTGAGCTACCCGATTCTTGGGGCATCATTCCCAATTCTTCCGGAGGTTCAAGTTTATCATACTGTTGGAAGTAGAGGAAGCACTTACAGCACCGGAGCACTTGGATTGTCACTTCACCTTTATGATGAACCGGCTGGTCCTGGGCGTTATTTGCACTTTTTGGCTTTGAGTATCCCTGAAAAAACTGTTGCCTGGAAAAGCAGGGTTGGCGACCTGTTTCTGAGTAAAAACGGGACTGGTTTTGAGATTGGTGTACACGATCAATGGGTAACTCCATCCGGGAAAGGTGCAACCTTGTCACTGCGGAAAATTCAGTGGCCCAAAGTTCGTCAGGCAGACTCAGATTTAGGAAAAGCAACTTCTGATATTTTTCACATGGGCTGGAGTTGGATTACAGGAACTCCCATTATCACAGTGTGGCTGATGGGACTGGATATTGCCACTATGTATCTGCCCCACGATCGAAAGCTGGAAATGCAGCTTGCGCTGGGAATGAGAACGGTTTTTTAACTTCTGTAACTGATTGGGATCTTGTTTTGTTTGGGAGAAAAATCACTTATCAACATAAAGGGGTTTGATGTCTAAGGCTAATTTGCCCGCTTCAAAAGATGAATGGTTTTTTGAGAATTACGTAGAGGGTTCGGTGTTTGAGTTTGGCCCAGTTGAGGTGGAGGAGGAAGAGATACTTGAATTTGCTCGACGCTATGATCCCCAGCCTTTTCACACAGATCCTGAGGCTGCAAAAAAAAGTCCCTACAAAGGTTTGATCGCGAGCGGTTGGCAAACCTGCTCCTTAGTAATGCGGGCACTGGTTGAGCACTACTTTTCGCCGGTATCCAGCCTGGGCTCGCCGGGAATTGATGAAATTCGTTGGATTCTGCCTGTACGTCCGGGAGATATGCTCATGGTCCGTGCCACCATTATTGAAACAAAACGCTCAAGCTCAAAGCCTGACAGAGGCATTGTCCGTACTTTAATCGAGGCAGTCAATCAGCGACAGAAGACGGTTTTGAGCCTCAAGTCAGTTAATTTCATGCTCTGCCGGGAAAAGTCCTAAACCTTAGCACAGACTGAGCTATAAAGCAATTTCATCCCATCCATTTTTTGTTGGTGATTTGTCTTCAGCAAAGATCGTAACGTGGATCTGTTTTCCATCAAATATCGTGAAGTTTTACTGTCTTTAAGTTGATGATTTGTATCCGCCAAGCTCATTAGTCAAATTTGTCTTTTCATGTCTAAAATGATACAATGGTCACCGCAAACTGTATGAGAGCAGTTGCAAAACAATGATATAGAAACATTTTTTAACATAGTATTTTGTGCTAGATCCCACCATTCTTATTTTTCTGAGTAGCGGTCTTTTTCTTGGCTGGTCACTTGGAGCAAACGACGCTGCGAATGTTTTCGGCACTGCTGTTGGCAGCCGTATGGTACGTTTCACGACGGCTACACTGATTTGTGGCGCTTTTGTGGTTCTTGGTGCCTTTGTCAGCGGAACTGGCGCAGCGCAAACTTTAGGCAAATTGGGTGCGGTAAATGCGCTGGGCGGTTCATTTATGGCAGCTCTGGCGGCAGGACTGACAGTTTTCTGGATGACCAAATTCGGCCTTCCGGTATCTACAAGTCAGGCTATAATTGGTTCGATTATCGGCTGGAATCTGTTTAGTGATTCTTACACAGATATTTCTTCCTTACTGAAGATTCTCTCCACGTGGATCATTTGTCCTTTGCTTGCGGCAGTTATCGCAGCGTTTTTGTATTCGGCAACAAAGCTCTTTGTACGAAAAATTGGTACCGGACTGATACGTATGGATGGCTACACAAGACTTGCTTTGATTTTAGCTGGAGCTTTTGGTGCATATAGCTTGGGAGCAAACAACATTGCTAACGTGATGGGTGTATTTGTGCCTGTGGCACCCTTCCCGGATATACAGTTTGGTCAGGGATTCAGTATTTCTTCTGCGCAGCAATTGTTTTTGGTTGGGGGGGTGGCGATTGCTGTAGGTGTCTTCACTTATTCCAGGCGTGTGATGATGACTGTAGGCTCAGAATTGATGACACTCACTCCACTGGCAGCTTGGGTGGCCGTGATGTCTCACTCGATTGTCCTCTTCCTTTTTGCCTCGGAACGACTGGAGCAGTTGCTGGCAAACCTGTCTCTTCCGACCATTCCGCTGGTTCCGGTTTCAAGTTCTCAAGCTGTGGTTGGAGCAGTGCTCGGTATTGGAATGCTTCAGGGTGGAAGGGAAATTCAGTGGCCGCGAGTTTATGAAATTGTAAAAGGCTGGGTGGTAACTCCACTGATTTCATGCTTGATTTGTTTTGTTGGTTTGTATTTTCTGCAAAACGTTTTCCAGCAGACAGTTCATCGTGAATCTAAATATCTGCTTTCTGCCAGCGTCCTTGAAAAATTTCAAAAAGAGGGGATTGACGCAGCCGGTTTGAGTGAGCTGTCAGATTCAGTGTTCCATAGTTCTGCAGAGGTGGTGCGGGCGATAAAGGAGAAAGTAACCTTGACCAGTAAGCAGGGACTGAAAGTGGTAGAGTTTTCGTTTCAAAAAAGTCTGGTTATAACTCCAGAAAAAATTTCTTCCATGGATAAAAAGGGCTTATCACGATCACAACTGGTAGCCCTGAAAAAACTACAGGGGCAGACTTATAATTTCCCCTGGCAATTAGGGGACGCTTTGGCGGTAACCAGTACAGAGTGGGAGGTCCGTGGCGGCGGGCTAAAGAATAAACTGCATGACCGAAAAATTAAACGAAAACTGGCTTATTTATACCGAATATTTCAACGGAGAGAAAGATGAATCCTTTGAGTTTATTTTTTAAAAAACAGTATGCTGTAGAAGAAAAAATACAACGCCTCTTGCGTTATCTTGAAGATATGGCGCATCTTTATCAGGGAGCGTATGAGGCATACCTGGATGGGAGCAGTGACGATTTTGCTCAACGCAATGAAGAGCTCAATAAAATTGAAAAAGAAATGGACGATCTTGGACTTCAGATTCAAATGACACTGATGCGCGAGTCTTTGATGCCGGATTCACGGGATGATCTCTTGTGGTTTTTAACCAAGCTGGATAAAGTGCCCAGCAGTTTCAAGCATTCGCTGGGCGAAATTGCTCTTGAAAAACCTGAGATTCCGGAAGACTTTCAGGTCCCACTGAAAAAAATGCTGATTCACACCCATGATGCGGTAAAAGCTCTGGCACATGCCACTGATTCGCTTTTTTCGGATTTGAGGGGTGTCCGGCAGCACGTGGAAGAGGTCGGTCGTCAGGAAAGCGAAGTCGATCAGGTAGAGTACAAACTGCTGAAGAAAATTTTTCAGAACGAGAAATTTGAATTGGCTCGGCAGTATCAACTAAAAGGAATTTTGAGACAACTCGGCGCAGTTACCAATCTTGCCGAAGACGTTGCAGATGCAGTACTTATTTTGTCCACTAAGCACTCGACTTGATTAAAAAAGTTCAATTCGATCAGCGAGCCAGTGTCATTGCCTTTTGTGAATCTGGTTTGCCTTTCGGAATAACATATTTAGTCATTTGGCTGGAGTAGTCGTGTATGCGTTTCAGCTTTTCGATCAATTCAATTTCGACAGCATATGTAGGCAGTCTGCGCGGTTCATGTGCCACCGGTCGTTCTGCTTGGTGTTCTTCTGCTGCAGCCATTTGCTGTCTTACCTCTGTTTTTATGTCTCTTACGAATTGAGCGGCCTCCACATTGTTTCCGACGATTGTATCAAGAGTACGGTGTGGAGTGCTTTGCAGACCACGTCATGTAGTTGTAAGATTACTTCTGTCGTCTCAAACGGGGATCGAGAATATCACGCAAACCGTCTCCTAGCAGATTCAGGCCAAGTACAGTAAGGACAATCGCCAGACCGGGTATGATTGCCAGTTGTGGTGCAAAGAACATCATTGTTTGTGCTTCACTTAGCATTTTACCCCAGCTTGGCATAGGTGGTTGTGTGCCGAGCCCTAGGTAACTCAGGCCGGCTTCTGCAAGAATTCCCAGGGCAAATTGAATCGTTCCCTGCACAATGAGGACACTTGCAATATTGGGCAAAATATGCTCAAGTGCAATCCGGACTTCTCCTTTTCCTGCAGTTCGAGCAGCAAGTATGAATTCGCGTTTGTAAATGCTCAAAGCGCTTCCGCGGGTAATTCTGGCAAAAACCGGAATGTTAAAAATACCGATTGCCAGTACAGAATTAATGGTTCCCGGGCCATAAACTGCGGACAGCATGACTGCCGTCAACAAGGCAGGAAAGGCAAAAGCAAAGTCATTAAAACGCATCACAGTTTCTTCCACCCATCCGCGTTTTCCTGCAGCCAAAGCACCAAGCGGCACTCCGATCCCAGCTCCAAACCCGATTGCAATCACAGAAACCAACATTGAATTCCATGCACCCACCATCAACATGGAAAATACATCGCGGCCAAAATGATCGGTTCCCAGCCAATGTGTTGCAGAGGCACCTTCCAATTTGTGAGGAATGTTTAGTAATTCTACAGAATAAGGCGTCCAGAACAACGAAACCAGCCCCATTGAAAGCGTGAAAAAACTCAGGATTATGCCGATCACAAAACTCCGGTGATGTAAACTTTGCAGCCAGATTTCGCGTAATCTTGATTCACTCATGTGTATCATCCCGCAAGCGTGGATCGAGTGCCAGGTAAAACATGTCCACCAGAAAATTGACAACCACAACTGTTGCCGCCAGCAAAATTACGATGTTCTTTACAACCACCAAATCCCTCTGGGCAATGGCCTGAAAAAGCAGGCGGCCCAGTCCAGGCAAATAAAAAACGTTTTCAATGATGATTGTTCCAGCAAGCAAAAATGAAAGTTGTAAACCAAGAATTGTTACTACGGGAATCAGAGCATTTCTGACTGCATGCCGCCAAAGTGCAGAATTCCTGCTGAGTCCTTTTGCACGAGCGGTGCGTACAAAATCCTCACGAACAGTTTCCAAAACTGCCGAACGGGTAACGCGCGCTAAAATTGCAGCTTGCGGCAGAGCCAGGGAAACGGCTGGTAAAACCAATGACTTTAAAGCGGCTCCCAAACCCATTTCCCAGCCGGCAAATCCTCCTGCAGAAAACCAGCCCAGTTTGACGGAAAAAAATAAAATCAAAAGAATGGCAAACCAGAAATTGGGAACGGCGACTCCCAATTGCGCAAAGCCCATGATTCCGGTATCAGAAAAATGCTTATGATTTGCTGCAGCCAGGACTCCAAAAGGAATGGCCAGTAAAGTTGAAAGAGAAATGGCGAGAAAGGCCAGTGGTAAACTGAGAGAAAGGCGTTCTAGAATCAAAGAAGAAACAGGAGTGTCGTAAGTGTAGCTGCGGCCAAAATCACCAGTCAGGACACCTGCAATCCAACGGAAGTATCTTTCCGGAGCAGAAAGGTTCAGTCCCATTTCTGCCCGGAGAGCGGTTAATGTGTCTTCCTGAGCACCAACTCCAAGAATGATTGATGCGGGATCACCTGGAAGGATTTCCAGCAACAAAAAAATTATCAGTGAAGCCACCAGCAAGGTGATAAGCAATGCAAAAAAGCGTTTTACCAGGAAGATTGTCATTTCATTTGGTAGGGTTGGCGCTCCGGTAAACTTCCGGAAGCGCCTCTTAAAGTATTAATTTTTCCAGCTTACACCTGTCAAGTCATTAGCCTGGACTGGGCTGTTTTCCCAAAGTCCACTCACGTTTTTGTTCCAGATTCCCAGTTTTGCCAATTGAAAAAGGAACCCGTTGACTGCGTCTTTGGCCAGAATTGCCTGTGCAGCACCCATTAGGGCGTAGCGGCGTTTTGGATTAGAGGTTACGTTCAGGCTTTTAATTACAGCATTGAAGCCGGGGTTACGGTATTGGAAATAATATGTTGGGCGTGTGTAAATACCAATATCCATTGGTTCAGTATGTGAAACGATCGTCAGATCAAAATCTTTATTTTTAAAAATTTGATCAAGCCATTGAGCCCACTCAACAGGAATAATTTCCAGCTTAATACCGACTTTACTGAGCTGTGCAGCAATAATCTCTCCACCTCGGCGTGCATAACTTGGCGGAGGCAATTTGAGCGTTGCTTTGAATCCACCCGGGAAACCCGCATCGGCCAGTAATTGTCTGGCTTTTTGAGGATCGTGTGGATATGTTCCGGTCAGATCAACATAAGCAGCGTGGTGCGGGGCAAAATGGGTTCCGATTGGAGTTCCAAAACCAAACATTGCTCCGTCAATGATTTCCTGTGAATTGAGCGCATGAGCAATGGCCTGGCGCACCCGTAGATCATCGAATGGTTTTTGCAGGTTATTGGTGGAGAGGATTGTTTCGCCTTCAGTACTGCCGACTTTAACGATAAAACGTGAATCGCTTTGAAATTGTGCTGCCATTTCCGGAGCAGGAAAATTTGCAAATGCATCTACATCACCTGCCATCAACGCTGCAACAGCGGCTGCTGGATCAGGAATGATTTTGAAGGTTGCAGATTTTAATGCCGGTTTTACACCCCAGTAATTTGCATTTTGACCCAATTCAATCCGGTCACCCCTAACCCAGCGCTTGAAAGTAAATGGACCTGTACCTATTGGTTTGCTTTTGTTTGAGCCGGCACTTAAAGGATCGACGATCACAGCATCGCCCCAACCCATGTTAAACAAGAAGTTTCCTTTTGGTGTTTTCAGGGCTACAACTACAGTACTTGGGCCTTGTGCTTTGACTGAAGCAATTGGAGCAAAGAGTGCTTTTTGCGCATTTGTGCTGTTTTCAGCTGCTGCTCGCTCCAATGAAAAAACTACATCACTGGAATCAAACGTGGCTCCATCATGGAATATAACTCCGTTTTGAAGATGAAATGTATAGGTTAGTCCGTCTGCAGAGATATCCCATGATTTAGCAAGTGCAGGAAGTACTTCTGCATTCTGATTGATGCGGGTCAGTCCCTCAAAAACATTAGCATAAACCACCTCATCAATCGCAGCTGCAGCTCCTGCAGTCGGATCAAGATGCGGCGGCTCCAAAACAGTACCCATCGTTAAATGTGATTCCCCGGCAAAAGCCGCTCCGGAAAAGATCAGCGTTGAACCACTGATCAGTAATAATTTGACGTACCTTCTAATAGTTGATTTCATGTTTTTCTCCGAAGATGTGAAGTATAAAAACAATCTCCTTTTGGGAGACGATGAAAAAAAGGAAAGGATATCATCACAAAAAATATTTTAAAACGCAATTTTAATTATGATTGAACAGAATTCCGATAAGCAGGCCAGATTCCCAAGGATTCTGCAGAATAAACTCCACGTGTAATGGCCCGGGCAACGCAGTCTGCGGACATCATGCCTATACGTGCAATGTCGATTCGTGGCATGGCAGAAAGTGGGATTTTCCCGGTGGATAATACGAAGACTGTGTCCCCATCAAATGGCGTGTGAACAGGGCGAATTGCGCGGGCAAAACCATCTTGCGCCATAATAGCAACCCGCTGGGCTTGAGCTTTGGTGAGGGCGGCATCAGTGGCAACTACACAAAGTGTGGTGTTCGTGGAAACGCTATCGTCAGTAAGCCAGCTGTCGGAAACCTCAGATTTTTCTGCTTGCAGGAAGGGACTTTCGAAGTCGAAATCAAGCGACAGCTCGTTTATTTTTCTCTGTTCTTCATCCAGAATATTTTCCGGCAGATTTTTTGGAGCACCTCTCCCGCCGAATTCCCCGTTGCGCTCAAAGGGCCAGGCCCAAAAATCTGTGCGTTCCGGGAATGTTACTGAACCAAACGGATTTACTGCTGCCAGTGCTCCTACGGTAAATCCATTGTCACCACCGCGGGAGTTTTCTAAAGTGCTTTCGGTTTTTTGCTGCAAAGAGGCGGTCCCGATTCCACCTTTGAGCGTTCCTGCTTTTGCTCCAGTTCCCGCACCAATATTACCTAGCGGGCAATCGTAACTGGCGTTGGCCGCAGCCATTTTTCCAAACTCAAAATAGGTGCGCTCATCCGTTCGGGATTTGTCACCACCATTGAGTAAGTCAAAGAGAATCGCCGCTGGAACAATTGGTACCGAGACACCGGCTGCTACGGGAAAACCGCGGCCTTTTGTTTTTAGCCAGGCTACAACTCCACTGGCTGCATCCAATCCCATGGCTGAACCACCACTAAACACAACGGCGTGGACCTCTTCAACCAGATTTGCTGGATGCAAGGCATCTGTTTCCCGCGTTCCCGGGCCTCCGCCGCGGCAATCGACTGCGGCTACCGCAGAATCTTCTGGAAGAACTACCGTGGTTCCGCTCATCAATTTCATGTCTTGTGCGTGTCCAACTTTGATTCCTGACACGTCGGTGATACTGTTTTTTGGTCCGGGCTGCATATTAATTTCGGGTGTTGAGGTTAAGGTTGTGTGTGTTTGTTGGAGGGGCCAATTCAACTACGAGTATGTAGCGAATTATGTTACCGATTATTTCTGACTGTGAACTCTGTACTTTGCCTACCGGATTATTTGGAAACCACAAACGCATTTTGGCATAGGACGACACTTCATTGGGCAAAAGATAAATTGTGATTTTAAAATGAGTGAGTAACCATGGAAAATCAAGAAACAAAACTACACTTGAAGCACTCCACCCACGACGAAGCTCCAAGATACGTTCTGCATGATGAGGTTTTGATGCAGGCTTGAGGCAGCCCCGCTTTCCGGCAAACCAAAACCATACAGTCCTCTTTGAAAGGAAAATATATAGCTTATTTTGCTGGATCATCTGCGTCGAATAGAGGTAGGACAAATGCCGTCAACAGTGAGCCGAAGCTTAAATTGAAGTCAAGATGTAGCGTACTGGCCGATTCCACGTTCCTGCATGATTTCACTAATTTCATCAAGAATTTTAGGATCATCGATCGTGGAAGGAACTGAAACTTCAGCTTCGATTGCCAAGAGCCTGATTGTTTTACGCAGGATTTTCCCGGAGCGGGTTTTCGGCAAACGTTTGACGATACCAGATTGTCGAAAATAGGCAACAGCTCCAATTTCTCTACGGATGATTGCTACCAATTCTTCCTGCATTTTTTCTTGAGTCATCTCTATGCCATCCTTAAGCACAACAAAACCAACAGGAACTTGTCCGCGCAATTCATCATCAATTCCTGTGACAGCGCATTCTGCAACAGCCGGATGCCCCGCAATCAACTCCTCCATTTCTCCGGTTGAAAGACGATGTCCAGCAACATTGATCACGTCATCAGTACGCCCCATCACAAACATGTAGCCGTCTTCATCTTTGACTCCTTCGTCACCAGTAAGGTAGTAGCCTGGATACTGTGACAAATAAGATTGCTTGAAACGCTCATCATCATTCCATAATGTCGGCAAACAGCTTGGTGGCAAGGGGAGGTGAATTACGATATTTCCAGTTTCTCCAGGTTTGCAAATATCACCCTCTTCATTCAGCACCTGTACATTGTAGCCGGGCATCGGGAAAGTCGGTGAACCATTCCTCACAGCCTGTGGTTCAATACCCATAGGATTTGAACAAATAGCCCAGCCAGTTTCGGTTTGCCACCAGTGGTCGACCACTGGAATATCCGGCTGAGACCCCTTATTCAATATTCCCATCAGCCATTCATAAGTTGGCGGATCCAGCCTTTCACCTGCCAGGAATAGTGTCCTGAGTGAACTGATGTCATACTGCTTTAAAAGTTTTGCATCTGGATCTTCTTTTTTTACGGCACGAAAAGCGGTAGGAGCAGTGAAAAATGTGTTTACTTTATGCTCAGAAATCACGCGCCAGAATGCTCCTGCATCCGGAGTACGTACGGGCTTTCCCTCATAAACTATGGTGGTGCATCCATGAAATAGCGGTGCGTAGACAATATATGAATGTCCAACCACCCAGCCGACATCCGAACCCGCCCAGTATACATCTCCTGGATCAGTATTGTAGACAGCTTTCATGCTGTACTTCAGAGCTACGGCATGTCCGCCATTGTCACGGACAATACCTTTAGGAAGTCCAGTCGTTCCGGAAGTGTAGAGGATATATAACGGATCTGTTGCATTTACCGAAACAGGACTAGCAGGAGCAGCTTGACTCATCAGTTCATGCCAATCGTGATCCCGCCCGGGCTGCATTTTTGCCTTAGCTTGTGGACGCTGCAAAACCACTACTTTTTCTGGAGTAAATTTTGCGATTTCCATAGAATTATCCACCAGCGGTTTGTATTCGATGACTTTCGTGAATTCAATTCCGCAACTGGCTGTCAACAGCACTTTGGGTCTGGCATCATCAATCCTCACAGCTAGTTCATGGGGCGCAAAGCCTCCAAAAACCACTGAGTGCACTGCGCCCAGCCTGGCACAAGCGAGCATTGCAATCACAGCTTCGGCAACCATTGGCATGTAAATGATGACACGGTCACCTTTTTCCACTCCTAAATTTTTCAGACCACCAGCAAATTTTGCAACCTCGTCTCGCAGCTCTGTAAAAGTATAATTGCGCTGCGAGTTTGTTGCGGGTGAATCATAAACCAGTGCCAGTTGATCACCGTGTCCTTCCTCGATGTGTACATCAAGCGCGAGATAAGCTGTATTTAGTTTGCCTCCCGTAAACCAGCGATAAAAACCATGTTCATCCTGAGAAAGGATTGTTTCAGGAAATTCATACCACTTGATCTGCTCAGCTAGTTTTCTCCAGAATAACTCTGGCTGCTCTATAGACTGCTGATATTCGTCAAGGTAATTCATTGTGTTCTCGTTTTAGAGTTCTGGTTGGCAAGTCCTCATGTGTACATGGGAACTTTTCAGGGAATTTCAACCAGCAGGCCTGTTGGCGATTAAATCTTCAACCACCGAAGGCTCAGCGAGTGTGGATGTGTCACCAATACTGTCCATATCATTTTCGGCAATTTTACGCAAAATGCGGCGCATGATTTTTCCAGATCTCGTTTTTGGGAGTCCGGGTGCCCATTGAATAACATCAAAGGAGGCAATTGGACCAATTTCTTTGCGTACCAGCTGCACCAATTCCTTCTGCAAATCCTCGGTTGGCTCAACTCCGGAATTTAAAGTGACATAGGCATAAATGCCCTGTCCCTTAATTTCATGCGGAAAACCAACAACGGCAGCTTCAGCTACATTTTCATGTAGCACCACCGCAGACTCAATTTCTGCGGTTCCCATGCGGTGTCCGGAAACATTAAGCACGTCGTCGACTCTTCCGGTAATCCAGTAATAGCCGTCTTCGTCACGTCGACAGCCGTCACCAGTGAAATAGAGACCTTTGTAAGTGCTGAAGTATGTTTGAATAAACCGCTCATGATCACCATATACGGTGCGCATTTGTCCGGGCCAGGGGTGTTTGATACACAAATTCCCTCCCGCTGCACCTTCCAGTTCGTTGCCGTCTGAATCCACCAAAAGTGGCTGTATCCCAAAAAACGGACGGGTAGCGGATCCGGGTTTGGTTCGAGTTGCCCCCGGAAGCGGAGTAATCATAATACCACCTGTTTCAGTTTGCCACCAGGTATCTACAATAGGACATTTCTCGTGTCCAACAACTCGATGATACCAGAGCCAGGCTTCAGGATTGATAGGTTCCCCGACTGTGCCCAGCAAACGCAGGGAACTTAAATCCCGTTTGTTGACCAACTCATCACCTTCTTTGGCAATTGCCCGAATTGCTGTTGGTGCAGTGTAGAAAATGTTGATTTTGTGCTTGTCGCAAATATCCCAAAATCGCCCGAAATCAGGGTAATTTGGAACACCCTCGAACATCAATGTCGTTGCTCCATTGGCAAGTGGTCCGTACAGAATATAGCTGTGTCCGGTAACCCAGCCGATGTCTGCCGTGCACCAGTATATATCGCCATCATGATAATCAAAGACATATTGATGAGTGACGGATGTGTAGACCAGATAACCCCCGGTGGTGTGCAGAACACCCTTGGGTTTTCCGGTTGAACCGGAAGTGTAAAGAATGAAAAGCGGATCTTCAGCATCCATTTCTTCTGAAGGACAATCCGCGGAGACTTGGGACATTTCTTCATGCCAATAATAATCTCTTCCAGACTGCATATTACAGTTGTCATCCGTATGTTTCACAACAACGCAGCTTTCGGTTCCGGTATCTTCCATGGCGGTATCCGCATTTTGTTTGAGCGGGATACTTTTCCCCCCGCGGATTCCCGCGTTGGCAGTGACCAGCATTTTTCCGCCACAATCAATAATTCGATTTTTTAGGGCTTCTGCGCTGAATCCTCCGAATACAACCGAATGTACAGCACCAATTCTGGTACAGGCCAGACACGCTATTGCCAGTTCCGGAATCATGGGCATGTAAATCATTACCCTGTCACCTTTTTTGATGCCGCGTTTCTTCATCACATTGGCAAATTTACTCACCTCTGCAAGCAATTCTTTGTAAGTGAAGGTTCTGTCAACATTCGGATCATCAGACTCCCAAATCAGAGCCGTTTTATCAGCCCGTGTTTCCAAGTGTCGATCCAGACAATTATAAGAAACATTGAGTTTCCCCCCTTCGTACCAGCGGATATGTGCCTTGTTGAAGTCCCAGTCAAGGGTTTTGTCCCACTTTTTGAACCAATCCAGACGCTCAGCTTGTTTGTCCCAAAAAACTTTTGGATCATCCACAGACTCCTGATACATTTTCAAATAAGTGTCGTTATCTATCCATGCTTTTTCTTTAGCAGATGCCGGAATTTCGAAAATTTGCTGCTCACTCATATCATTCTCCTAAATTTAGTAATTTGTTTTTGCAAGGTCGAAAAAAATCACCTTAGCAAATTTTTTTTATTTTGTCCTTAAAAAAATGTGTGTAATCGGCAGGAAATCATAAAATCAATTAATTCATCTTATATCTTCAAGAGGTACCTCTCGTACATTTATATAGGTACTTTCCATTTGTTTGCCTGATTGAAGATAGTATCAGGATTTCATGCGCGAGATTTTGTTTTTGGATAAAAAAAGGTAGGGGAAGGTTGCGGCCCGTTAAGAGCCGCAAAAAATGAGAGTTTCAGATTCTACCCTGTAACATAAACGCGATCACAAGTGCATAAATTACAAGTGACTCGATCAGTGCCAGACCAATAATCATTGGTGTAAAAATTTTGTCGTATGCGTTCGGATTTCGGGCGATTCCTTCCAGAGCACCGCTCATAGCAATACCTTGTCCAATTCCTCCGCCAAGAGCTGCAAGTCCAATTGCCAAACCGGCACCAAGAGCAATTCCAAATGTGGCCATTTCTCCCATTTCTGCTGCATACAGAGGGAAACTCGCTGACATAAGCAATGTCAACAATAATAATTTTTTCATGACATCCTTTTTGATCTTAAATAAATCAGCGCAATCAGTGAGCTTCACTCATTGCGAGTTCAAAATAAATGGCAGACAGCAAGACAAATACAAAGGCTTGAAGTACTGACACTAAAATTCCCAAACCCATAAATGGAATTGGTAGTCCGACAGCTAGAATTGACGTGAAAATCATGACAACTTTATGATCTCCTGTCATGTTCCCAAATAGGCGGATGGAAAGGGAAAGCGGGCGCACACAATGACTGACGACCTCGACAGGAAACATCAGCGGTATAAGCAATGGCATGGGGCCCAGAAACTGTTTTATGTAACTGGATCCATGCTGACGAATGCCTAAAAAGTGAGTCATAATAAAAATTATGGTGGCAAATGCGATTGTAACATTAAACTGGTCTGTTGGAGGGTTGAAGCCTGGAACAAGACCGGCAAGATTCAATATCAAAATAAACAAACCATAAGTTCCCAGTAATGGAAGAATAGGACGTGCTCCGATTCCATGGCGGATGGTTCCACTCAAAAAATTCAGAATTGTGCTGACAATAACTTCTGTAAAATTTGGCAAATTAGCACGTCCGGAAGGCTCCAGCATATCTGTTTTTCTGAAAGGTCTTCCTGCAAAATAAGCAAAAAAAATCAGCAATACTGCTACTATCAGCATGTCCAGAATAGGAAGGGGGTCAATACCGAGGTTCACGAGTGGCTGTTCTAATCCGCCAAACAAGAAGTGAGCCCAGGTGAATCCTGATGCAGAAGCAAAAACAGGGGTTGCTGTCAGTGAAAAGATGCTAATTAAGGCAAGTCGTTTGTTCATTCTGTAATTTATACCTATGCAAATTTCTGAGGGTTCATCACTCTAAGAAAAGAGTAAATAATCGTGGCGATTGCAACATTTGAAAGTCCAATCAGCAACCCCCTTGGTGAAAGTTCAAAGTATTTCAAAGCTCCAAATAAGACTATTACTGAAATTCCGAATTTTGTGAGTACAAACAGTAAATCCAATGCGAGTAATTTTCGATCCAGCAAGAGCTTGCGGACAAACTGCATAGTCCAGAAATAATTAAAACCAATAACAGCGCATCCTAACAGAACGGAGGGAACAAGGTCAAGTTGTAAAATTGTTGTTCCTGCAACTAAAATGACACTGACGCTTAATAACAGGTTTCGAAAAAAATCAGCCTGCAGGATTGGGTTGGATCCTTTTTCTGAAACTACGTCTTCTGGGACTTCAGATATCGCTGAATCAGGATGAGTATCTGGTTTCACAGTTTCTGAAAAATCTCTGTTATCTTGCGGTACTGCGCCGTTTGGATCAATTTTTGATTTCTCTTCAGATGATGGATGCATATTTAGTTTCAGGAAGAAGAGGGGGAATCGTTTTCCTGCCCAGATTCAGAATCAGCTTGAACCCGTTTCACCAAACGAAAAATGCTCCGGTAACCTGCAATGATTCCGGCAATCCCAAAGACCAGCAATAACCAGGGCTCTGTACCCAACCACTTATCCAGCCAGCTACCAATCAGAAAACCCACAACAATAGACAATCCAAGTTCCAAACCCATAGAACTGTACATTATCCATTTTGGACCTGTTTTGTGAAGCTGTGTCATTTCGCAGGGAATATTTTGTGCGGCAAATTTTTTTTGAATACAAGGCAAATAATGCTTTGTAAGCATAGTGTTTTCAGCCTGAATATGCAAGATTAGTCCACCAAGTATCTTGCACCTTCAGAGTGAAATGGTTATGCTAACAAGACTTTAGCATAAGCAAAAACAGCTAAGCCTATAATTGAGTTAAAGAATGGGTGACACTTTCGGACTTTTATTTCGTATTACTACCTGGGGTGAATCTCACGGCAGCGGGGTTGGGGTTGTCATCGACGGTTGTCCTTCAGGACTGCAACTGAGTGAAGGTGATCTCCAATATGAGCTGGACAGGAGACGACCCGGGCAAAGCAAAATAACTACACAACGTAAGGAAAGCGATTCCGTTCGGATTCTTTCAGGAGTTTTTGAGGGATGTACAACGGGCACAGCAATCTCCTTGATGGTTTCAAATGAAGACGCAAAGCCACACGCTTATGATCACCTCAAAGATTTGTATCGTCCAAGTCATGCAGACTATACTTTCGACCGGAAATATGGTTTCAGAGACTGGATGGGTGGTGGACGCTCGAGTGCTCGTGAAACCATCGGACGGGTGGCGGCAGGAGCAATCGCCAAAAAACTGCTGCAGCACTGGGAAAAGATTAAAACGATGGCCTGGGTGGAGCAAATACACGATATAAAATCTTCAGTTGACAAGCAATCTGTCAGCAAAAAACGGATTGAAGCCAGTCTTGTACGCTGTCCGGATCCGGAAGCCTCAGAGGCCATGATTGCCCGTATTCATGAAGTCCGGAAGTCCGGAGACAGCGTGGGTGGAATAATTCGGGCCGTTGTCCGTAATGCCCCTGCAGGATTAGGAGAACCGGTTTTTGACAAACTGACTGCGGATTTGGCTAAGGCGTTGATGTCATTGCCTGCTACACGAGGAGTTGAGTTTGGCCTGGGCTTTGATTCAGTGAAACTGAAAGGTTCAGAACACAACGATGCGTTTGTGATGCAGGAAGGAATTATTCGGACCAGTACAAATCATTCTGGAGGAATTCAGGGTGGTATTTCAAATGGTGAAGAGATTGATTTGCGTGTTTCTTTCAAACCAACTTCCACGATTAACTTTGAGCAGGATACGGTTACTCGTGAAGGCAAATCGCTTAAGCTGAAAGCCAAAGGGCGTCACGATCCGTGCGTTTTGCCGAGAGCCGTTCCAATGGTAGAAGCCATGATTAATTTAGTTTTGGCCGATCATTATTTACGTAACCATACAAGCCGTATCTAGTGATTTTGTGGGGGGAAAAATTTATTCTATGATTCTGTGAAGTTGGTTCTATATTTGCAAATCTTTAATATTGAGCCTAATACGGGAAATTTAACTATAAAAGATACATTGATTTTATGCCTCCTAAAATAACAGCAAAGAAAGTTTCATCAAAAACAATACGTCCATCAAGCTCCAATCGTCTCAATTCATTGAAGGCCAATTCGGAGGCTCGGTTTCTTGCACCGGGTTCTGTTGCTGTGTTTGGGGTTCTCCTTTTTTTTGCCTTCGTGATTGCTCAAATCATTTTCATCAATTGATGAGCAAGTTCTCCCTCCATGCTTTACATTGACGTCTTCAACGGGGATGCTGATGGAGTATGCGCCCTCCATCAATTACGCCTTCACAATCCTCAGGAAAGCCGACTCGTCACCGGAGTGAAACGTGATACGCTGTTGTTGAAACGCATTATTTCAGCGCGAGATAGTGTGCTTACAGTACTCGATATTTCATTTCATGCCAACCGGGAACTTCTCCTGCAGTTGCTGAAACAAGGCAACACTGTACACTATTTTGATCACCACTTCGCAGGAGAAATTCCTGAATCTCCTCTTTTTCATCCACACATTGATACCAGTCCTGCTGTCTGTACCAGTATTCTGGTCGATCGTTTTTTGGCTGGGAAATATCGACTCTGGGCCATAGTGGCATCTTTTGGTGACAACCTTCATTCACCTGCTCATGGGCTGGCTGACACTTTGAAACTTAGTCATGAAGAAACTGAAGAATTACGGGAACTGGGAGAGTTGATCAATTACAACGCTTATGGTGAAACCGTGGAAGATTTACATTATTCACCGGAAGCTCTATTTAGGGCTTTGCAGCCGTATTCTGACCCATTCGATTTTTTTCATGCAGCCGGAGAATTGGATCGGTTGCGGGAGGGCTTTCAGAATGACATGAGCCAGACAGAGACAAAACATCCGGTGAGACAAACTTCTGCAGGTAGAATTTATCAGTTTCCAAATGCAGCATGGTGCAGGCGTGTTTCCGGTGTATTCAGTAATCAGGTTGCACGAGAAGCTCCGAATATGGCTCATGCACTTTTAGTTGAGAGAAAAGACGGAACTTTTCTGGTTGGTGTCCGAGCCCCAATTGCCAAGCCTCAAGGTGCAGAAGAATTATGTATTAAATTTTCCTCCGGGGGAGGTAGGTCTGCATCTGCAGGGATCAACAATTTGGCTCCGGAGGAGGTTGATCGTTTTTATGATGAATTTGATATTCAATTTTCCAATTAATTGAAACTTCAGGATTTTTAAGGCTCATTTTTCGGGTCTGAAATTACTTCTCTAGTTTTGCGTGCAAGCTCTTGAAAAATTGTTTCCAGTTTTTTGCAAAACGCTGGTACGTCCTCAGACAACAGGTCATTTGGTACGTGAAACGGCTCTCCAAATGATTCAACAATCGAAGTAAAAGGCTTGGGGATTTTGTGTTTGTCCCAACTTTTTAATCTCCATTGACGTTTTGCTTCATAGTGCCAGGGAATGATGGGAACTCCGGAGTATTTGGCAAGGAGAACGACTCCTGACTGAATAATTTCCGGAGGCCCCAGCGGCCCATCCGGAGTGATTGCAACGGATGTTTTTTCCTTGAGCAATTTGATCATTTGTTTCAGTGCAGGAATTCCACCCCTGGTGGTTGAACCTCTCACTGCCTGGTAGCCGAAATGAGCAAATACATCGTAAATAACTTCTCCGTCGTCACTGCTGCTGATTAATGCTGTAAGATTTTGTTTTCGCAGAAGCCAGATGCTGAAATAAATGTTTTGGTGCCATGTGGCAACAATGACGCTTCCGTATTCCTGCAGAGTAGTTTTCAGTATATGCCGATTAATGCGTTGAACATTTGCGGTACTTCCGGTAATTCTAATCAGCACCATGAGTGCTTTTGTGATTAACCAACGCTGAAAATGTCTTTTCCAGGAAAAATTTGATGATTTCATGAGGTAGAGAATTTTTTAGTTGTATGAATTGAAAAGCCACTATACAATACTATATTATCATGTAGGGCGTTAGCTAAACAAATCAGATACCAGTATTTTTTATTTTGGACGATGCGTTTTAATTGCCGCCTGGTGCTTAATTTTTTTTATTGAAGATGGTTTATGGGTTTATTGTTTAGAAAAAAAATAATTGAAGTTCATCCGCACGAAGTAGAACGAAAGGACTGGGAAAATGTTCTTGACGACGTGTTTAGGAAGACAGTTGCTAAAATGTTGAATGGTATTGCGATTATTTGCAATACTACCCGTCAGCATCCAGGTGATGGGGTAGGCATAGTTCAGAATGAGCTGACCTTTCATATTAAAGATAAGCGTGCTGACGAAGTCAGGTCTTCTTTGAGGAAGATTGATTTGCTGCATTTTGAGAATATTTTTGAAAATTATCTGTCAGGAAGTCATAAAGGATTGGATTTTTATCGTGTAAAACATATCCTTTCCAAAGAGATCATGGTTTACCCCTTGATTCAACAAGGCGAACAAATGACTTCCAGCGCTTTCCAGCACATCAGTGGAACGATAGATGCGAAGAAGGGACTGATCGTGTTTGACTTTCCAATACCTGAAAATAAAACGCAAAAAATATTGACGGAAATTAACAATATAATGCAAAAGCCGGTAATTCCTTCTAAACCTCACCCCTGAGCCTCATTCTCATTCCTGAAATGATGAAAAAATTTACCTGGTAAACGTCTTCTGAAGTTTCAGAAGCGTAATCAGCCTCCTTTTCTCAATGAATGATGTCTGCTGAAACACAGCACACAGATCCAGATAATAAGAAAGTTGCAGCCTCTAGGGTGGAAAGCGGGAGGTGGCTTAAAGGAGTGATATTCGAACAACAAATTAAGCTTTGATGCGCCGGTGGTGTCGAGCTTGAATTTGTGTTAGCCTGTTTGGTGGTAGAATTAGTCTTTTCACGGGAGAACCCAGCTGAGTGGAACATTGTTCCCAGTAGTATCGATGTACAGGAAAAAAACAGGATTTTACGTCGTGAAGAAGAAACAATCCAGTAATTGTTTAAATCAAAGTCATTCTTCTGGAAAAACTGGGGATTTCTCCGCAGCTAAAAAATGCCTCAGAAATTCAGCCGGAACCTTATCCTTATGCTGACCTGATTATTCTCTCCTTTTCTGTTTCTCATTGGGTCAAGTTCCGGTGTTGCTCTTTGTTCCCAATAAAGTAAAATTTAGTGTCGAGGAAGAAACGATGCTCTGTCGTTTGATTGGGGTGACTTCCGGAAATGAAGCAAATGGTTTTACAACCCCTTTTATATAAACTCTTTTGAAGAGACATAATGGATAAAACTATTTATTCAGGTGATTTTGAATACTGTTTGAATTTTAACCTGTGACACACACAGAGCCAGCGGATATATTTCTAAGCAAAGAAGATAAAGATACAGACTATATAAACGAACTTAAATTTCCAGATGAATAGAAAAGTATAAATGCATTTTCGTTCAATAGCACACGTCATAGGGACATTGCTGCTGGTTACCAGTGTCGCCATGCTTCTTCCCATTGTCACTTCCTTGATTTATCAGGAGGATGACTTGAGCGCTCTGCTTGTTTCCGCAGCAGTAGCTTTTGGGGTAGGCCTGCCATTTTGGTGGTTTTCACTATGGGATCACGAATTAACTTTCCGCGATGCAGTCATTATCGCTGTATTTGGATGGGTTGTCATTTCTGCAGTTTCCGCGCTTCCTTTCATGATCCACGGATCAATTCCGGCATTCACGGATGCATTTTTCGAAATGATGTCAGGTTACACTACGACTGGCGCGACTATCCTGAATGATATTGAATCCATACCGCATGGGTTGTTATTTTGGCGCAGTGAAACTCATTTGCTGGGGGGTATGGGGTTTCTAACCCTGACCTTGATCTTTTTACCTCATGGGATGGCGGGTGTGAGAATCTTTCGGGCTGAGTCAAGCCCCGGACAAGTAATCACCAAAGAAAAATTTCTTCCACGAAACCGTGATGCAATGATTTGGCTCTGGAGTATTTATCTTGGACTGAACCTAGTGCAAACGTTGATGCTTTGGATCGGAGGAATGTCGTTGTTTGATTCTCTTTGTCATGCCTTTGGAACTGTTGCCACCGCAGGATTTTCCCCAAAAAATGCCAGCATTGGTCATTACGGCAGCGCATATTTTGATTGGGTAGTTATGATATTTATGTTCCTTGGCGGAATGGCTTTTATGCTTTTTTACCACATGCTGAAAGGAGAATGGGATTTAGTTCGAGTCAATACCGAATTACGCTGGTATGCCAGTATAGTTGGATTTTTCTGTGGAATTTCAACATTAATTTTGTGGATAAATGGGACGTATGATGGATTTATTGACTCGTTACGATATGCCTCTTTTCAAACAATCTCATTGCTGACCACTACTGGTTTCACAACTGCAGACTATGAACTTTGGCCGCAATCAGCACAGATGTTTCTTTATCTAGTCTGCTTCATTGGGGCTTGTGCAGGCTCTACCACCAGCGGTATTAAAATCGTGCATTTTGTCATCATCTGGAAATACACGGTGACAACGATCAAGAAAATGTTTTTTCAGCCACGGACAATACTGCCGATTCATCTTAATCAGCGAGCAATTGATCCATTTGCTGTCAACCTCACAGTCTGTTATTTTGTAGCCAATATCTTTCTCATCTTAGGTGGAGGATGCGTGATGGTGCTAGTAGATTCTATGGATTTGCAGACCGGGATAAGTTCGGTCATTTCGGCACTAATGAATATCGGTCCGGGATTTGGTGAGGTTGGACCTTCAGAAAACTTTGCTGAAATTTCAGCACATGGAAAATGGTTCTTAGCCTGGCTGATGCTCGTAGGAAGACTGGAAATGTTTTCTGCCCTTGTATTGCTCTTTCCGTCTTTCTGGAAAAAATAACTCCATGTTGCTTCAAATAATTCTAATTCCACACTATTTAGTGAGCTGACTAGTCAGGGCTTGCTGAAAATAATATTATTTTATAATTTAAATAAGTAATTATTCAATTCAGGATGTCATTTGCAAGGATTTCTCCTGAAAGTGTACAAAAAACCTGCACAACCGTTACTTGAGTTCCTCATACTGTGATTTATCTTCACGGAGATAATAGTTTTGCTGCTTCCGATTCTGCCCCATTGTCATTTAGTGTGAAGATTGGCGTAGACCCAGTATCTAGGGGTGCTTTTTCAACTCTTGTCAACAACTTGGTCGGGAATCTGGATCCAGTATCAAGTCCGGAATGACAAAAAGAATACTTTTTCGGTGAACCATATCTAATTAATATTTTGTATTTTTAGGAGGATGAGTTTTGAATTCTCTGAGGTTTTCAACTATATGAAAAACTTTGTTACTTCCCGCCTCTCCAGCGTACTTTTACCATCCTTTCCGGGCTTAATTTCTGCAAAAAAGAACAATTATCTTTATGTATGGTGATTACTCTCTCTTGAGTAAGATAGCCCTGAATGGAGTGATTTTTCTCAGGAGAACAGCATTGCGCTATACGAGTAACAACATTGTCCATTCCATCCACAAGAATCATGCTCGCTGATGAAGTTGCCACGGATTTCTTTTTTTGGGTACGGGCTTTTATTTCAGGTTGTGACGGAGACTCCGGGGTTGGAATGGTGGGACCTGAGTTTGGATCTTCGGCAAACCATCGGCGAATTTCTTCACTGCGGATGGAGCCGTCGCCAATGCAGAACAGGATATGTTCAAATTCTTGATTTTTTCGTTGACGAGACTCCAGCTCCATCCGTCCTTCTCGAGTTAGGCGATTCAGGTTAAGATTGTGATTCCGGAATTCTCGCTCCAACATTTCCAGGCCTTCTTTTCGTCGAACTTCTCTGCCACGTTCATGTAGAGCATGTTTAATTTTGTTGCGGGCGTGACGTGTTTTAACAAAATCAAGCCACTCCTTCCGTGGTTCTTGCCGTGGTGAGGTAAGGATTTCAACAGTATCACCACTATGCAGGGAACTGTCGAGGCGGGTGATGCTTCCATTAGTCTTTGCACCGGTCGTGCGGTTGCCGACTTCAGTATGAATTGCATAGGCAAAATCAACGGGTGTGGCAGCTTGTGGCAGTTCCCTAATTTCCCTTGCAGGAGTCATTACATAGATATTTTCACTGAACAAATCAATCAGAGGTATTGTTTCTCCTTCCCTATCTGCTTTGCTTTTTTCTACCAGTGACTCTTCAATTTGTTCTGCTTTTTTGTCTTTTGACTGGTTCCGTTTTTCCTTATAGAGCCAGTGAGCTGCAACCCCATATTCTGCTATCCGATGCATTTTTCGTGTCCGGATTTGAATTTCAATTGGCCTCGGATTTCTCTTTGATTCATTCCCGGCATCTATGACTGTCGTGTGGAGAGATTGGTATCCGTTGGGTTTGGGGTTGGCTATGTAGTCTTTGAAACGATTTTTTACTGGAGTCCAGTTCTCGTGAATGAAACTAAGTGCCGCATAGCAGTCATCGATTTCATCTACCAAAACACGAAAAGCGATCAAATCCTGAATTCGCTCAAAATCGTTATTGACTTTCTCCAGTTTTTGAAAAATCGAGTAAAAACGTTTGTAGCGGCCCTGAATTTCATGGCGAATTCCAGCCTGTTTCAAAATCAGCTGAATATTTTCTGAAATATTTTCCACACTTTCTGAACGATCACTACGTTTTCGGGCAATTTTTTTCTTCAAGCTCTGGTAATTCTCATACTCCAGATACCGAAATGCACGGTCTTCCAGCTCTGCCTTGATCCAGAAAATACCTAATCGGCCAGCCAACGGAGCATGGACGTACAGAGCTGACCAGGCTATTGCATCTGCTTCTTCGGGCGACAGCGAATTTATCTGTTCTAAATGATGAAGCTGTAGCACAAGGAATACGGTCAGCAACTGTACATCTCCCAGTACAGTCAACAACATACGCTGGGTTAGTTCAGCTTGCTCAGAATTTTTTGGTCGGACGGGAAACTGATGAACCTTGAGCATCCGGTGAAAAAGTGGTACTGCTTCAGAAAAAGGACCACCCGACTCAGCGGCAGCTTTTTTTTCAAACTCCTTCGGTAAATCGTCGGCCTTCTGATACTGCAAAAACAACAAAGCCGCCTGAAGAGTGGGAGGTCTCAGAGA
Source organism: SAR324 cluster bacterium (assembly GCA_022448485.1). GTDB lineage: Bacteria > SAR324 > SAR324 > SAR324 > NAC60-12 > Arctic96AD-7. The sequence continues at coordinate 31,361 of JAKUUI010000001.1, forward strand.
AATTTGCTTCAGTTTTTTCAGGAGAGCCTCGGCTGCATCCGGATTACTGTGTTGTAAGTACCAGTTCTCAAAAAGCTTGTTAGCTTCAGGTGTTGTCAAAAATGATTCAGGTACAGCAGACCCTTTTTCACCAGCAGAATGGTCAATACCGACTGTCGCAGATGAGGTGTCTTGTGAAATTTCTTCTCCGTAAAGATTAATCATTTGATAGCTTGGTGAAAAATATTACAAGAACCCTTGTACCATGAAATAGGTGTAAAGTTTGACATCAAACTTTACACCATGCTTCACTTCTTGATTGAAAAATTCTGGTATTTCTTCTGGAGATTTTACAAAAACCGTTATGAATTCTCCGGGTTCGTTTTTTGCTTTCGGCCGCTGGTTCTCCAGCTTTTTTTCGTCTACCTGAACGTGTACAAAAGAAACGGTTTCTGAAAGAATTCCGGGTGAAGAAAACAATTTGGGGCTAAGATCTTCGACTATGCCGACATAACCGGTTTCTTCAAAAAGTTCACGAATCGCCGTTGTCTCCAGAGACTCCCCAGGGTCAACTAAGCCTGCAGGAAATTCTAAAATGTAGGAATCTGTGGGTGGACGAAACTGGCGAATAAAAATAAATTTCCCAGAAGGTTTCATTCGAGCAACAATAATTACTGCCTCTGCATGGTGTTTACGGTGCAAACCTTCCCATTTTCGCATTTGCTGATTATCATCTTCATAGCTGAATTCCACCATTTCTGACCAGCATCCGCGATAGAGCAGCTGCTCTTCAAAAACATGGGCAGTGCCGACTTTTGCAAGTTTGTGTGCAGAGATATCAGACATTCATGTTTAATAGCAAAAATTGAGATTTATGTTTGAGCAGTTGGTCTTGTAATACAAGTTGCTTTATAAAAAGATAGTGTATTTGCTGACAATCACAATCCATTTTTGAAATTGTTTTTGCGTTGTCTTTTGCCGATGTCTGCAATATCATCCGACAGACGAGTAGTAACCCCTGAAAACAAGATACTGGGAACCGATTCTTTGCATGAAAAGTATCCGTTTGATTTGGATTGGTAAAACGCAGGAGCCTTTTGTACAGGATGGAATTAGTGTTTACTTGAAGAAGTTATCGCACTACATCAAGGTTGATTCTGAAGAAATACGACCCGCAAAATATGGTTCAGGGACTGCAGACCAGTGGCGCCGGCAGGAAACGGAAAATTTGCTGAAAAGATTGAATTCTACTGAATTGAATATATTCTTGGATAAAAAAGGAAAGAGACAAACTTCAAAGGGATTAGCCCAGTGGCTTGAAAAACAAATGCCGCTCGGATGGCCAAGAGTCAGCTTTTTCATCGGCGGTGCATATGGTTTTGACAGGTCTATGCTGCCTTCCGGCGTTCACTTTTTGTGCCTCTCTGACATGACTTTTACGCATCAGATGGTAAGATTATTTTTTCTTGAGCAACTTTATCGTGCTTTTACCATCATGCGTGGAGAACCTTACCATCATGATTGAATCTGGTCTGTGTTATACAAATTCTGAAACCACACAATGAAACGATTACTTTTAATAGCAATTACATTATTGCTTTTGGGTAGTGTGGGCTATTTTGCAACACAAAACAGCCACAATGTGTCCCTGAATCTGTATGGTAACTACTCCATTAAAGTGTCAGCGTGGATGGTTATTGTCGGTTCGTTTTTAGCAGGTTGGGCTGTTACAGAGATCTGGCAGTTTATTTCACATCCACAGCGTTTTGTTCAGAGCTTCCTGGGGAAATATTCCAAATACAGGGTCGACAAAAAGCAGCAGATAACTCAAAATTTTAAGAATGCAGCTTTGCTGCGTGATCCAAAACAAGTGAAGAAAACCTTTAATAAGTTAGCTAATCAAGAAACACCGTTGTCTATTCGAGTGCAATATCTTGAACAACTGCGTTACGAAAAAAGTGCAGAAGAACTGCTCAATAATTATGCAGAACTACGAACCAAATTTAAGGGAGATTTAGAGATCCTGCTGCCTTATTTGAAACTGGCTTGCGAGGTCAGTGAATTGGATCTTGTGGAAAGGCTAAGTCACGAAATTCTCCGGATAACGCCAGGACATCCCGATGCATTGGTAGGGTTGCGGCAATTCTACATTGCCAGACAAGACTGGGTAGCCTGTATTGAGCAAGAGAGGGAATTGCTGAAAAAATTTAGCGGCAGTCTGATGACAAAAAATATTTCTATGGCCCACGAGGAGCACCTACAAAAGGCGCTCCGCCAAGATCCAAAGTGTTTGAAAAATTGGTCTTTCCGCTACTTACCCCAAAAAAGGGACAAAAAGAATGACAAACCTTTGGAAGCCGTTGGAGAAGCAGCTCAACTTCAAAAGTCAGGTATGTTTTTGGAGGCTGCAAAAATACTAAAAGATACTTTTAAACGCACTGCTACTCCGGAATTGTTGGAAACACTGGAGGAGGTTTATCGAGAAAGTGGGGCTGATGAACAAATTCTGGAAATGGTCGGCGGACTTCACAATTCACGTCAACGCGCCATTCCTTCTTCACTTCTTTTTGCAAAACTCCTATACCAAAACGATCGACTTGATGAAGCATCGAAAGTATTAGGGGAAGTGAAACTTCCTTCAGCTGCAACAAAGTTTCAGGTAGCAACACCTGGGACAAAAGATAAAGGACAACAGTCGATGGAAGTTTGGAGTGATCTTTATCATGCTCTTCAGTTTTTGATTGCAGTTCGTCAAGAACGTTCTGAAGATGCTCTTCAGGAAGCAAAGTCATTGATGCGGGAAGCAAAATTATTGGAATAATTTACCTATGAAAGTAATTGAGACAGATGGAATTGTTCTCAAAACAATGGATTTTAAGGAAAAGGACAGCATTCTGACTTTTCTGACGCGTGAAGTGGGAAAGAGAGCCGGAGTTCTTCACGGAGGAAAAAGTGTGCGATCAGGAAATGCTGCGAAAGCAGAATTGTTTGTCTTAAATCACTTTGAGTTTTCCGAAAAGCCAAATACGGAATTGGTCCGAATTCGTAAATGTGAATTAATGGAAAGCTATCCTTCCCTGCGTCAAAATTTTTCAAAATTTCTTAACGCTAGCTACTTTTCTGAATTGCTGCTTCAATGTGAAATTCCTTCAGTCGACTCTCAGGATTATTTTGATTTACTGAAGAATACAATGTCTTTGCTTTCAGAAGCTCAAACTGGTACGGAAATAAAATTAAATTTTGAAATGCGGTTATTGAAACTACTTGGTATTCCGCCAAATTTGGATAATTGTTTACAGTGCGGAGGTGAACTGTGGGAAGGGGAATCTGGACGAAACCCATCTCCAAAATTTTCTGTCCCGTACCAGTTGGACGCAAATCTTGGAGGTATCCGCTGTCCAAAATGTTGTATTCGCAGTCCATACTCAACTTCTTTGCATCCGGGAAGCCTAGCCTTTTTCCGTGTGCGACAAAAAACATTGCAAAGTGAATCTGTAATTCGTCCGACGCAAAACAATTTAAAGGAACTGGACCAGGCGCTCTATGTGTACTTCAGACATTTTTTTGGCAGAAACCTCAAGTCTCATAGAATATTGAAGGATAACTCATGGAAAAACTAGAATCAGCTACGCTGGGCGGCGGTTGTTTTTGGTGTCTGGAAGCGGTCTTCTCCAGACTTGAAGGTGTCAAATCGGTTACACCTGGCTATGCAGGAGGGAACAGTCAAAATCCAACTTACGAGCAAGTATGTACCGGTGAGACCGGTCACGCAGAAGTGGTCAGAATTGACTATGATCCAAAAAAAATAAGTTACGAAACGTTAATTGATTGGTTTTGGAGGTGTCACGATCCGACAACACTTAACCGGCAAGGGGGTGACATTGGAACACAATACCGTTCCGTTGTTTTCTATCAAAATGAGGTACAAAAAGCCGCAGCTCAGCAGGCAAAAAAAGATGCAGACATGTCCGGAATGTATGAGGATCAAATTGTAACCGAAATCAGTGCACTTCTGGAATTTTTTCCTGCAGAAGATTACCACTTCGACTATTATAACAAGAATCCAAACGCCGGCTACTGCAGTTACATAATCCGCCCCAAACTGGCAAAGTTAAACCTGGAATAGCTTCTATTAAAAATAAAATTGAGTCGTTTCCCTATGGTTACCGAAAGAATACTCATCACGGGTATGAATTTCGTTGTTGATTGTCTCCTCGGTAAGTTCGCTGATAAAACGGGAACGCTGACTGATTCCTCCGGAATAACCTGAAGAAACCACTGGTGCAGTAATGTGCAAGTGTCGTTTTGCGCGGGTCATGGCAACATAAAATAAGCGGCGCTCTTCTTCAATTTGTGCCTCAGTCTCAAGGCTCCTTTGGTGCGGGAATAATCCTTCTGTCAACCCTATTACAATAACCACATTCCATTCCAGTCCCTTGGCCTGGTGAATGGTGGTCAGGGTGAGTGTTTCCTGATTTTCCTGTTGATCAGTTTCGTGCTCAGTGATAATGCTGGAACCAACCAAAGACAAATCATTTAAAAATGCTTCCAATTTTACATAATTTCCTGCAAATTCTTCAAGATAACGAATATCTGTTTCCCGCTGAGAGGCATTTTCAAAACTGTTGAAGAGCACCTCGCGATAAAAATTCTGGTACAAAATTCCGATCATATGAGAGGGAGTTACGCTTTCGTTAAGCATTTCCTGAAAAATCTCCAGTAGGACATTCCAGCTCTCAAGTGCCTTTTTAGGAATCAGTTTTTGCAGTTCTCCATTGTCTTTGGTTAGCCGAACGGCCTGTTGACTCTGAAAAATACTGAAAATATGGTGTGCTGTATTATTACCAATTCCAGGAAGAAGCTGGAGCAAACGCATCCAGGCAATTTCATCAAGAGGATTAAAAAGGACTTTGAGAAAAGCAGTGAGATCCTTGATATGAGCTTGTTCAAAAAATTTAACCCCTGAATAAACCACGAAAGGAATGCCTGCATGAGTCAGGACTACTTGAAGCGTCGCGGACTGTACATGATTCCGGTAAAGCACGCTCATTTGATTCAAAGAAATATCTTGGTCCCGGTAGTTGAGAATATTGTCCAGTACCAGTTCAGCTTCATCCTGAGACGACCAAACATGATGCACGAGAGGTTTTTCTCCTCTAGGTAAAGAACTAAACAGGTTCTTTTCAAACTGACGTGTGTTATAGTTAATTATTTGGTTGGCAGATTCCAAGATTTCTGGAGAACTGCGATAATTTTCCTCCATGTAGAAGGTGACGGCCTTATAGCGTTCCGGAAACTCAAGCATGTTGCCAAAATCTGCACCACGCCAGCTGTATATTGATTGAGCATCGTCGCCTACAACCATTAAATTTTTATGCGGCCAGGAGAGCCGATACAAAATATTGGCTTGAACCTGATTGGTATCCTGATATTCATCTACAAGGATATATTGAATTTGCTGGCAAAGTGGCAGTCTGTCACCATGCCGCAAGAGTAACTCCAACCAGTTTTCCAGCAGGTCATCAAAATCCATTACTTGTCCGCGTCTTTTCTTGCGACGGTAGGTAATCAGGACATTGAGTATTGTTTCAATGTTTTCTTCAAAGTGGGGATAATCTGCAGAAATAAACTGCTCTATGTGAAAACTGCGTTCATGATAAGGCAGATCTAAAATCATTTGTTGAGTGCAAAAACGATTGAAGGCCAGGGAAAATATATTTTGCAGAACTGCAGCTTTTGGGAAATATTTTCCGGGTTTGCCGATTGTTTCTGCAAGGGAGGCTTTTATCAGGTCTCTGGAATCTGAGGAATCCAGAATGCTGAAATTATTTTTATAATTCAGTAATTTTGCATTTCGTTTCAGGAAACGGCTTCCCACACTGTGGAAAGTCCCGTGAACAATCTTTTGCTGGTCTATAGAGTTTTTTAGAGTCCGGCCAACTCTCTGCGCCATTTCGTCGGCGGCTTTGTTGGTGAAAGTCAGCAAAAGGACGGATGAGGCAGGAATTCCGGAATGAATCAGTTCTGCAACGCGGTGAGTGATCACCCTTGTTTTTCCACTTCCTGCTCCAGCAATGACTAAAGCCGGGCCTGTTTTGTGTTCGACGATTTTCCGCTGTATTGGATTTAAAGATTCAATTGACCAACTGGACATATTTGTAGATTGGTGATTTACAAAGTCTCTGTATTGATAATTGATAACTGTGTTGTCAAATTTTAGTCTAAAACAAAAACAACAAGCAAAATAATTTCCATGATTATTGAAGAATTAAAACAAATCTTTTCGACATTCCTTGCAGAAGTAAATCTGTTTTTGAGTAAAAATTTTAACGAAGGTCTGCCGATAGCAGAGGAGATAATGACCCTGATTTTGGCTGGCATTACGCTCTTTCTTTTACTTATTTGTCTATCTGGATGGTTCTGGCAGCGCAGCAGGTCACAGAAAAAGAAAACGCTGGATAAACTTTCAGGGCGGGAAAAAGAGAAGCACTTGGAGCAATTGAAAAAAGAGCGTGACAAAGAACTAGAGTTGCGGATCAAAGAAGAGGAAAAGCTACGGGCAGAAAAAGAATCCGTGCAGCTTGTAAAAGCCGAACAACTGGAAAAAGGACTTCAAGAACAAATTGTTTCAATGGAGGAGGAACACCGGAGTCAACAGGTGCTTGAGCGTGATTTGAAAAAGACTGCGGAAACTGTGGAAAGCGCTGAAGATGCCGATTCTTTCCTTGTGCGTCTTCGAAAAGGAGTCGATAAAACCAGAACGCAATTACTCAATAATTTATCTGATGCAGTTTTGGGTAAAAAAGAAATTAGTGAGGAGTTACTGGATGATTTGGAAGAAGTGCTCATCGGTTCAGACATAGGCCCAGAAACCACTCAGCGTATTCTTGAGGCAATCACAGAAAAGGTGGAACGTAAAGAATTGACAAATCCACAAGTTTTGCAGACAGAAATTCAGCGGGAAATTCAACATATTATGAGTAAAACATACTCAGTTCCAGGGACAGCAGACCGGAAGCCGCTGATTTTGCTTTTTGTTGGAGTAAATGGTGTTGGCAAAACAACTACCATTGGAAAAATAGCAGCACAATATCGTCAGCAAGGTAAAAAAGTATTGATGGGTGCGGGTGATACTTTTCGGGCTGCTGCTATTGAACAGCTGGTGGAGTGGAGCAAGCGAGCTGATTGTGATATAACCCAAAAGGATGCCGGGAGCGATCCCTCAGCAGTGATGTACGAAACGGTGAAAAAAGGACTGGATGAAGATTATGATGTGGTGATTTGTGACACAGCGGGACGTTTGCACACCAAAAAGAATTTGATGGAAGAATTAAAAAAAATGGTACGGGTGATTCGTAAACTGATTCCGGATGCACCACATGAAGTCTTGCTTGTGCTGGATGCCACCACAGGACAAAATGCTATTTTCCAGACTCGCGAATTCATGGAAGCTGCTGACTTAACTGGGTTGATAATTACTAAACTTGATGGCTCATCCAAGGGTGGAGTGGTTATCGGTATTGTCAACGAGTTTGATGTTCCAGTGCGTTACATCGGTGTGGGTGAACAAGTTGAAGATTTACGTCCCTTTGATGCACAGCAGTTCACAGAGTCTCTTTTCGCCTAGCTTAATGATAATGAAAGAAACCCTGGAACTCAACACTACATAATTGGATTACACACGGTTATAAAACAACAACCAGAGGGCCAGAGCCAGAAAAAATAAATTTGCACTCCATGAAGCAAAGAAAGGTAGTATCAGTCCTGCACCGCCAACTGCCGTGGTTATCTGATTGAGCATCCAGAACAAAATACCTAAAAAGCAGCTGATAGCCAGCGATTCTGCTGCCATCCCCCGTCTGTTGTATGATGCTGACAGTCCCAGACCAATCAAAACCATGATAAAAATTTGAAACGGATAGGCAGTTTTCTGGAAAAACGCAACCCAATGACGTGTTACATCTTGTCCCTCACTTTGCAGTTTGAGAGTATCTTCATATAAATCAAGGAGTGGTTTGTGATGTGGAGAAATGGGGATATCAAAGGGGACAGTGGGCAATTTTTCTGTTTCGACCCGCCATTGTTCAACGTGTTCCAACTGCAAACTATCATCTTGAAAAATATGTCTTTGAACGTTTTGGAAGATCCATGAATTTTTTTGTATTTCTCCCCGTTCAATTGCAGTCCTTCCCAAAAGTTGGTAAGGATTCTGCTGCCAGTGAAATGACGTGATGGAACTCAAACGGCCATTTTGCTGACGGTTCCCAAAATAGTAAATGCTCTGGTCTTCACCCACTTTCCAGAGAGGAAGCAAGCGTGCGGCATTTTCTGGTTTGATCCATGTTTGATGCATCCAAGTGTACATGTAATTCTGGCTAAGATAAGCAAAAACCGCAATCGCCAAAGAAACACCTAACACAGGAAAAGCCAGTCTCCAGCCGCCGATCCCGGAACTGCGCATCGCCAACAATTCTGCGTTCTTGTTTAGTGAACTGAATGTGGCAATGGTGGCAAGTAAAACAGTGATTGGTATTATCAGTTCCAGTAATAAGGGCAACAACAGAGCCGTTTCCTGCAGGAACTCCAAAAAACTTAACCAGTCAGAAAAAACATCACCCAGATTTCCAAAAAAATTACCGACTAGAGTCATTAACACGAAAGAGCTGAGAAACAACAGAAAATAACGGTTGAACTCTGAAGCAATATATATTGAAATTATTTTAAGTGGCACGGTACCTGATAATTGATGGTGCATAAAAAGAATAACAACTTACGTATGATAAAGTTTCTTTGAAAAAGGTTCAAAGTAAATAAACAATACTAGTTTATATTTGTTCTGAAATTAGGACATCATTTTGCATATAAGCACGGGATTAGTATGTGGAGACATAAATTATTTATGACTTTGTTATGACAATTTATAAGTCGAAAAAGTAATATTCATGACCCAATTAATTCTAGTACTCGAGGAAAATCTAGAAATTCAGCGGGTAATTGCAGACTCTTTGAAGGAAAGCGCTATTTCAGTCACCCAGGAGTCAAACCCGGATTTTTTCGTTCAGCAGGCACGAGATCTGGAGCCGGATTTGATTTTTCTCAGCAATCTAGACAGTGATCAAAATTACAGGATTTGCAGAGAAATACGCAAAGAACAGACCTCAAAAAACCTCCCGATTATTTTGCTTGCAAATGCTAAAGACGAGATTGACGAGGACATTCTTTCAGAACTTGGAATTAATGGATTGCTGCGCAAACCCTTTGAAGCATCTACGCTTAAAGAACAGCTAAGTATGTTTATTACTTTAGATGAAAACTTTGGCGCCGAGCCGGATAATTCGGGTGAAGACTTCACAGTGGACATGAGTTCTATTGATGACCAGTTAGTTGATATTAAAAAGGAAAAAGTAGTTATAGTTGATCGTGAACGTTCGGAAAAAACTTTGGCAAAGGAAGAGTTTGATCTGGATGAAACAGAAATTACACCTGCCGCGGTGGAATTTATCGATGATGTCGAAATGGGAATGGACGACGGGTTTGAATTTGATCTTAAGCTTGATGAAGATGAGTTTGAAAGCGGCTCAGAAGAGGTTGAAACAGAAACGGTTTCAACTGAAACAGATTCCGCTCCAGCTGGATTGGAACAACTCAAAAAATCCGGCATAGAACATCAATATGCTGAAAGTCGATTGAAGAATGAGGCGGAAAAAACAGAACAGAACCTGCGTGGTGGTCTGACAGAAATTAACCTTGAGGTTAATGACTTTGCTGATCAGAGTGAAATCTGGACTCGTTCACCGGATTTGGATCAGGAAGTTAGAGAGGGTTTGACTGATATCAGTTTGGAACAATCAGATTTTGAACCAGAGTTCCCGAAAAATCTCTCCTCTTTTGAAGGTCAAGCGAAACCTCAGGTTCAGGACACCGATTCCGGCAGCGATGGAACGTTGGAAACAGTGGTGGAAATGGATGATTACAAGCTGGAGCCTGTTACCGAAGATACGAGTCAGGACCTGGGAAGTTCATCACAGGATTTATATTCTACTGAAGAGGATGGTTCTTTGGTAACTGAGGGTTCAGAGCAGGACTCGCAGGAATCCGAATCTGTCTCTGCTCCTGGCAGTGAAATGGATTCACTGGTTCTTGATGACGATAAACTGTTGACTGATTCAGTTGAACAAGATTTTGAGGAGGACGCGGAAATTGAAGATGCCGAGCAGTTCATGATTGACACGTCTGAAGATGAGTTTGAAGAAGAGTATGGAAAATTTCAAGATGATGTAGAAATAAGATCGATGGTTCAGGAAAGTTTTGAGGAGGAAGAATCTTCAGAAAATGTGCTGGGCGAACTGGAGAATTTGCGTGAGCAAATGGAGACTCTTGAGTCTGAAGAAGCAGAGTATGAAGCAGAAGAAGAGGAGTTTGAAGAGGATCTGGAAAAAGAAGAACTTGAAACTGAAGTAATTTCGGATGACGGAGCAATTGCAGCCGTGGATGATTCAGATGAAGAGCTGGTAGAATTCATGGTGGATGAACTGGGGGATCTCCTTGAAATAGATGAAGAAGTGCCGGAAGAGGCTGAGGGCGATTCCGGAGGCGTGATTACGGAGGAACTTAAGGAAACAATGCAGGAAGACATCGGTGATTTGGTTGAGGGTGATGGTGTGTCTGAACGTACCTCTGAAATGTCACCTGCCCTTGAGGAAGAAGTGTTTGACAGTTGGGGTGAAGCGGAAGATGCTTTTATGGAGTTTGATCGTGAAAAAGAAATAACTGAAAAGGACACAGATCAACTAGAAACTGCTGCAGTCGCGTTCGACAGTTTAGATGATGATGAAGATATGTTTGAAAAAGCCGACAGTTACAGTTTTACAGAAAATGAATTGAAAGAGATTGTCACAAGTTCAGTCCAGAATGCATTGGAAAAATCTATTGCCGCATCTCTTGTTGAACTGGCTGTATCCGAATTAAAAACACAGGTATCACGGATGGATCAAAGCTGAGCTTGGTAAGCTAGAGCTATTTTGGCCCCTAAACGTGCGTTATTACATACCAGTGCAATGTTGCTCTTCAGGCTTTCTCCCTTAGTTAACTGACTGATATGCCCCAGCAAAAAAGGAGTAACCTCTTTTCCTTCAATATTCTTATTAGTTGCTTCTTCCAGTGATTTAGAAATTGCCTCTTCAATGAGAAAATTATCCATGGCATCTTCCGGATGCACCGGATTCCCAATCACCAGTCCTCCGGCCAGTCCCAACTCCCATTTTATTTTCATGCAGCGAGCAATTTCTTCAGGAGTGTCGATCCGTGATTGCACCAAAGACCCGCTTGACGGCATATAAAAAGCAGGAAATTCTGCTGTCTGATAACCAATCACAGGTACTCCCTGTGTTTCCAAATACTCAAGAGTGCGGGGGATGTCCAGAATTGATTTTACTCCGGCACAGACAACCGCAACATTGGTCTGTGCTAACTCCGTTAAGTCAGCAGAAATGTCCATGGTTTTTTCATTTTCGCGGTGCACCCCGCCAATGCCACCTGTCACAAAGACTGCAATTCCGGATAATCTGGCGCAAATCATGGTTGCTGCCACTGTGGTGCCACCGCTCTGCTTTTTTGCGAGCACTACCGGCAAATCTCTGCGACTGACTTTTACCGGTGCACTGTTTTGAGCAAACTGCTCCAATTCTTGTTTGCTTAAACCAATCTTAATCCGGCCTCCCAAAATAGCGATTGTGGCGGGCAATGCACCTTCTTCCCGAACAATATTTTCCACGGAATATGCTGTTTCCAGATTTTGTGGATAAGGCATTCCGTGTGAAATGATTGTCGATTCAAGCGCTACAATTGCTAATCCAGTTTGCAGTGCTTCCCGAATTTCTTCAGAAACATCCATCCATTTAGTAATATTAATTTTTTCCATACAATTTTAGGGAATAATAATTTTGTGATCAGTTACGTTACTTCTGAAACTAACTGAAATGGGGAGAGCTGTCAATTAACAACGAAAAAGAAAAACGTGTTATATTGATTGGACCGATCGAAAGAATTGTTTATTTGCATTTTACAGATGAGACTGAATTAACTGGTATGTGAAATTTTTGAAACCGAATCCTCCACATTTAAGGCTCAGAACTTATCTTTCAAAATAATTGTCGGTGGTGCTCCGGTAACTCAGGAATTTGCTGATGCCATAGGCGCGGACGGATATGGAGACAATGCTCCTGGTGCGGTTGAGCAAGTCAACCGTTTTGCACATGCGGAAGAAAAAGCAGCATATTTCTTCATTTTTCAATCATATTGCATCTATTGATAAATTTGATAGCCTGTTACTTCAATTTCTTTTTCAGGAGGCACTATATGAAAATTGGAATACTTCAGTGTGATTCCACCATGGAGCACTTCCGGGCCGAACACGGCAACTATCCAGGAATGTTTATTTCACTTTTTCATTCAGTTGATCCAGAGTTGGAATTTGAAGTTTATAATGTAGAATTGGAGCAATTTCCTCAAGCTCCAGAAAAGTGCGAAGCATATTTGATCACTGGCAGTCGTTATAGCGTTTATGACTCGAAACGGTGGATCGAGAATTTGGAAAAATATGTACTTGAATTGCACGAAAGGAAATGCCCTATGCTTGGAATTTGCTTTGGGCACCAGATGGTCGCAAGAGCTCTTGGCGGAAAAACTGAAGCTGCAGAACAAGGATGGGGGGTTGGAGTGCAGAACTACCAAACGGTTTCCACTCAAAAATGGATTCAACCAGCTTTGAAAAAATTTTCACTATTGGCCAGTCACAAGGATCAAGTAACAAAACTTCCTAAAAATGCAGAATTGATTGCAGAAAGTGATTTTTGTCCTTATGCCGCTTTCCGGATTGATAATCATATTCTGACATTCCAGGGGCATCCGGAATTTCAAAAAGCGTATTCTAAAGCTTTAATACTTTATAGGCAACAAATCTTGGGTCCGGAAGTTTTTGAAGCGGGTATCAAATCTCTGGAGCAATCTATCCAGCCTCAGGAAATCACACACTGGATGCTAAATTTTCTTCGGAATGGAACATCTCCCAAATAACAGTTATCGTCCCAACTCCGAACTTTGCTGTTTGCCACTTTCCGGCCCCGTCCGAGTAAGTTCCCAAAGTTTGAAATAGCGCACAACAAAATTCAGGGCATCAAAGATTGCACAGAATAAACCGGGTAAGCCGTCTCGGAAACCTCCTTTCATGAAATAGCGCCTGATAAAGCGAGGGAAAGGTTTGAGTACTAGAAAGCGCAGGGTATTGAGAGAATTTACCTTTACTCCAGCATCCCGGAGATATTCGGCTTCGACACCGGAGTAAAAGTCAAACTTGCTCAAAAACTGGCTGATATTTAGGTAGGGGAAGTGAAGCATGTCATTTTGTAATTTACCGATGCTTCCATCAACCACCAGTTTTTCATGTACGTGCCGATTCTGGAAGTTGGCAAAGCCTCTCCGGAATAAACGTAGCTGTACATCTGGATATTGACTTCCGTGGCGAAGCCAGTATCCAAAAAAATGGTTGCGGCGGTTGAGACGAAATGCAGCGTGTGTTGTCTTTTCAAGGATTCCCTCGATTTCCCTCACCAATAATTCAGGCAGTCGTTCATCTGGATCCACGTAAAATATCCAATCCCCTGTCGCTTGCTCCATTGCAAAGCTCTTGTTGACATTCAGGTTGGTGCTATTGGGGCGTGAGTAGACACTACAACCGTGTTCTTTTGCCGCTTCCTTTGATTCATCTTGACTTTCGCAGTCAACATACACGATTTCAGTCGCCCACTGGAGGTGAGGGAGTAATTCTCGCAAATGATCAACTTCATTATGACCGATGATAGTAATGCTGAGATTCATAAAGTCTGATATTTGTGTTAATTTACTTGAATTCCGAAAAAATATTTGCAGGTTGTTTTCAAAATTATCTCACGATCAATCTAAGATAAGTAAAAGCTCTTGTCAACGTTGCAGATAAAGCAGTTGTTTCTTCGTTAATCATTGCATCAGGAAATACATTGATTGACTGTTTTTCAAACTCCAGTCTTTTCTCCTGCAATTTCTTGACACCAAACACTGCACTGTCATAGATTAGATAGCCGATGCATTAGTAAAACGCTAGACCTGAATGATTGTTCCACATCAGTAAAAGCAGAGTGTTATGTTTAGTCCTGAAAAAATTTTAAACTTTGAACAACTTGATACCCTAGCAGATATCTATGCAGTGGAGTCATCGCTCTTTGCCAATGAAGAGTCGCGAGTCGCTGATTATGTATCAGATATTGCACAAGTTAAAATAAATTTGGTTTGGCGGGCAATGTCCAAGGTTGGACGGAATCGTGGGCATAATCGAGATTTAAAGCCTGTTTCTTGGGTTTTACATAAATCTGCTTTACACTCAGTTAATTCAAATTGGCCCTAATTTTTTTGAGCTTTTTTTCTTGTTAATAAATTTTAATTTTGTTAGCATATGCTATGTGTCACGGCGTTTTGATCGAGGTTTGATTTGCGTCATTTTTTCTAAATCATTTTAGAGGAGAAGATATGGAACAAGGAAATGATAAATTGGAACTGGTGTACGGTGTTGAAGACAAGCCATCACCCATGGAATCGGCTTATGCCGGGCTCCAGCACCTGCTCGCAATTATTGTGGGCATCATTACCCCCACGCTGATCATCGGCGGCGTCTTGGGATTAGGTGAACGTATTCCATATTTGATCAGTATGTCTCTGATCGTTTCCGGTGTGGCAACCTTCATCCAAGCCAAACGAATTGGACCAGTCGGTTCTGGTCTGTTGAGTGTTCAGGGCACTAGCTTTGCTTTTTTAGGCGCAATTCTCACCGCTGGCTTTATTGTGAAAGGACAAGGTGGCGGACCAGATGAAATTCTAGCAACCATTTTCGGGATTTGTTTCGTGGGAGCTTTCATCGAGATAGTTCTGAGTCGCTTCATCCATGTTCTGAAAGAAATCATCACGCCTGTTGTGACTGGCACAGTGGTGATGCTGATTGGCCTGAGTCTGGTTAAAGTCGGTATTACGGATATGGCAGGCGGAAAATGGTTATTGGATAATAAACCTGAGTTTTTTGGTACTGCTGGAAACTTGGGGTTGGGTATCTTGGTACTGTTAGTTGTTTTGATCCTCAACCGCAGTAAAAATCCAATGATTCGGATGGGATCGATTGTGGGTGGAATTTTGATTGGTTACCTAGTTGCGCTGGCCATGGGGAAAGTCAATTTTGGCCATATGTCTGGAGTTGAAATAATCAGCATTCCCATTCCTTTTAATTATGGTTTTGCCTTCAACTGGATGGCTTTTATCGGAGTGGCCTTCATTTATATTATCACAACGATTGAGTCCACAGGAGATCTGACCGCAACATCGATGCTTTCCGGAGAACCGGTTGAAGGAGATAAATACATGGAGCGAATCAAAGGAGGTGTCTTAGGTGATGGTGTTAATTCGGCCATAGCAGCCATCTTCAACACTTTTCCAAACACTACCTTCAGTCAAAACAATGGGGTAATTCAGATGACAGGAGTTGCCAGTCGTTTTGTGGGCATGTATCTCGCAGCTTTTCTTGTGATACTTGGTTTGTTTCCAGTAATCGGCGGGTTCTTCCGCTCTCTTCCGAATCCTGTTTTAGGAGGAGCAACAATTGTGATGTTCGGAACAGTTGCAGCGGCAGGTGTGAACATTATTGCTTCAATGGGACGCTTGGGACGTCGCGAAATCTTGATCATCGCTGTCTCCTTGGGAATCGGACTTGGACTTGCTTTTGTGCCGGAAGTCCTGAGCCAAACGCCAAAGGCCATTCAGCAAATTTTTGGATCCGCAATCACTTCAGGTGGTTTGGCAGCATTGATTTTGAATTTGGTTTTGCCTCGAAGTCAATCGTAATTTGATCCTTTATTCTCCACAGGGGCAGCAAAAATAGTTGCCCCTACTTCCTGCGTGCTTCAACGATCTTCCGGAAAGACCCAGACTGTACTTCCTCCACCGATACTCCTGCATTTTCCACATCTTCCGAATCAATCGCTCCGCTGTTGAGCGCACGGAAAAAGAAATTCAACAATCCCTGTCCGGTTGCGGCATCATCAAAAACATTACCGCTCAACGTCGCTTTTGAGGCTTGCTCCACAAAATTTTTCAGCCGCACTGTTGATTCCTGTAATTGTTCCAGAAAAAAAGATGCATTGGCCGCATGACGTACCGGAACTTGTCCAGGATGCAAATCCCAGCCTTGGTAAAAACCATGCGCCAGTGAATGTCGGATGTGGGCGTAAGTCAATTTCCAGGCACGATGAACTGTTTCCATATTTTCCCTTATTTGCAACGTAGAAAGTTTTTTCCCTCGATGCGGGCCGACTGGCATGATGTTCGTTGCTCCATCTGAAAGAAAAATTCCGGAGCCTCCAAAAGCGACTTTTATCATGTGTCGGGCAAAGTCACAAACGGTACTGTCCATCGTTTGGTAGGCTGTAATTAAGTCACAGGAGGCTGTGTAATCGTAAGTTCCAAAATGTGCTCCAATGCAACGGTTCTGTTCGGAATCTTCGTTAGCGGCATTTGCGATTTTCCGGGGGGTCACTTCGCCTTCTGAATTAATAATTGATTGTGTGGTTTCAATCATTATTTCCATTTTTAGGTCGCCTGAATTCAGCGCAGAATCAGCTTCCAGTACCTTAAACAATCCTATCAGGGCCACCGCTTGTTCAGGAATTTCTACTTTGGGCAAAGTCACCACAAAATTTTCCGGAAGCACCCCGCCGCTTTCTTTGAGCAATGTGCTCAGAAAAATATCCAAAGTGCGGACACCACGCTCCACAAATTCACGATTAAAGGGCTTGATCCGGATGCCAATGAACGGCGGCAGTGTCCCTTGCTTCATTCCGGAAGCCACTGCTTTTGCACCTTGCACTGCCACCGCATCTTCCTCTTCGTTAGGACGAATCCCGAACCCATCTTCATAATCGAGCCGGAAATCCTCAATGGCTTCCCGTTCCAGTTTTTTGCTGACTTGCTCATAAACCCGCCAAGCCAGCCATGTTGCAGAGTTTGCCGGATCGACCCCGTTTTTCCCGGCATCGGCAACCAGTGCGTCGATTTCCCGATTGTTCTGTGGCAAATTATCTGCGCCTTTCAAGCCCAGTGCTTGCGCAAACGTAACAAAATTGGGTGCATAATCGGCTAAACTATTTTGGGCAAGCTTGCCCATTTTTTCTGCAGTATCCGACTTAAACAAGTGCGCACCGCCGTAGAGTGTGTGGACGGGTTGACGCTTGAGCGGTTTGCCTGGATAATTGGCTTCAAAAGAGCAGTTTGCGTCAGCAAGTTGATTTAAGATTCCGGAAGTCCGGTTGTAAGCTAAAATGTTCTTCATGACTTTTGATGTTTGGAATTATTGTAAAAAAATTGTTGCTTAATTCGCCTTTACGCCCAAAACAAGAAAACGATTCAATCCGCCATCCTGAAAAATATTGAGGCGCAGGCGGGTGACTGCTCCAAAGGATTTTAATTCCGATTAAAAAA
This sequence comes from SAR324 cluster bacterium, assembly GCA_022448485.1. Taxonomy (GTDB): domain Bacteria; phylum SAR324; class SAR324; order SAR324; family NAC60-12; genus Arctic96AD-7. The sequence goes on from JAKUUI010000001.1 coordinate 48,890, forward strand.
ATGTCTTTGATCGGCTTTGAGTTTTTGCTCCGGAAGTAAAGTTTGCCACTCGACTTCTGGTGTTTCCTAGTTTTTTGGTTAGGAATCAGCAGCTAAGTTTGCTGATTCGATTGAACAACGATTCGGATAAATTACCTTTGAAAAAGATCGTATCGACTTCAAGTTTTCTGATTTTCCACTGAGGGCCAGCCGTAAAGTGACACAGTCATTTCCGGAGATACACTGCCGTCAGGTTTCCCGGTTGTCCATATATTTACCGTGATCGGTGATTTTGTCAGAAAGAAAAATTCCACGACTGGGTTTGGTTAAATGTTCTTTTTCTGCAAAAAAAATCATCCGTTGTTTCTAAAACAACTGTATCCGGGTTTTCTTCTGCATGATTAAGATATTGACTCGAAAAACGACCGTCATCCGGCGATTCTGAAGATGCACTTTTCATCATGGGATTTCGAAATATGTTTTAACGAAAATGGTGTATTTCACCCAAACATGAAATGACAGCTGCTTGAAAAATTACTGGCTGGAAAAATTAGAAATAAAAAGTTGAACTCAGTTCCCAACGGTGAGCAATTGGTGTGTTTTGTCCGGCAAGCGGGCGAGAGAAGCCCAAACGGGCTTGCCATGGAGCAGATAATGGTTTTTGCTCAAGATCACTTAAGTTGCCGTAGCCGAATTCGAAATTGATTTCTTTGAGAAAGGAAGCATTAGATTTGCCTAATGGCAATCTGCTTTCTGCCTGTTGGAAATAATGTAGCTCTGTGCCGACAAACATATTTTGCCGCTCTATGCTCCAATTGTAGTGAATGTCTGTACGGTGACCTGCAGAGTAATAACCACGCACTCCGTCAAGTGTTTTACGTTTGCCAAGCAACTCATTTGAGCTTTCTATCCGGAAACCATTCCTGATCCCATGTGCTAGCGGATACCAGGTATAATGGAAAAAAGCTCCAACGGCCCCGTGACCTTCGCCGATTGCATTTGTAGAGATTCCACGTGGTGTTCCTGTATTACCTGTAGGCAAGCGGAGTATAAAACCGCCGCGATTATGCCACGTTGTTCTTGTACTCATGTCTTTAATAAGTTTCATCTTGATGTCGCCGAGCCCGTTTAGATTTTCTGAGGCCAAATTGTCGAGGACTTTCTGCTGACTTGATGTAGCTGATTCAAATTTAAGCGTGGAGCTTTGTTTTTTTTGCAGTAGAGGAACAGCAGCCTTTACCGTCCATGTTTCAGTCAAGCCATATGCCATTCGGATCTCAAGTCTCTGCTCTTCACGTTGCAATTTGCCTTCAACCGAATCACGCCATTCTCGATCCCAGAGTATCAGCTGCTGCAAAGGAGCTTCTTTTCCGTAACCATTAAAAGCCCGATCGTAGGGAGGAGTATGATGCAGACGCATTTCTACTTCCCAAACTGAGGCAGGTAAGCGATTTTCGAGTTCAATAGCGTGGACCGCTGTTGGGAAAAGGAATGCAAAAATGAGAATGATTAATGGTTGCTTCATGCAGACACCTCATGTAGACAATTTTCTGCAAAGGAAATCCAGCCATTAGCAGTCATGTGTGGAATGATGCATTCAATCGGGAATCCGACCACATTGGTGTAAGATCCACTGATTGATTTTACTAATATTGTTCCTAAACCTTGAATTGAATATGCACCGGCTTTACCAAAAGGCTCCCCGGAATTTATGTACCATTTGAGCAAGTCTTCATTCAGTTTTAGAAAACTCACTTCTGTGCAAATAACGTCTGTGATTTCACCTCCTGATGCTGAATCAAAAATCGAAAATCCGGTGAATACCTGATGGGTCAGGCCGCTCAATTGAGCCAGCATAGACTCGGCATGCTGGGCTGTTTCCGGTTTCCCCAAGATTTGCCCGTCACAAAAAACAATTGTATCACCTGCCAGGATAATGACATTCTCAGCAAGCTCAGAATATTTTCGGCGTACCTGCTGGGCTTTTTCACTTGCCATTCTTTTGACAAAGCTTTTTGCTGCTTCATTATTCTCAGGAGTTTCTTTAACTATTGGAATGCGGTAGTCAAATTGGAGTCCGAATTTTTTTAAAAAATCCTGACGCCGAGGTGAAGAAGAAGCCAGGCACAAAGGGCGATGCTGTAAAAAATTGGACATTATCAGGAAGATTAAAATAAATTTTTTTAGAATTTCAGTTGAATGCCTTTTGGAGGCGATCATTGAATTTGATATTTTTTGACTCGAAGTCGGTTTGCATTGTTTTTTGGGGTTTTGGTTTGTAAATGTTGTCGATGTAGTAGCTCAGTATTTTACGAACAATTGGAGCAGCTGCTTTTGAGCCTCCACCGCCGTGTTCGACGAGTGCTAACGCTGAAATTTCCGGGTCTTCGGCTGGCCCAAAAGCCACAAACCACGCATGATTCTGAATCTCTCTTTTTGATTTTGTTTCATTGTCCAGTGTCTCCAGTGTCTCGTGGCTGACAACTTGTGAGGTTGCAGTTTTTCCAGCAACTGTGAATTCTTCAAACTGAACTTTCCGGGCAGTTCCCCCAACCTCATTTACTACAGCAACCATTCCTTCACGGATCAAACTCAAATATTCACGTTTTAAAGGAATTTGTTGAGGTGAGATACCTTCTTGATCTAATAAAAGCTTGGGAGGTATCCACATTCCGTCATTAGCAAGAATATTAATCATGTTAAGCACCTGAAGCGGAGTGACAATAATATAACCTTGCCCGATGGCCATGGATGGCATTTCACCTAAATACCAAGGCTCGTTTAAGACTCTTTGCTTCCAGTTGCTGCTGGGAATCAATCCTGCTTTTTCATTTAGAAGCCCCAATCCTGTTAATTGCCCCAGGCCGAACAGACCTGCGTATTTATGCATCGCATCTACTCCCACTCCCATTCCAGTATTATAGAAGTAGACGTTGCATGAACCTTTAATTGCGTCTATCAAAGCAACTCTGCCGTGACCGTTTTCCTTCCAGCATTTGAACGGAGTTTCACGTCCTTTAACGTGGAAAAGACCGTTACAGACATGTTCAGTTTCTGGGGTAATAACTTCAAGATCAAGCCCGGCGTAAGCTGTGACTACTTTAAAAATTGATCCCGGAGCATAAAGACCTTGAATTGCTTTGTTTTCCAAAGGATGTTCTGGATTTTCTAACAGAATGTTCCAGTTTTCCTGATCTATTCCTCCGGAAAATAAATTTGGATCAAAATCTGGAAAACTAGCCAGAGCAAGGAGTTCTCCAGTCTTTGGATTCATAATTATTACAGCACCGCTTTCTCCTTGCATGGCCTTGTCTGCAACTTTTTGAAGGCGGATATCAAGACTCAAAGAGATGTTTTTTCCTGGTACAGACGGGACAGGTTTTCCTAAAACCTGTAGTTCTCTTCCCATATGATCAACCTCTGCTTGGCGACCGCCATCGAGCCCGATCATGTGATCGTTTTTAAATAGCTCAACTCCGGAATGTCCAACAATTTGGCTGGAACTCCGCTTTTCTTCCGGTAATTCCGACCATTCTTCCTGAACAATCCCCACATAGCCAATAAGATGAGACGCCAAGTTTTTGTTTGGATAAAATCGGCGTGGTTGAACAACAATTGAAACACCGGGAAAGTCGTCTTGGAATGTTTCCAGAAACATGGCTTTTTCGTAGTCCAGATCTTCTTCCAGAATAATCGGTTTGAACTGGGCTAAATTTTGGTTGGCATCAATTTTATCCTGTAGTGATGAATAGGAAATACTGAGAGACTGTGAAACTTTTTGCAAAGTTTTTTCCAGATCCTGTGTGTCCTCTCTTATCAGGTGTAATTGGTATGCAGGTCGATTTTCAGCCAGTAAAACTCCGTTCCTGTCATAAATATTTCCACGTAAAGCAGGCTCTGGAACCAGACGGATACGGTTGCCTTGAGAAAATTCTTTGTATTTTTGGCCCTGAGAAATTTGCAGGTGCCAGAGACGCGAAGCCAACAAAGAGAAAATCAGGATAACGACTCCACCCAAAATAATAAGACGAATCCGAATCCGGTCCAGTTCTTCAAACCCAAGAGACTCCAGTTTCATGCAGCATCCCTTAAGTAGAGCTTTTCTCCCCAAATTACACTTTGAAGAATTATTGGAGTCACCAATCCTTGCAGAACTGCAAGAGGAAGAGTTGAGGTCATTATGAGAGAAAACTGGTTCAAACTCTCTTCAAACTGTCCTAAAATTGATAGAGATATCCATCCCTCAAAGAACGACATTCCTAACACTGCTATGCCGACAGAAAAAAAAGTATTTGCGTAAAACGATTTAATCACCTGGCGGGCAAGTAGCAGTGTTACAAAAAAAGAAATTCCATAAAGCCCCATGATGCCATGTGAAAGAGCATCACAGATCAGTCCTGCCAATACACCGACGAATGGCAGCAATAGCGATGGATGACGGAATGTCAGCACCAGCATGAAAATCAGCATCCAGTTTATCTTCAATCCGCCTAGTTGAAAATAGTTGTTGAAAACGATATTCAGCCAGACGCCGATTAACATAAATCCCAAAGCAAGTATAAATAACCGCATCATTCAATAAACAGGTGAGAACCGGATTTGGAGGGCAAAATGGTAAATACCTCTTCAATTCGACTAAAGTCTACTGCACTATCCAGCCTTGCAGTTTTGAATAGCTCATGGGCTTGATGTCGGATTTCGCTGACCCAGCCAATAAGTATTCCTTTCGGATACAGACCACCAAGACCGCTGGAAATCACCCGGTCTCCGATTTTAATTTTAGAATGCTGATTGATTTGCCTCATTTCCATCCCTTCGTGTGTTCCATATACCAAACCTCTAACACGATTACGTTGAATCAACGCAGGAACACGGCTGCGGTGGTCAATAATCAATTGTACAGAAGACTGATATGGGGATACCGACTGGATGCGCCCCACCAGTCCCTCTTTGCGAAGAACAACGAAGTTGCGCTGAAGCAATTGGTTACTGCCGCGGTTTATCAACCGAATTTGGTGGGTATTGTCTGCAGATTCTCCAATAATTTCAGCAAATATTTTCTCGCTGGCTTTTTTTTGTGCAAAGAGTAGCTGAGCCCGCAACCGGCTGAACTGTACAGAACTCTCAATGTGTTGGCTCAACTTTTCTTCCATATCAAGAAGCTGCTGCTTGAGGCGTTTATTCTCTTCATTGACCTCAATCAGAGATATGTAAGAATTCCAGAGGTTACTAAAAGTTGACGCTGCTGAATGCACTGAAGCTTGCAAGGGATAAGTTAAGGTTTGTACAGCTATTTGCAGCCGGGATGTACCTTTCTCGTTATGTGTTTGATACATCAGCAAGAACAGGCCGATAAGAGTGGCAACGATGGAAATATACAGACGGTATGTACTGATAAACTTGAACATATTTCTATTGACAAGTGCCTTTTGTCAGTTGACAGCAGTGGATTAGCATTATTCCCACTTCAGACAATTTCCCTTAGGAGAACGACGGGTTTCAGCATGTAGTCTGCCTGGTTAATTTCCTTGAGAGCTTTGAGAACCAAACCTTCCTGGCAATTCTGTAGTGTCAGTGTGAAGATCACGTTTTCTTCACCCTTTTTCCCAATTCTGTGATACTGCGGCAATTGTTCCAAAGCATAAATATTAATGGAATGCCGCTCAAATATCTTACCGATATGACCAAAAATTCCAGGGTGGTCTCGGACTTCAAAGCGCAAAGTATGTCGAAAACGTATATTTTTCATCGCTTCTATCGTTAACTTTCCAGAAGTAGGAGGTGGTGGGAACGGTTCCGGGTGTCTTTTAACTTTGTTCAGGTCCGAGACAATCGCAGATGCTGTTGGCAGGCTGCCTGCGCCTTTGCCGATGAGTGTTATATCTTCAGTATATTTTCCGGAGAGCGTTACAGCATTTGTTGAACCAGAGATTTTAGCCAACATATCATCTTTTTCAATCATGAGTGGCAAAACATAAATTTGAATCCCATTATCATCCAGGCGAAGATTTGCGATCAATTTAATGCGCCGTCCCATACGTTCCGCATATTCAAAATCTGCTGCTTCCAAATGGTCGATACCCTCCAAAGTGATTTGTTCAGGAGCAAGCCACTGTCCGGTAATTAAATATGTAAGAATTACAAGTTTATAGCGGGCATCAAATCCCTTAACATCATTTGTCGGATCTTGTTCTGCAAATCCCAATTCCTGCGCCTGTGAAAGTGCCTCCCCAAAAGAAAGGTCGTTGCTTTCCATTTCACACAAAATGTAGTTCGTTGTGCCGTTGAGAATTCCTTGGAAACCCAGAATATCCTGCACTTGTAAATAATCCTTCAGCAGACGCAGAACTGGAATTGCTCCGGCTACAGAGGCTTCAAAAAGCAGATGGCGCCCGTTTTCTTGAGCAATCTTCATTAGTTCTGTGCCGTGAATTGCAATTAAATCTTTATTTGCCGTAATTACATGTTTCCCGTTTTGCAATGCTGCCATGGTCAGTTCACGAGCAAATCCGCTTCCTCCGATTGTCTCGACGATTACATCAACTCGTGAATCTGCAAAAAGTTTTTCCTGGTTTTCGTAAAACAAATCAGGATTATTTTCAAACCAAGGTCGGGCAAATACTCCCTGAGTATCACATTCCAGAATTCCCACGAGATTTATATTCGCATCCGGATGTTCGCTATGTTGTTTTAAAACGTGTGCGACACCACTACCAATTGTGCCGAATCCGGCAATAGCTACATTTAATGCTGACATCAGTTTAATATAATTGATTGTTGATAATTATTCGATAGCAGAAGAAATTTCCGCAATTGCATCCATTTCAATATCTACCCCTTTTGGCAAATCACTTACTTCTACACATGCCCGTGCAGGTTTAGAGGCATCAAAGTATTCTGCATATATCTCGTTTAATTCACCAAATTGAGTCAGGTTTTTCATGTAAATTGTTACTTTCAGTACTCGGTCCAACCCCGAACCTCCTGCTTGCAGAATTAATTGCAGATTCAAAAGTACTCGGTGACATTGTTCGGCAAATGAATTTATCGCTAGTTCACCACTCTCTGGATCAAGCGGAATTTGCCCGGAAACAAACAACATGTTTCCGCAGCTTACGGCTTGAGAATAGGGTCCTATCGGAGTAGGTGCATTTGATATTTTGACAATTGATCGGGACATTTTTTTGGCTAGCTCAAAGTCTTAATGGTCGATTTTTCTTTTTAGAAATTGATACCACTGCAAACGGTCGAAAATACTTTGATCCATCGCAAACCACTCAGCACAACCCAGTATTGCTGCTTCTTCGAGCAATTGCGGAGATTTAATATTTCCGTTAATTATCAGTGGTTTGTCTGTATATTTCGCGGTCCAGTGACACAAAGGTTCTTTGTTTTCAAAACACTTATTCATCGCATGAACAGCCAGTGGATGGAAAATATCAACACCAGCTTTTTCCAGCAGGTTTAACATGTTTTTCAGATCTTTGGGTTTGAAGCCGTCTTCAATTTTATCAAAGATAGAAAAGTAATAACTAAGGGGAATGCTAACCGACTCACGCTTATTAATAGAATTGACTACATCCAGAGCCAATTGCACACGATTTTCAATCTTTGCTGAACCATATTCGTCATCACGAGAATTAAGTTTGACACAACAACATTGATCCAGCAATTGTTGTTCTGTCCCGTTTATTTCAATAAAATCCATGCCAGCTTCTTCAGCACGTTCGGCTGCATGAACAAAATTGAGAACAATCTCTTCAACATCTCCCTGATTGAATTCACGACTGATGTCATAATCCCGCCCAAAATTTACCACAGAGGGTCCCACAGGTTGTTCACCACAAGCGCTTTCAGAAGTCTGTGCACCTGCATGACTGAGACGGATTCCGATGGTGGTTCCTTCTTTTTTTACACCCTGAGCTAATTTTTCCAGTCCCTCAAGATGCTCTTCTTCTGAAATCCCCAACTGGTTGATGTGACTTCGCCCCTGCTTAGTCACGTAAGCAGATTCTACAATTATTGTGCCGACACCCTGCCTTGCTAAAGAACGGTAATGTTTGATTATTGCTGGAGTTACTTTGCCATTGGTATCTGCCTGATCGTCTACTGTTGGCGGGGCAAGTATCCGGTTCCGGTACTGGACACCTTGAACTTCAAAGGGTTGGAACATGGTCTCTATTTTTGACTGAGCAATTTTAGCTGGTTTTAAACTCGATTTTGATACGGAAGGCATACTGATTCTGTGTGCTGGTTGTTAAATGTTTAACGTTGTGCTTTTTCTTCCAAGCCTGATTGACCGAGACGATCTTCAAGTTCTTGTGATATTTCGTTTAATGTTATTCCCTGGTGTCCCATCAGGACAAGCATGTGAAACCAGAGATCGGTAATTTCGTGAATTTGTTCTTTCCTGTTCTCATTTTTTGCAGCAAGAATTACTTCAGCGGACTCTTCACCAATTTTTTTCAAAATGGAATCTGTGCCTTTTTCCATCAAAGAAGCCACATATGAATTATCCGGGGAGCTCTGTTTGCGCTCCAGGATAATATCATAAACTTGCTCAAACATTGTTGCAGAAATTCTGGTATTCATTTTTCAAGGCCTCTTTGATTTTTCAGGCCCAGTGTTTCAATTTTTTTACGCAAGGTATTCCTGTTTATTCCCAAAATTCTGGCTGCTCTTTGCTGATTCCACCTGGTTTGTTCAAGAAGTAAATTCAGCAGCGGACGTTCCACCTGCGGCAGCACTTCCGCCATCAGTGAACCTCTGTCAAATTGAACTGCATCCTTGACCAGCGCTTCCAGCTTTCTGGAAGCAACCTCTTCCAGGCTCTCTTCTGAATCTGGCAAAGGCTGACGTTTGAACAGATTTTTTGGCAGCGAGTCCAACATAATTGTGCCAGTGACATTTGTGATCATCAGGCTCTTAACCGTATTTTCCAATTCTCGGATATTTCCCGGCCAGTTATAACGAGCCAAGACACTCATCGCTTCAGGCTCAACTGCTTTGCAACCAACAGCCATTTCTTTGCTGCCCTTTTGCAGGAAATGCTCAACTAATACCGGAATATCTTCCCGTCGTTCACGTAGTGAAGCAATGTTGACCGGAAAAACGTTCAGCCGGTAATAAAGATCTGTCCTGAACTGTGAATTGTTTATCAAATTTTCCAGGTCATGGTGCGTGGCGGCAATCACTCGCATATTCGTCGTGATTAGTTCGTGTCCTCCCAGTCGTTCAAATTGTTTTTCCTGCAAGACCCTCAAGAGCTTACTCTGGAGCCTCATCGGCATATCACCAATCTCGTCCAGAAACAAAGTACCCTGACTCGCAAGTTCCAGTTTACCACGCTTACGATCGGTTGCACCAGTAAAAGCACCTTTTTCGTGACCAAATAATTCTGACTCCATCAACTCTGAAGGAATCGCGGCACAATTGATTGCAACAAAAGGCTGACTGGCACGTAAAGAATGCTGGTGAATGGAACGTGCAATCAGTTCCTTCCCTGTTCCGCTTTCACCTTGAATTAGTACTGTCAAATCAGTAGCAGAGACTCGGCCAATTGCCTTATAGAGATCATGCATAACTTTACTTTGCCCTGTAAGCAAATCGTCTTCTTTTTTTCTGGATTTTATTCTTGTAATTTCCCGAGTGTTTAACGGAACTCTCAGAGCTCGTTTTACCAGCTCTTCAATTTCATCAATGTCAAAGGGTTTGGTTACATAATCAAAAACCCCGGCTTTCATTGCTTCTACCGTGTTGTACATTGTACTTTGGCCGGTCATGACGATTATCATCAGAGACGGGTACTCTTCCAATATTTCACGAGCGAATGAAAGACCGTCTTGACCAGGGAGATTGATGTCAACCAAAGCGAGCCGAATCGAATGTTTCCCGAGATGTTGCCTCGCTTCTGGTACGTCTGTCGCCAGATGTGGAATATAGCCGGCCTGTGATAAGGTGCGTTCCAGTACCCAGCGGATACTGTGTTCATCGTCCAAGACTAATATTTTAGATGACTCTTTACTCTGTTCAGTTTCTGCTGGTTTGGACATAGCTTTTTATGATCATCTTTTTTTAAATCTGTGCTAAGTAGCCAACTTTTTTCTGATGCAAAAATCTTTTACGACTTTTGTAAATACATAGAAGCAGCATCAAGAAAACCAGCCGAGAGCAACTCCTCCTCAGCAAGAAAATCAAACAAGTTCGATAAAGATTCCCGCATGCTTTCCAAATCTTCTTCCAGCGGGTTTGCGTTTTCCAGGAACCATTTTTCCATGAATTCTTTGACTAGGTCTGCATCCCATTCTGCAACAGGTGGGGGCTCAAAATCAACTAGGAAAACATCTAAATCTTCTTCCACCTGCTCTTGTTTCTCTGCAGGCACAAGTGCTAAGTATTTTGTGTATATATCAGCCTTGATTGCGGGTATCCGTTCTTTCGGCTTTTCTTCTTCCGACAGCTCTTCATCAGCTTTTATGCTAAGACCAGCTTCTTCAGAAACTTGGACTTTTTGAGTAAGTCCCTGAATATAATCATGGTTGCGTTTATCAAATTCATCCATTACTGCTGGCAGACCGGCAAGATCCAGTTCCTTCCCTTCTACTGCAGAACGTGTTTTCAGGAAAATAGCAATAAGCACCGGGTTTGAAAGATACGGGATTTTGTCTTTGTTTGCAATTTGATGACGCGTCACTTTTGCCAGAATAGATTTTATCGATTTTTCAGAATGTACTGTTTCCATTTCCTCAAGTCTCTGGTCTAGGTCGGCAATAAACTCTTCTGTCAGCAACTCCATCAGTATGTCAGCTTCTGTTCGTTCGCTTTGAAGCAGTGTCCTGAGTTCCTCATGACCCATATTCAAATCTGCCAGTTCTGGCTCAAATGCAAGAGTAGGTAAAGTGCTTAAGAGTTGTTCAAGTTGTTGGGGAGTACCGTTCTGTTGGGGACTTCGCTTAGGCATTGTTTTGCGTCTCTGGATCATTTTTTTTTGACGCTTTTTCTGTTGACGCTTTAGTATTCCTGTTTTTTTTTGCTTTCTTTTTTTGGCCACGAATAAATATACTGGTACATAAGTTATAAAGTTGATTAAAGAATATCGCAGAATTGTCAAAAAAAATCACGTCAAATTAGTGGATTATTTTTCGTTCATTCGACCAGTTTATTTTGGATGAATCAATAAACAGGAAATTATTTTCAAGCATTGAAGACCAATAATTTTCTAATTTTCCAGTTTAACTCAATGAGTCAGATTCAAAAACATTGGTTAGGAATACTCATCTTTGGAGGCTTAGCGACAATAGTCTATGCAAGTGAAAGCTTAGGAGGATTAGCTCCATTCCCCACACCACTTGATGCTTATGGTGATGCAGACTTAATCAAAAGTGGTGATGTAATGACTGTATTAGCAAACCGGATTGAACACTCTCCTTTCAATCTCTGGGCATCGCTCACATTTTTGTTTGCTATTCTGCATACGTTTTTTGCTGTAAAAATCACAGGAGTTGCAAAGAAAATGGAACTCGCACATGCATCAAAAATGAAAGCAGGAGGCAAATCAGAAGAAGAGATTGAACATAATCCCCCTGTTGGGGCTGAAATATTACATTTCTTTGGCGAGGTAGAGGCGATTTTCGGGATTTGGGTTCTAGTTTTGGCAGCAGTAACCATTTTGTTCTATGATTGGACCACTTTTAGAAATTACATCGCGCACGAAGTTAATTATACCGAGCCGATGTTTGTGGTGGTCATTATGACTCTTGCCTCTACACGTCCTGTAATGATGTTAGCAAAACAGATCTTGGGAATATTTGCCGCCATTGGGAGGCACTCACCTGGTGCATGGTGGCTGTCTATTCTAACCTTAGCTCCAGTGCTGGGGTCCTTTATCACAGAGCCTGCGGCAATGACCATCGGGGCATTGCTGCTGGCAGAACAGTTTTATCATCTCAAACCTTCCAGCAAACTTGCATACGCGACTATCGGTCTTCTCTTTGTAAATATTTCTGTGGGAGGCACGTTCACGCATTTTGCTGCACCACCAGTCTTGATGGTAGCTTCGCCGTGGGGTTGGACTTTCCCTTTCATGGCTCTGAATTTTGGCTGGAAAGCGTTTATTGGAATTATCATTTCAAACATCATTTATTACATGGTGTTTAAGAGCGAGTTTTCTTTGCTTTCCTCTATCTCTGGATCTGACCTGGCAAATAGAAAAGCCTTGGAGCAACAAGAAGATTCGGTCCCCGCATGGATTACCGTGGTTCACCTTCTTTTCATGGGATGGACTGTTTTTAATGCTCACTACCCGCCACTTTTCGTTGGTGGTTTCCTGTTTTTCGTAGGTTTTGCCATGGCAACCAAAGTACACCAAAGCCATGTTGACTTGAAACCACCCATGCTGGTCGGTTTTTTCTTGGCGGGTTTAGTTACGCATGGAGGAATGCAGGCCTGGTGGATTGCACCAGTATTAGGATCTTTGGGAGACTTGCCTCTGATGTTGTCTGCTACAATACTGACTGCATTCAACGACAACGCGGCAATTACGTATTTGAGCACCTTAGTTCCGGACTTTACCATTTCAGCCAAATATGCGGTGGTTGCCGGAGCAGTAACTGGTGGAGGACTAACGGTGATTGCCAACGCCCCAAATCCTGCCGGTCAATCGATTTTGTCTAAGTTTTTTCCTGGTGGAGTGAATCCTGCGAAGCTCGCTTTGGGTGCAATAATTCCCACGATCATTATGGGTCTGGCCTTTATGGCTATTCCACAGGATGTTCACGATCCTCAGCAGGATAGGCAGAGCACAGTAGAAGCTTCTTAATGATTCTAGTTTGTTTCCTGTGAAGTCTGGAATACATTCTTCACTTGCTGTTACGTCAGAGTGTGCGATTTTTTTGTGGTTCTTTAAATGTTGCAATATATCAAAAAATCCTGTATAATATGCATGTGTAAGGAGTTGTATACGTATTTAATTTACGAAAATCGGGAATCTCCATAGCGAAAAATAATCTGTTAAAATTTCTCACTGTGGTCAAAATGAGAAGAGGAGGATATAGTTTTTTCCAAAGTACAAAATGTACAGTTGTTAACCATTCACAGAGTAATATTATGCATCGATTAACAAAATGGTTTATAACCGCCTTAATCATGGGCTTAATCAGTACAAGCATCTATGCCGCTGGCGGAGGAGAACATGAAACTTCAGCCCCCTTCCCTGTCCCACTGAGCTGCTATTCGGAAAATTACGGTTCTCCCAAGTTTCAGGAGGAAGGCTGTGATCGGGTTCATGGGATTGAAAACTACCGGGATCCTGAAGGAGGTAGTGTGAGTGATATACTCGGGCATCGCATCAGTGCGAATCCTTTCAATTTGGTTGCTTCACTGATTTTTCTGTTTGCCATCCTGCACACTTTCATGGCCAACAAACTCACGGCCAAAGCGCATCAGATTCATGAAGAGCATGACCAGCGAATGAAGGCTGCAGGAGCTGTGGAAGAGGAGATCAAGCACGACATTCCTTTCAAGGCAGAGCTTTTTCACTTTCTCGGGGAAGTAGAAGTGGTTTTCGGAATGTGGGTCATTGCCTTGTTGTTTGTCACCATTGGCATCTTCGATTGGACCACTTTTAAGAATTACATTGTCTATGACCGTGAATATGTTGAGCCGGTGTTTGTGGTGGTAATCATGGCCATTGCGTCCACTAGGCCGGTGGTCAAGTTTGCCGAACAACTGCTTGGAATCGCCTCAGGTTTGGGGGGGCACAGTACTGCTGCCTGGTGGTTTTCGATCCTGATGATTGCCCCGTTGCTTGGTTCATTTATCACAGAGCCGGCTGCAATTACGATTGCTGCACTATTGCTGGCGAATCAGTTTTACAAGCATAAGCCCTCCTCCGGATTTGCTTATGCAACGATTGGATTGCTCTTCGTTAACATTTCGGTCGGAGGAACTCTCACTCATTTTGCAGCACCGCCGGTGCTGATGGTTGCAGCACCATGGGATTGGAGCATGGGTTTCATGGCGGCCAACTTCGGCTGGAAGGCTGCGTTGGGAATACTTATTTCAAACGTGCTCTACTTCATTGTCTTTCGTGGTCAGTTTGCAAAAATGGGTACGGACCGGTTAGAGGAGCCAGGTGCGGGCTTTGACGCGCCGGAAGTAGTAAGGCTTAAGCCAGGTCGTATGAGCCACGAAGAATTTGAGGCCATGTGGGCCGAACGGGAGGCTTCAATTCCCTGGTGGGTTACGCTGGTCCACCTTTGTTTTCTGGCTTGGACGGTCTTTAATGCCCACTATCCGGTCTTGTTCATTGGGGGACTTCTCTTTTTCCTGGGCTTCATGTCCCTAACAGGAACCCATCAGAATAAGGTGGAACTCAAGGGGCCGATCATGGTTGGATTTTTCCTTGCAGGCCTAATAACTCATGGTGGCTTGCAGGGCTGGTGGATTGCACCTGTACTTGGGTCTCTTGCCGAATTGCCGCTGATGCTGACTTCTACTGTCTTGACTGCATTCAATGACAATGCAGCGATCACCTACCTGGCTACATTGGTGCCGAACTTAGCCGAAGCCTCGAAATATGCAGTGGTGGCGGGAGCTGTGACCGGAGGCGGGCTGACAGTGATTGCCAATGCTCCGAATCCGGCGGGGCAATCGATTCTCGGACGTTTTTTTGAGCATGGTGTAAATCCGGCAAAATTGCTGATGGCCGCTTTTATACCCACTATCATCATGGGAATCTGTTTCATGGTCCTTCCCTAGCAGAGGAATCTTCAGCCAAAAAGTGCGGGACAATTTGCCCGCACTTCTGTTTTGCGATTCAGCAAACCATTGATTAGCTCCTCTTAGAGATGCTTGTAAAAGTGTATTCCAATTGAAGGACTGGAAGTCACAATAGACAAATTATTTTCCAGGCTAATCTGTCTTTGAGCAATCTCAAAAGCCAAACCCAGGATTTCAAAAGGAAATTCCCAACCAATCCCGAAATATCTTCCATTTCCTTTAAGCTCACCTAGAATTCCTTTAGTTTTCAGCTTATTTTTTGAAATGCCCCAGCGGAAAAAAAGTCCACCGTCTCCCTGAAATGGGTCATGTTTGCCCTCAAGTCCGAGTTTCCAGAGTTCCATGCGCTGTCCTCTTCCGATACTTTCTGATTCATGCAAAAAATCAATGTACATTAATCCTACAGCTAATCCGAATGAGTTTTCATAGGGCTCTTCCCACCAAAAATTTATTGTCGGTCCAATTCCGGAAGTTGTTTCTTTTTCAATGAGATTTCCGTAATTTACTGTTGCAGTATCAAAATGTTCTCTGGCTCTCAGTCTCAATTTTCCTGCGAAAACTGTTTCGACCAAGCAAAAATAAATCAAAATCAAGCAAAAAAAATACTTCCATTGTTTCAATAAATACTGCATTTTGCTTGCGCGGCGGCAATGATTTGTTCTTTCAATTCTACTCTGCTTTGTTTTCAAACGGCTCTAACGCCATGTTTATTCAAAGGCAAAGAACGATATCGTCTTCCGCATCAACATGATGCTTTATTCGGTTGATTTTTAGCGTTTGCCTAGTTTTTCTCATTATCATTAATAAGTTGGAAATTTTCTGCTGTAATAGTTCTTGAACTTTTTTTACGCAGTGTCCTATTCAACTGTCAATTTTTCAAGTCTTTCTCGATAGTAATTCAGGTCTGTACCGCGTGTGAGTCCCATCTTTTCTTTTGCAAGTTTCAGGGCTTGGCGTGCAGCATCTGCTGCTGCCTCGTATTTCCCATTTATTAGATATGCCTCCGCCAGTGTATCCCAAATAAATGCAGCTTGTTTTATTGCCAATGCTTGTTGGGCCAGGATCACACTTTCCTGCAGACGCTTCTCATCATTGTTATGTTTTTCAGTTAAAAGCCAGGCGAGATTATTCAGGGTGTGCGGTTCCTCCGGGTCCAGTTCCAGTGCCCGGCGATACCATAATTCTGCTCTGTCTTGCTGATTTTGGAAATAAAGCAAGTCACCCATTTTTGACAACATTGGGGCATCTTTCAGTTGCCAATTTTCATCTGACTGCTCCAATTTCCAGGCAAGGGCCTTTGTTTGGACAATTTCTGAACTGAGCATGTAATTTGCGCCAAGCAACCCGACAAGCAAGACCGCGCACCACAGCTTAATGCGGGACACATGCCGATGATGTTTTTGTAGCATTTCCGGCTTTTTGACACAAATCGATAAAAAGTCGATACGTTGTCGAATTCCGTAGTGATGCCAGTTGTCCTGCTCCGGATTGATCCCGTTGAGCCAGGAAACTTTCAAAAGAGCCGTCGAAATGGGTGAGATGCCGTAACGTTCAAAGGCGTGGCAGTCTGCCTGCCGTTCAAAATTTTGACTGAGAAAGCCTATTACAAAACGAATAAACAATATAATGCTTAAAATAGCCGCTACACCCATCAGCATTCCTGAAACCTCCAAAACACCTGTCCAGGAAAGCAATAAGTTGGCACTGCCTGCTATTGCAAAAAACTCCAATAAACAGATAAATGCAAGCAGATAAAAAAGCATATGCTGCCTCCGCAAGTGTCCGGCTTCGTGGGCAGTAACAGCTCGCAGTTCCGCTGCTGAAAGCTCTTTGAGCAGTTGCGGGCTGATAAGTAAATAACGGAATCCACGCAAGAAACCGATTACTCCTGCGGTGGAGTATGGCATTATCGAATCCGGCCACGATAAAATTGCTGTTACCGGTGTACGGGAATCTTCCAGCTCATTGTGGATTTCTTCGTACTCCTTCCCATTTTCGATAGCTTTTGCTCCCCAGCTTTTCACAAAAACAACCGGTGCAAGAAGCACCATCAGGATTAAACTGGACAGTAGTTCAAAAATGAGACTCCAGTTTGAAGGAAAAGAAGGAAGAAACTTGTTAGTCACCCAAAACCAGACTGATTGGATGATGATCAGAGACAGTACCGGCAACTGCAGGCGCAGGTGCAGAACAGACTTTTTGATCTTTTCTTCAAGCCCTTGAGTATTCCATTGATAAACTGGAATTGCGGTAAAAGCGTCGGCAAGCCAGTAAACCAGCAGCAAAATACCAAAACTGACTGATTCAGCTTCAGTAGTATTTTCAAAAACGTTACCTAAGCGCAAATCTAAATGCTCACCATAAACAAGTGCCAACCAAAATATTAAAATCAGGATTCTTGCTTGGGTGAGTTTTGCTGAAGAATAGCTGTCTTCCTCAGCAACGGGAAATTGTTTCAAATGGCTAAATTGCCAGAGTCTTTGAGTCATTTGAGCCAGAAGAAAACCGAAAAGAATAATGAGAGGCAGGGTCACGGCAAGAGGTAAATTCAACCAAGGCTCCGGACGCTCCAACTCTCCAGAGAGTAAGGTTAAACTGGCTGAAGCAAGAATCAGCGGTAAAAATGGCAAAAACATTTTGCGCCTTTGTTTTGTTTCTCTTAAAATTAAATGTCGATTTATTGACTATTTTGTTGATTCTAAAACCTCAAACTTCTTTTCGTAAATGTCCTACTCCGGCAATGTACATGAGATTACCTTTGAAGAAAAGCAAATCTTACTCATTGGCACCGCCCATATTTCACAATCAAGCGTGGATGAAGTTGACTCCATCATCAATCAGGAAAAGCCGGATACGGTTTGTATTGAACTCTGTTCTTCCCGCCATCAGACGATGCTGGATAAAAATCAATGGAAGAAAATGGATATTTTCAAGGTTGTCCGTGAAGGAAAATCATTTTTGTTGTTTGCAAATTTGATCATGACTGCCTTCCAAAAACGTTTGGGATCTCAACTTGGTGTTAAACCAGGTGCAGAAATGCTGGAAGCAGCAAACGCTGCAGAACGAGTAAATGCAGCACTGGTGTTGGCAGATAGAGATGTTAAGATAACTCTGCAGCGGACTTGGCGGGGAATGCCGTTTTGGGAACGGATGAAAGTACTGGGACAACTCCTTGCCAGTTTGTTTGTTCGTGAAGAAATCAGCAAAGAAGAAATTGAAAAACTCAAGGAAAGTGATGCACTTTCTGAAGCCATGCAAATGCTGGCGGAACAATCTCCGGAAATGAAACATATTCTGATTGATGAGAGAGATCAGTTTATGGCCGAAAAAATACGGCAGGCACAAGGGAAACGGATTGTGGCAGTAGTTGGTGCAGGCCATGTCAAAGGACTGATTGCAGAGCTGGAGCGCGAACATAATCTGGCTGAATTAGAGGCTGTTCCTCCTCCGGGGAAAGTAGGCACCTGGCTTAAATGGGGAATTCCTGCATTGATTGTAGGCTTGATTGGATATGGGTTTTTTACCGTTGAAACGGATGTAAGCATAGAAATGATTCAGCGCTGGTTTTTGATCAACGGCACACTATCCGCACTCGGGACAGCTATAGCATTTGGCCATCCAATTACGATAGCAACTTCATTTGTGGCGGCACCTTTCACCTCGCTCAATCCTGCTGTTGCAGCAGGCTGGGTGGCAGGATTAGTTGAAGCACTTCTACGCAAACCTCAGGTACGTGATTTTGAAAACCTTGCGGATGATATCACACATCTGAGAGGTTTTTGGCAAAATAATATTACCCGCATTTTGCTGGTTGTGATGTTCGCAAATTTAGGTAGTGCGATCGGCACATTTGCGGGAGGATTTGCCATTGCGTCTCTGCTTTGAGCCAAGAAGAGAGATAATCCTACTACTGAAACTCACGAAATATTTGGACGAAAAATTCCGCCAGGGTTTTCTTCAAAGCACAATTCACTGTGCAGGCAGTTTGGCTGATCGGCCGCAATGTGTGTGACGTAGAGAATTTGTGTTGCGGAATTTTGACCAATCTGGTCAATCAGCTCTAAAACAAGATTTCGGTTTGTGCGATCCAATCCCTG
This sequence comes from SAR324 cluster bacterium, assembly GCA_022448485.1. Taxonomy (GTDB): domain Bacteria; phylum SAR324; class SAR324; order SAR324; family NAC60-12; genus Arctic96AD-7. The sequence goes on from JAKUUI010000001.1 coordinate 67,744, forward strand.
ACAAGGCTCGTCAAGAATGAGTAACGGTGGTGATTTTACCATCGCTCTGGCAATCAATACCAGCCGTTGCTGGCCGCATGAGAGACGCGTGAAGTCATCTTCAGCAACTTTTGCTATTTCCAGAAATTCCATCCAGTTGAGTGCCGTTTCTTTTTGTTTCCCCGAAGCTGGTCGATAAAATCCAATTGAATCAAAAAATCCCGAAAGTACCACTTTTAGCGCAGAAATTGATTCACGATAGTGTATCTGAAACTCAGACGAGACCAGCCCTATTTTCTGCTTAATGTCCCAAATGCTTTCGCCGGTGCCACGACGCAGGCCGAAGAGGTAAATTTCATTTGCATAAGCCTGGAGATTGTCGCCGGAAATTAAACTGAGCAAAGTAGATTTACCTGCTCCATTTGGGCCGACTATTTTCCAGTTTTCTCCCTGCTGTACTGACCAATTAAAATTTTTCAGCACCACTTTCTTGCCGTAGCTGACATTCACGTTCTTCATCCGGATAATACTTTTATCCTTGCTATTGTTCCCCAAAGGCTCACTGTGATTACGGAGAGTTAGTTTTTTATATTTTTTCTCATATTCGTCCGCTTTTCTGCGTTGGGTATTTTGTATTTTTCTGCCTCCATACAACACCCCCATCAGTTCAGGAATCAGTACTTCAGACCGTGTACCTTGCGCAAAAACCTCACCGCTTTTTAAACAAAGCACATGTTTGATTTCCGGAACTAATTCCTCAAAACGGTGACTTACCAACCAGACTGCTAAACCGTTATTGATTAGAGTGGAAATAGTTTGCTTGAGCCACAGGACAGATTCCTTGTCCAAACCATCAAAAGGTTCATCAAGAATCAGCAATTTTGGTTCAGAAAGCAGTGCTTTTCCAATCAAAGTTTTGCGTGTTTCGCCATTTGAAAAGTGGCGAAAAGGATATTCTAGCAAAGGCGAAAGCCCGAGCTGTTCGGCAATCTTGAGAAGTTTATCTGGATGTTTGCCTTCCGGATCCATTATTTCTCGTCCGGTTAAAAAATGTTGTTCTTTTTCGCTGTATTCTTCAAAGCGATCTTTTTTTTCTTCTCGGGCAACTAGGATTTTTTGCTGCTCGAGTGAAACATGTGCGACTTTGTCAAAATCCGTGATTTCTACATGACGTTCGATAGTACCGCAATATGGAATTTGCCCCAGAATAACTTTTACCAGGGTTGATTTCCCTGCGCCATTTGGACCGAGAATAGCCCAGCTTTGTCCAAATTCGGTAGACCAGGAAATGTTTTTAAGAATTGGTTTGTCCCAGAGCCTATTTGATACCTTATTGAGAGAGAGCATAGGAAAGTGTTGAGTGTTGTGTGCTGGTTTCCGTAATTGGTTAGAAACCCAACACTGTTCAGGAGTTGCGCTCGATTTGCAGTGCCCACATTTGCTGATAATAACCCGGACGTTGAATAAGGTCTGCATGTTGCCCTCGATCCACTATTTGTCCTTCATCCATAACCAAAATCAAATCAGCCTGTTCCATCGAAGTTACACGATGAGAAACAATGAGCAGGCTTCCTGCTAGGGCAGGCATATTGTTTTCCGGTTTGAGGAGTTTGTGGATCTCCTGCAGTAAATGACGTTCCGTTTCATAGTCAACTGCAGAAAGAACATTGTCCAAAATCAGCAGATCACAAGGTTTCATCATTGCCCTTGCCAGACTAATTCTCTGTTTTTGTCCACCGGAAAGCATGATCCCTTTTTCTCCAACCACAGTTTTTTCTTGTTTCGGAAAACGTGCTACTTCCTCTTCCAAAGCGGCAGAATGGAGAATATCCTGCAAATGTTGCGGATCTCTCGAATCTTGTTGCTCCTCTGCAAATGTCATATTGTTTTCTACAGTGTCCGAAAACAAAAAAGGTTCTTGGGTAACTGTTCTAATACAGTTACGCACGTCTTTGTCGTTGAGAGTTGCAAGATCTTGGTCGCCTAAAAAGATGGAACCCTTGCCCATGTCCAAATAACGATTCAAGCCGTTGACAAGTGTTGATTTGCCGGAACCGATACGTCCCAGAATACCGATGACTTGTCCGGGTTTAATTGTAAAACTGATATTATGGAGGGTCTTTTTGTTACTCTCAGGATAGCTAAAGTTTAAATTATTAACCCTCAAACCGTTTTCTGCAAAAAGTGATTTCAGTTTTTGCTGCTGCAGTGATTTCAACTGAATACGTGGTAGGTCCTGTTGCAAAACTGTCTGAATGCTGGCCAGTCCGACCAGGCCCTGCTGAAACATGGTTGTCACCCAGCCCAATCCCATCAGGGGAAATGTCAATAATGCTGAATAGGCAATAAAGGCAGTTAGCTGCCCAATGGTAAAGTTACCTTCAATCACCATCATGCCGCCGACGAGCAAAACCATTAGTTTCAGAAAATGTTCTAAATTACTTAACATTGGCATCACAAAAGAGCGGGTCCAGGCAATTTTCAAAGAACAACGGAGCATGCTTTGGTTTTCTGTTTCAAATCGTTGAGTACTCCATTTACGCATGGTCAGACTTTTGATAATGTCAACTGCGGATAAGGATGAAACCGTAAAACCGGAAAGGCGCTGCAGGCTTTCCATGCGTGCCCGCATGTTCCGCACCAGCACGTGCATCCCCAAGCGTACTGCGGTAAAAACAATGATGATCGGGATGACGCAGAAAAGTGTGAGATTTGGTGAGAGTTGCCACATTTTATACGGCGTCATTGAAAGTGCTGTCGTGATATTGAAGGCTTGCATGAGGCCGAACCCGCAAATCAGCCGCACTCCGGTGATATCATTATTAATGCGCGAAATGATGTTGCCAGATGGATTTTCATCATAATAATTTTTTTGCAGAGCCATCAGCTTTCTGAACATGTCGTTTTTGATTTGACACTCTATGGCACGTCCGGGATTGAAAAATAGAATCCGGGAAAGTGTACGCACCACCATCATCAGAAGTGACAATCCCAGCATGATCAGCATATATTCCCACAATAAATCCTGTCTTGCCTTTAGATCATTATTTAACAAATCAATACTTAAGCGGACATATTCCGGAATACTGACAGCAATCCAGTTGGTACCTAAAATAGCGACAATTCCCAATGAATAGTAAAGCCAGTGTTGCTGAATGTAATAGCCAAGCAAGGCAAATTTGCTGCTTTTTTTGGGGGGCATTGTTTACTCATTAAAAATATTTTTGCACTCTAAAAATGTTAGCCGCAGTGCACAAAGGGATGCCGGAAAAATAGAGTGAGTTTTTCCAGTAAAAAATTAAAGGCAAAATACCGCGCGTGATTTTTAGTAAAGTATATAAATCATAATTTCTTTGCGGATGCTTGTTTACGTTTGCGGCGCATTGCTTCACGGTTTTTGCGGATTTTCTGATAGTACCAAACGGCTTTGTTGTGTTCACGTAAAGTCCTTGAAAACTGACTACTGCCGTCCCCGCGGGCGACAAAATACAGGTACTTTTTATCTGCTGGATAAAGCACGCTGTGCAATGAAGCACGCCCCGGATTAGAAATGGGAGTAGGGGGCAAACCGTATCTGGTGTAAGTGTTATACGGAGTCGGTTTTCGTAAATGCTCTCGTGTCAGATTCCCGTTGAAATCACCAAGTCCATAAATGACCGTTGGGTCACTATCAAGCCGCATTCTACGCTTGAGTCGATTATGAAAAACGGAAGCAATCAATGGTCGGTCTGAATCTGCTCCGGTTTCCTTTTCAACAATGGAAGCCAGAGTTAGAACTGTATACTCGTTCATCCCAATTTCTTCTGCACGCTTCTGAAAATCAGCATTGAAAACCCGGCGATACTGCGCAATCATTGCGGATAAAATTTCCTGCTCTGATTCTACTCGTGAAAAAAAGTAAGTTTCCGGAAACAAAAATCCTTCCAGTGTTGTCAGTTCAGGAATTCCAGTTTTTGCTAATAATTCCGGATCATTTATCAGTGACATGAGCACTTCTTTATCTGCTAATTCTGCACTGTGCAATCGCTTTGCAATTTGTACATAATTTGATCCTTCGGGAATGGTAATCCTGTGCCGGATGCTCTTTCCGGAAACCAGATACTGCAACAACTCAGACGTGTTCCAGCTGTGTTGAATTTTAAATTCTCCAGCCTGGATTCGGGAATGTACTTTCAATTGTTTAGCCAAATAGTCATAGAGTCGGGGGTATGGCAACAGCCCTTTTTCTCTTACACGCCCTGTAACGCTGTTGAAAGTGGAGCCTCGAGGAATCAGTATAATAGAGCTGCCTTCCGTAGCAGTATCCATTATAGGGCTGTAATAAATATGAAAAATATATCCTGTCAGACCAAGGATGCAGGTTGCTCCAAGAAAGAGAATCCCTGCTAGCAGGTGCTTCCAATTTTCAGTTATGTACAATTTCATTAAGTTGGAAAATGAAGATGAATGCGAGTATTATTTGGTTTAACCCAATTATATCGACAGACTGATAAGAACGCAACACGTGGTACCGCTAAACTGGACTTTCTGCAAGAATGTGAACTTATGAAATGTTTGCAATTTCTGTGGTGCGGGAGTACACACTGCGCATTATCGGATTATATAGGCCTTTGAAAAAATAAACTTGTAATCCAACCCGAAGTAAATTACACTCAAATAATAACTTAGATGTAATAATGACGTTCCTGAGATGCTGGGCCGTTTAAATAAATAAATAATTTTACTGATTGAGGATTCCATGTTAAATGGACTTTTGGCCCGCAAGATTGGCATGACCCAGATTTTTGAAGAAGACGGAACTGCGCTTCCTGTGACCGTGCTGCAGTCCGGGCCTATGACGGTTGTACAAAAAAAGATCCAGGAAAAAGACGGTTGCAATCATGTACAAGTTGGGTTTGAAGAAATACCTGAGCGTAAAGTAAACAAACCGATCAAAGGGCATTTTAAAGCACAGGCCCCCACTCGCATCCTGCGCGAATTTGAAGTGGAGAACATTAACGAAGTGGAAGTTGGACAAGTTTTTGATGTTAATTTATTTGCAGAAGGAGAAAGTGTCTCGGTTTCCGGAAACTCAAAAGGTAAGGGTTTCACCGGGGTTATGAAACGTCACGGATTTCATGGACAGCCTGCCAGTCACGGACACAGAGGACACCGCGGGACTGGAAGTATCGGGCAGTGCGCCACTCCGGCTCGTGTTTTCAAGGGCAAGAAAATGCATGGCCGCCACGGCAACGGCAAAGTAACTCAGCTCGGTCTAAAGATTGTCAAAATCCTTGCAGAAGAAGCAATCGTACTAGTCAAAGGTGCGGTCCCTGGTCCCAACGGCGGACTGGTAACAATCCTCAAAAGCAACCGCTAATTTTTTAGAAGCAAATATTCGGACGATACGATCTGTGTCGCCCTTTCATTTCCCTCCTAATCTTTTCCTCTAAAGTTTCCAGCAAATCTGTCGATAAAGGGATGAGATTTGGATTGCTTTCTCGTTTGGATGGCAGGGAGATTTCTGTTTGAAATTCCATCTGCTTCATTCAAAGGGGCGTAGTGTGCCCACAGAGTGATCCTGATTGATGTTTTTGAAAATTTTCGACAAATTATTGTCATAACAAATACAGCGGATTACTCTGGTTTTGTTGTTGACGCTTGTATATGAGTGCGCACTGAATCGAGCGGCATTGCTGTTTATGATGGCTCTGTTTGTCCAAACGACAGGTTGACGGTTTTTAGAATTTCCCATTTTTTGTATGGGTATATGTTCAGGTTTAATAACCGTAAATCTTAATCTGCATAATAAAGGGGAAAAATGGCATTCAAAACCAAGGTGGTTCTGGTAGTCTTACTGGTAGCATTGCTGATTGGAGTTCCTCCCGGACTCGGCCAGCAGCCTCCGGCAGACAACAGGGGGAACCTGTATTCAATCTGGTTAAAGCTATCAATGATGGGGCACAACCAGTCAGAAATTGAGGGTATACTTAACGGCACCACCAAGCAACAGCTAATGCGTCTCAAAAACCGATTGCGGCGGGATGTGCTCGATACCTTGATGCATCACAATTTGCTCAGTCAAATCGAGTTAAGCCGGACAGAACAGGATCTTTTCATGATTCGTTACAAAATCAGAACGGAAATACGTTTTGCCGGTTTGGAAAACGACCAGCTGTTGCAGCGTATGATCCGGCATAAATTCGGGATTGCACTGCAGAATATTTGAAGTCTATGAAAGATGGTGCTACACGTTGAATATTTGTGAATTCTTGTTGGTTCTTGGCTAAAACCCAAATCAAAACTCAACACTTCTTAGTGCCAGCGGAATAATTTCAGGGCCAGTGCAAAACAAATTCCTCCAATCGCAAGTAACCCAAGTGCCGGCTGAATTACTTGTGCCAAACCAATTCCTTCAGTGATGATTCCTCGTAAAGAGTCAGTAAGTAAGGTTAAAGGAAGTACCTCTACATAGGGGATGACCCAGTCCGGAAAGTTGTGGTAACTAAAAAAAATTCCTGAAAGGATAAACATCGGCAGAGTTACGCTGTTAATCAAACCGTTGCCGCTTTGCGTGTTTTGTACACGGGACGAGATGAGAACGGCAATTCCAGCAAATGCACTGTAGCCGCTTAAAAAAACCAAAGCCAGGGCCTGCAGACTACCTTGAATATTAATATCAAAATAGAAGTGGACAAATCCGTACAGCAACAGCAGCTCAGCAGCGCTGAGAATCATACGATTCAGTCCATGCGAGAGGAGAAAAACTGATTTTCTCATCGGAGTGGCAACCATCCTACGTAGTAATTTTTTGATGCGCAACTCAATCAAATTCCACCCGATTCCCCACAAACAGGCATTCATAATCGATATGGCCATTAAGCCTGGGATCAAAAAATCGACATATCGGCTGCCTATCATAGTCAACGGGTGGACTTCTGCTTTTTGTCGGACAAATTTCTGCTTTCGGAAAGCTCTCTCCAACAGCAAATACGTCAGACGCGATTCAGCATTGTTCGGATCAAAGCGGTAACGAAGACCGGTTTTCGGATTGCCTTCGATCCAGAGCGTAATTTGTCCGCGCTTAAGAGCCAGCATTGCAGCCTTTTCAGGCATCACCCTGAAACGAAAACGTGCCTGTTCTCCATGATTTTCTCCAACTTCCCATACAAGCTCGTAATCTCCTGAAAACTCTGCAGGAGCCATGCCTGTTTTTTGAAGCAGCCATTCCGGAAGAGTGGAAGCCGATGCCTGATTATTAGAAACCAGCGCAACGTTCCGAAGAATTTCACCTTTGCTCGCAAAGGCAATCCCCAATATCCAGGCCATCAATACTGGAAACCCAAAAGACCAGAACACAACTCCCGGTTCCCGGAAGAATAGTTTGAACTGAGAAATGACTAGCCGTAAAAGCATGCTATTCATCCAAGTGTCTCCCGCTCATTGCAAGAAATAAATCATCAAGGGTACGCCTACGGCACTCAAGTGATGTCAAAGAAACTGCTGTAATTTTTATTAAATCTAAAAAATCGGGCAATGTTTCTGAAATACTGTTTACTATCAATCGTCCATAACCTGTATCTTCATTCCAGCGACAGGTAAGTACGCCGGAAAGTGCTTTGGCTTCTTGAGTTGGGAATGACCCTTCGATCACATATTCAATCAAATCACCCTCGCCAAATTTGTCTAGCAGCTGATTTAAGGAGCCTTCTGCTAGGATTTTTCCTTGATCCATCATGACAATTCGGTCACAAAGAAATTCTGCTTCTTCCATGTAATGCGTGGTGAGAATCATCGTGGTTCCAGTTGCCTTAAAATCTTCGAGGATTTCCCAGAGGTCACGCCGAGCATTTGGATCAAGTCCGGTTGTTGGTTCGTCGAGAATGAGGATTCGTGGACTTGGCAGAATTGCAATCCCCAGGGCAAGCCGCTGCCGTTGTCCTCCGGAGAGTTGGACAACCCAGGTGCTGCGCTTGCTTTCGAGCTGAATGATGTCAATGACCTCGCTTGTACGCTTTTTACCGAGATGGTAAAAACTGGCAAAAAGATCGAGTGTTTCCTCAACCGTCAAACGCTCCTGGAACCTTGTTTCCTGTAAGGCAAGACCGATTTCCTGACGTAAAAAATGTTCGTCTTTAGCCCATGTCTTTTCAAAGATCTGAATTGTACCGGAATCGGGAAGTTGAACACCTTCGATCATTTCCACCAAAGTGGTCTTGCCCGCACCGTTTGGTCCGAGCAGAGCCACCGCTTCTCCGGATTCAACCCGTAAATTGACGTTTCGAACAGCGTTAACGTCTTTGAAGGATTTGCAGACGTTATGGACTTCAATCACCATAGAGTCTTGTCCGCTCAGCCGCCGTAATAAGTCTTTTCACCGAGGTCTTTCAATAGAAGAGTTGCATCATCAGCGCGTCCTTCCGGTTCTTGGTTCACACCTGCATCCACTACTTCACCTAGAAAAATAGAGTGGTCACCTTCCTCCACAGTTGTCACCAGTCTGCATTCAATGAAAGCGGGCATGTTGTCCAAAATCGGGGCTCCTGTACTTCCGGCATGAAAGGGCTCACCGCTGATCTTTTGCCCGTTCCGCTCCGCAGGTTTAAAAAACGCATACGCTGCGCCTTGCTGTCCCTTGCCTAAAACATTTAGTGCGAAGTTCCCGGCTGTTTTTGTAATGTCATGAATTTGTGAGTCTGCTTTGACACCGACTGCCAACAACGGAGGTTTGAATGAAGCCTGTGTGACCCAGTTCACTGTGGCAGCCGAAATTCGACCATCCTTGTCTTCGGCTGTCATAACGTACAGTCCGTAAGGAATCATCCGCAGTGCGGTTTTTTTTGAATTATCATCCATAGAGTCTCCTTTTGAGAAAATTAAAGATAAAGTTGAGTCTGCAGTGTTTCAGGAATGAGTTAGTCTTGTCAAGTTTTGTTCGAGAAATGCCTGAGCTTCGCATGGATTTGCACAGGCAGATTAGCAGGTAAAATTTCGGAGTGCACAATCTGTTTTATACGGTCTCAATCTGCTGTTGGCTTGAGCAATATTTTGCCAATGTGGGTGCTGCTTTCCATCAGGCGGTGAGCTTCTGCAGCATCTGCGAGTGGGAATGTTTGATGGATGATTGGCCGTACAGTTCGGGATTCAAGCAAATGCCAAACGTTTTTGAACAAGGCCTGTGCGATTTTAGTTTTTTCCTCAACACTACGGGGGCGCAATGTGGAGCCGGTCAAAGTTACACGCTTGAGCAGAAGGGCAAGAAAATCTACTTCAGCATTTGAACCCTGCATCAGGGCGATTTGCAGCAAGCGGCCTTCGGCAGCCAGTAATTTGATGTTTTTTGGAAAATATGGGCCTCCTACCATGTCAAGAATTATATCGACTCCTTTGTCTTCAGTGAGTCGTTTAATTTCTGTGGAAAAATCTTGCTCACGGTAATTGATTGCAGCATCGGCTCCGAGGTTTTTACAAAACTCACATTTTTCTGGAGTTCCTGCTGTGGTGTAAACAGTTGCTCCAAAGGCTTTACCGAGTTGAATTGCAGTGGTGCCTATTCCACTGCTGCCTCCGTGTACCAGCAGACTTTCTCCGTATTTCAGATGCCCGCGCTCAAAAACGTTTGTCCAAACGGTGAAGAATGTTTCCGGAAGTCCCGCCGCATCCTCCAGTGACATATTCTCTGGAACCGGCAAACAGACTGGGGCAGCCGCAAGACAATATTCCGCATAACCACCGCAAGTTAACAGAGCGCAAACTTCAGACCCGATGGCGGGTTCTGTGACGTTTTCTCCCACGCTCACTACGGTTCCGGATACTTCCAGCCCGGGAACATCAGTCGCGCCGGGTGGAGGCGGATAAAGACCTTTACGCTGCATCACGTCCGGGCGGTTAACTCCAGCCGCCGCGACTCTTATCAGTACTTCACCGGGGCCGGGTTCTGGAACCGGCTGTGAATGTAATAGTAAAACATCCGGATCCCCGTGTTTTTCGATCTTAATGTAGTTCATGGATTGAAGTGTGGTGTTCATCAAAACTCAGTAAATAATGCAAGTCCTGGGTCAGTCCTCCTAAAAAGCGGTAAAAGTCCATCGGTACGTTCACCTGCCGTTAATTTCTTCCACTTTATAGATTCTCGTTTTAAATCTTAAGGTTTAAAAATCCGCTTTTTCACTTTTTGAATTTGACGCAAGTTCAAGCCCATCAAGATCAGCAGCATTACCTGAACTTCGCCGTCACGGAAATTGTTTTCAAAAAAACCGGCAACCATAAATCCGCACACGCCTGCGACACCGGCCCAGAGGATTGAATTTTCATAGCTGTAGGGTATGGTACGGGAGAGTGATCCGATGCATTGCCATAAAAAGATTGCCAAAATACTGAGGTATCCCAAAAAGCCGAACAGTCCGTAATTAATCCACGTTTGCAGATAGATGTTGTGGACTCCGGCGCTAGCTTTGTTGTGAAACCGATGACCTGTGCGGTCAGTGATTATGTCGCGATAATAGGGCATTATTTTTGCGTCATTGCCATAACCGATTCCCAACCAGAAATGATCTTGAATTGCATATATTCCTGCTTCCCACATCAAAACACGGTCCTGGTTGGATTTAAGTTTAAAGCCACTGATGAAACGTTGCTGCAGGGCTTCAATGCGATTCGTGGGCGTCCGGGTTTGAAAAGAAGGATCACTAAATTGCAAGAAAAAATATGTGCCTCCTGCAATAACTAAAATGCTGAGGGCAAGCATAAGTTTCGGTGATAATCGAAAAAGTAAAACTGCAATTGCTGCCGCTGCTCCCAGCCAGACACTGCGGCCCAGCGATGCTCCGATACCGACCAGCACCAAAGCCGAAACAATGGTCGTTAAAAGACGAACAAATGGGCTCCAGTCTTTACAAAAAATGAGCGAGATAAAAAAAGGGAAACAGAGTAGTAAAAAACCACCGTAAGTCAGGTGGTGCGTGAAATTTCCTTTGCCATGGAAAACAGTGTTTTCTGCAGCAGATCCAGACAAAAAATGAGTGGTCATTTGTTGACCTTCCGGACGAAACCAGTCGGCACCGGTGAAATACTGGATGATACCGTATATGGCAATAAACATCACGAATCCGAAGAAAATTCCCAGCAACTGCTCCTCATCGACTTCGGATAAAATGTCCGCAAGAAGCAAAGGCAACAACAAGCGCCAGTTGGTGCGTAAAGCCATCAGGTGATCAGTTTCGTAAGCATTCAGCAGTCCCGAAAATACTGCAGCAGCCATGAAAAATAAAATAACCCATAAGAAGTGGTTTTCAAGCTGCGAGAATGGTCGACTCCAGATCCATCTTATCAAAGTCAGCAAATACAAGATTATGATTGAGGCATCAGTGCCAGCAATGCTGAAAGTGCTGCAAATGAACAAGAGATGGAGAAAAAATTTATTCCAGTTTTTTGTAGAAAAAAAGCTGCTCATTTGCGCTGATATAATAGACTAATTGTACTTTTTGGTGAAGTTGGGTAAACACATTTCTTCATCCGGACGTTCACGTTCCAGAAGTTGCTGCAAAGCTTGAGTGCAGGTAGCCCCTTCATATAAAACTTGATAAACTGCAGTACAGAGCGGCATTTCAATCTGATGGCGATGTGCTAACTCTCGTATGGAAACGGCATTGCGGACACCTTCCGCAACAGCACCGCCGGGAGGAAGGCATTCATCCAGTGAAAGACCCTGGCCCAGCTTTTCTCCAAGATTGTGGTTACGGGAAAGATTCCCGGTTGCAGTCAAAACCAAATCTCCTATTCCGGACATGCCCATAAAAGTTTCTGCAGCTCCGCCCATTGCGGTTCCGAGCCTGGTCATTTCTGCAACACCTCTGCAAATCAAGGCCGCACGTGCATTCAGTCCCAACTGCATTCCATCTGCAATTCCAGAAGCAATCGCAATCACATTTTTGATGGCGCCACCCAGCTGTACACCGATGAGATCAGCGCTACGGTAAAGACGGAATCGATCTGAATGAAAATGCCTTTGCAGCAGACTTCCTGTTTTTTCGTCTTCACAGGCTAGTACTGCGGCAGAGGGCAAATCTAAAGCAACTTCACGAGCAAACGTCGGGCCGGAAAGAACTGCTAATTTAGGTAAATTGTTTAGTTCTTCCGCATAAATTTCACTCATCAGCGCTAGTGAATGTTGTTCGATGCCCTTGCTAAGGATGACCAAAATATGCTCAACCGTGATTACCGGGCGCATTTTTTTGGCAATTTCGCGGGTGAAGTGTGAAGGAGGAGTAGCGATGAGAATACGGGTATTCCTGACGACTTCAAGCAAATCGGTCGAGGCTCCAAGCGATTTCGGAAGTGGGACGTCCAACAAAAAGGAAGTGTTGACGTGATTCTGGCGGATACTTTTTGCGGTTTCAGGTTCGTGGCACCAGATCTGAACAGAGCTGCCGTTGTTGGCAAGCAGCCTTGCCAACGTTGTTCCCCATGCTCCGGCACCGATCACGCCAATTTCAAACCTGTCAGACCCCATAATTTTGGCAATTCTCCTGTGCATCAAGAATATTTTTTTGCAGATCTACTAGAGGAAACGAAAGTGAATTCAGTCGCTCTGAAAGCTCCTCAATTTGCAGGCGAATTTGCTTCGGAGAGGGACTGCCCTGGTGCTGTCTTTGGTTTATTAGTTTCCGGGGATCATGAAATTCTGCCAGCCCCTCTGCGATTTCCGTTGGGTGTCCAAATTCTGCAAGTGTTTTTCCCAATGCAGCAGTCGTTATTTTTGTTTCCGGTTCGGAAAGTTTTACCGCCCGGGCCAGCAGATGGAAGCACTCCCTAAACGGTAAATCCAGAGTTCGTGCTAAATGGTCCGCAATATCTACAGAATTCATAAAACCTGATTCACACTGCTTTTTCATTTTGTCGGTGTTGATTGTCAAGCTTTCAAAAACTCCCTGCAAAATAATTGGCGTAGCTTCGCATTCCCGGACAAGGTCCATGATTAAATATTTGCTAACTTGTGTGTCACGATTATAACCGCTTAAACCACCTTTTTGAATACCGAGCAAACTTGATAAGAATCCCTGGGCCAGAGACGCTTTGGATTTTATGACTTCCGCAAAATCTGGGTTTTTCTTTTGCGGCATAATCGAAGAACCGGTCACATAGTTATCGTCAATCTGAAGCAGTCCGGAATAAGGATGGCTAAGAAATATGAGATCCTGTGCAACAATACTGAAATGATTCATCAGCATTGTAGCAGCATAAGCCAGTTGAGCTTCATTTTCCCAGCGTGAAACGATACAGTCCAGTGTGTTGGTATCAATCTTTTCAAAAGCCAGCAGCTCTGTTGTGAGCTGGCGGTCAATTGACCAGGATGTTCCAAAAGCTGCTGCTGCGCCCAAAGGATTGCGGTTGATTTGCGCAAGGGCGAAGGCGAGACGTTCCAAGTCTCTGCAAAGTCCCTGTACATAAGCACAAAGCCAGTGTCCCCATGTTGTGACCATTGCCGGTTGGTAGTGAGTGAATCCGGGCATAACACTTTCGGTATTTTCCTCAGCTTGAGCTAATAAAGCAGTAGCTAAATTTTTCACAGAATTAAACAAATTTAAGCCCACACTTCTTAAATATAACCGCATATCGCAAGCCGACTGATCATTCCGGCTTCGGCCGATGTGCATCCGGCCTCCAGCTTCAGCACCTTGATTTTCTGTAACAAAGGCCTCAACGTTGATGTGTACGTCTTCTTTGCCGGGATCAAGAGAGAAATTATCTGCCTCGACAAGTTTTTCCAGTTGTCTCAGTCCAGCCAATATTTTGTTTAAGATTTCTGTTGGAATCAATCCTTGCCGCTGAAGCATGATGCAATGTGCGCGGTTGGTCCAAATATCGTAGGGCAGCAGTAATTCGTCAGCCATTGGTAATTCCTGTACATCGCGTCCTGCACAAAAAAGGACGTTTTGTTCGTCGGGCTGATATTTAAGGTGACTGCCCCAAATTTGTGTTTGTCTTTTCTTCATCTTTTTTCGTGTTCGTTTCTCTGAATGTACATCATATGCCGAATCACAAAAAATGCAAGCAGATCACGCTGGCAGTAATAGTCAAATATTGCTCAAAGTGGCCCTGAGATTGCATCTTAATCACAAATATTTTTTGTTGAATAGTGTTCAAAAAAAGTAGTTTCATGCCAGGAATGTTTGATAATAATCTTTTTACTTTGGTGCAGAAGACTCTGGATTTCCGTACACAGCGACAGGATCTGCTGACTTCCAATATTGCCAACAAGGACACCCCCGGCTACAAAGCCGAGGATATGGTTTTTGAGAAAAGTTTGGAGAAAGCACTGCATGCTGAAGAACCTGGTTTGCTCAAAACCACAAATCCAAGGCATTTTGATGGTCGTAACACACCACCCCTAAAACTGGTTGAAGCGCAGCGTATTCACAGCGCTTCACCTTTTCCGGATTTTGACGGCAACACGGTGGATTTGGATCGTGAAATGGCTAAAATGGCTGAAAACCAATTGATGTACAATGCCAGCATACGAATGCTTACTCATCAGTTCCGGATGCTGAAAACCGCAATTACTGAGGGACGCTAATGAGTTTTCAATCTTCTCTTAATGTAAGTGTTTCCGGAATGGCCGCTCAGCGGCAGCGGGTTAACACTATTTCGGAAAACATTGCCAATGCCAATACCACCCGCACTCCACAAGGTGGGCCTTATCGTCGTCGAATAATCACACTTGCAGCAGTTTCCAACGACCGTACTTTTGAAGAAGAACTGCGCTCACAGGAACGCTCACTGGACACGGCTACTGAAGTAAAAGTGGTGGGAATTTCACAAGACAACAGAGCGCCGATTTTGCGTTATGAACCCGGACATCCGGACGCAAATGAAGAAGGTTATGTGGCCATGCCGAACGTTAACGTGATGGAGGAGATGGTGAGTTTGATGGAAGCATCTCGCTCCTATGAAGCAAATACCGCGGCTTTCAATGCCACAAAAAATATGGCGCAATCAGCCCTAGATTTGGGCCGTAACGTTTAACGCTGATTTTCGGAAGTGATACAGTAATGTATGCTCAACTAGAGAAATTTTTTTTGAGATAAAGACCTATGAATTTAAAATTACAGTCTGTTGCTCCTCCAATACCAGGATTAAAAACTGGAACTGAAAGTCAAAAGCAAAACGTTGAAAGTGGCGGCTTAAGAAGTACTTTTGAAAAAATGCTGCAAGAAGTCAATCAGCAGCAATTGAATGCTGAAGCCAAGCAGGTTGAACTTCTGGTTACAGACAACAAAGATATTCATGGAACAATGCTGGCACTGGAAAAAGCAGACCTTTCTATGCGCCTCATGCTGCAAGTCCGTAACAAACTTGTAAGTGCTTACGAAGAAGTGATGCGTATGCAAGTCTGATTGTCCTCATTAAAAATTTTATCCTCCCCGGAAGTAAGATTGCAGAGTTTCCCTGAGTTATGTCAGCCTAGTGCAACTCCGCTGTGCCAGAATTATTTTGCTCCCTGCTTGTCGTACTCTACTTTTTCCCACGGCATAAATAGGCTACCGCTTAGTCCATAGATATCCCCACGTTAAGTTTCTAACAGTCCGGATTACGGAATCGTAATCTCCGAAAAATTGGGAGAAGTGATTTCCCAGGCAAATATAAATTCCTGTTGATAATAAAAGATATATGATAAACTTAAATGTTAATTTAAGTAATGATAATTTTTAAATTCTAAGCTTGAATGAATAAAAAAGCAAAGTGGACAAGATCACATTATTGCGGTGATTTAAGAGTAGAGGATGTTGACCATGAGGTTGTTCTAATGGGCTGGTGTCAAACTCGGAGGGATCATGGCGGAGTGATTTTTGTTGATTTGCGTGATTACACGGGAATCAGCCAGATCGTTTTCAAAATGGAAATCAGTGAAGAAGCACATGTTTTAGCGGACACTATTCGTGGAGAATTCGTACTTGCCGTGCGTGGCAAAGTTGCACACCGGATTGAAGGAAACGTAAATCCTAATTTGCCGACTGGTGAGATTGAGATTTTGGTGGAGACTTTGGAAATTCTAAATCAGTCACAAACACCTCCTTATGTTTTGGAAAACCGTGAAAATGTAGATGAAAAGTTACGGCTTACTTATAGGTTTCTTGATTTACGTGATTCCACTTTGCAAAACAATTTAATGTTGCGTTCGCAGGCCATGCAGATTGTACGGAACTATTTTACAAGTCAGCGCTTTTTTGAGATTGAAACTCCTATTCTGACAAAATCTACGCCGGAAGGTGCGCGTGATTATCTGGTGCCTTCAAGAGTCAATCCCGGTTTGTTTTACGCCTTGCCGCAGTCACCTCAGCTTTTCAAACAGTTGTTGATGATCAGCGGTTATGACCGATATATGCAGATTACTCGCTGTTTTCGTGATGAAGATTTACGTGGTAATCGTCAACCGGAATTTACTCAAATTGATCTGGAATTGAGTTTTACTGAACCAGAAGAGATTTTTAAGCTGACAGAAGGCATGATGGTTCAGTTGTTTGAGGAAACCATTGGTGTGAAGGTCGAAATTCCTTTTCCGCGTATGACTTATCAGGATGCAATGGAAAATTATGGTTCTGATGCTCCGGACACTCGCTTTGAGCTTAAACTCAAAGATATTTCCGATATTGCCTCCGAATGTGAACTACGCGTTTTCAAAAAAGTGGTGGACAAAGGGGGAGTTGTTAAAGCCATTTGTGTTCAGGGAGGAGCCGAATTTTCCCGGAAGGAACTAGATGATTTGACAGAATTCGCACAAATTTATGGTGCCAAAGGCATGGCGTGGATTAAGCGTAATTCGGCCGAAAGCTCTGGAGACAAGTCCTGGCAGTCGCCTATTGCCAAGTTTTTCACTGATGAGCAAAAACAGGCTCTGGAAGAGAGAGTAGGTTTGGACAAGGGAGATTTAGTACTTTTTTGTGCAGATACTAAAAAAGTGGTTTACGATGCTCTTGGTAACTTACGTAAAGAAATTGCGCGGAGACAAGGCTTAATTGATGAAAATGAATTTCGTTTTGTCTGGATTACAGATTTCCCTCTCTTTGAATACAGTGAGGCAGATAAAAGTTTTACATCCAGTCATCATCCCTTTACCATGCCAGATATGGATGATTTGGAAAAATTTGGTGAAAATGAACCCGAAAAAATTCGTTCCCGTGCTTATGATGTGGTGCTTAATGGAGTGGAAATTGGTGGCGGCAGTATTCGTATTCACCGCAGAAATATCCAAGATAAAGTTTTTCATTTACTGAAATTTAGCAAGGAAGAAATTGAAAGCAAATTCGGTTTTCTGATGAAAGCTTTGACTTATGGAGCACCGCCTCATGGTGGAATTGCTCTGGGATTTGACCGCATGATGATGTTCCTGCTAAAAACTGACTCCATTCGTGACGTGATTGCATTTCCAAAAACTCAAAAAGCAGGCTGTTTAATGACCGATGCTCCTTCAGCAGTGCAGAATGAACAATTGGATGAATTGCATGTTCGTCTCAAGGCTTCGGCTCAGCAAATGGAGCAATAATGTCCAAAAAAATCACCATCGGCCTGATTTCGGGAGGCACCAGTGGTGAACATGAAGTTTCACTGATTTCTGCCTACAACATTCAGGCTGCTCTTGATCGTGAGAAATATGATGTTTTATTGATTGGCATTGATAAAAACGGGGCATGGTTTTTGGGAAGTACTCCGGAATTTTTGGAGAATGTCGAAGATGTGCACCAGGTTAAGTTTAATACTGAAAAACTGGCTCTCCTCCCACAAAAAAACTTAGCGAGAAACGAACCGTCAGGAAGTGAGTTAGCTAAAGTTGACGTTTATTTTCCGATCACTCACGGGAAACTTGGTGAAGACGGTGCATTGCAAGGTTTGCTGGAATTACTGGGAAAGCCATATGTTGGCGCGGATGTATATGGTTCAGCCATTTGCATGGACAAGGACGTGACTAAGCGTTTGCTGATGGAGCGTGGAATTCCTGTTGCACGCTACATGTTGCTGCGTAACCAAGAGGAATTGCCTTTTACAGATGCAGTGCTGGAATTGGGCGAAACATTATTTGTGAAACCTTGTCGTGAAGGCTCTTCGCTTGGTGTTTCCAAGGTGCGGACTGTAGAAGAATATTTGACGGCTTTGCAGGAAGCTTTTGCTGTAGACAGCAAGGTTTTGGTTGAAGAATCAATTTCCGGCCGCGAAATCGAATGCTCTGTTCTGGGTAATGATAAGCCGGAAGCAGCTCCAATTTTGGGTGAAATTGTGCCGCTCCGTGAGTTCTATTCCTATGAAGCAAAGTATGTGGATGAAGATGGAGCCGAATTAGTAATTCCTGCAGAAATTGATTCGGAAGTATCCATGCAAATTCGGAAGACTGCAGTGGAGGCTTTTCAGTTGACTGAATGCCGCAGCATGGCCAGAGTTGATTTTTTTCTACGTGCGGATAATTCCTTCATCCTCAATGAAATCAATACGCTACCCGGATTCACAAATATCAGTATGTACCCGAAACTCTGGGAAGCATCAGGATTGTCTTATTCCGAGTTGCTGGATCGCTTGATTGAATTGGCTTTGGAGTATAGAAAATGAGAACGAAGTTAGCCGTTAAGTACCTTAAGATCTCTGGTTTTTCTGCCTGAAGCTCCACTGTAGATGGTTTGATGATCAAGTTATCTTTTTCCACAGAAATATCCAAGCGGGAATTCTGTTCAAAGTGAACATGGGAAGCGAATGATTTTGAATGCGGAAAGTAAGGCTATCTCATCATTTTTGACTTTTAGCTTCCATTAGTTTTCTCTATTTGAAATACATCTACAAAGAAGACACTTTGTAAGTTTGTGAAGTGCAAGTTATTATTTGCGACCAACTGTGGAAATTTATGAAAATCCATCAAACACCACCACTCAACATTGTCCTTTATGAGCCTCAAATTGCACCCAATACGGGCAACATCGCCCGGCTGTGCGCAGCCACAAAATGCCATTTGATTTTGTTGGGTAAATTGGGATTTGATTTATCCGACAAACAACTCAAACGTGCTGGTTTGGATTATTGGCAATGGGTGAGTTGGGAACATTTCCCCGATGCAAGAGGTTTTTTTGAAACTCTTGCTCCAGAAAAGTTCCATTTTCTTTCTGTTCATAATGAGCGCCCCTATACAAAAATTCAGCCGCAGGAAGGCGACTACTTGTTTTTTGGGAAAGAAACCTCTGGTCTGCCAGATGAATGGATGGGACGCTTTCCAGAACGCTGTTTTACTTTGCCGATGTGGGAAAAAGGTGTGCGTAGTTTAAACCTTGGTTCTTCGGTGGCAGTTGTGGTTTATGATGGCTTACGTCAGTTGAATAAATTCTAAAAAATGAATGTTCTTACCTCTATATTTGACTTGACCCGGATGAACAAATGTTTTTAATAAAGAATTAGACAAACTTCACTCATCTAGTCGTTCCTGTTAGGATAACGCATTAAAGTTTAACCTAAAAATAACTGGTAAAAATGGAAGAGCAATACGGTGTGATGTTCTGTGGTCACGGAAGCCGTGACGAAGGTGCGGTAGAAGAATTTCAGGCAGCTGCACGAGGACTCAAGGAACGTTTGCCACAATACGAAACAGATTGGGGATTTTTAGAATTTGCGACCCCTGTAATCAGGACCGGACTGGATGCTTTGCGGGATAAAGGTGTACGAAAAGTTCTGGTAGTTCCAGGAATGTTGTTTGCGGCAGGACATGTCAAAAATGATATTCCTTCTGTACTAAATGCCTATCAGGCACAAAACCCGGAATTGTCAGTTTTGTACGCTAGGGAACTTGGTATAGATCTTAAAATAATTCGTGCGGCAGGTGATCGTATAGAAGAAGCTCTGCAAAAGGCAGGTGATCGGTTTTCTCGTGAAGAAACTTTGCTGGTTGTAGTCGGACGCGGTGCTTCTGATCCAGATGCAAATTCAAATGTTTCGAAAGTAACCCGGATGTTATGGGAAGGACTCGGATTTGGGTGGGCGGAAACAGTTTTTTCAGGTGTGACTTTTCCTTTGGTGGAACCGGGCTTGGAACATGTGGTGCGCCTCAATTACAAAAGGATTGTGGTCTTTCCTTATTTTTTGTTCACTGGGATCCTCGTCCAAAGAATTTACCACTACACAGATATTGTGGCGGCTAAACATCCTGAAATAGAATTTGTCAAAGCCCCTTATCTAAATGATCATCCGCTGGTTTTGGATACATTTGCTGATAGAGTTGAAGAAATCCGCATTGGTGTAAATAACATGAATTGCCAGCTCTGTAAATACCGTGAACAATTTCTTGGTTTTGAAAACGAAGTTGGGCTGCGTCAGGAAAGTCATCACCACCACGTTGAAGGAATCGGAACCGGTGCTGAAGGTGTTACACCGCAAAAACACGATCACAATCACGTTCATTCGCATGATCACGATCATGATCACAACCATCATCCATATCCACATGCCGATCATCCTTTGGGGCCAAAAACCATGGAACAGGAAGAACCTGAAACACCGGAAAGTCCAGTGAAGGAAAATAAATGACCGTAAATTATCTTCGTGACCCGAAATCTATTTATCGGCAATCCTTTGCCACTATCCACAAGGAAGCTGATTTATCACAAATTCCGGAAGACATAGCCGATGTAGTGGTGCGCTTGATTCACGCATGCGGAATGACTGATATCGTAGAGGATTTGGTTTATTCAAAAGATGTGGTTCGTTCCGGACGGGAGGCATTGCAGCAAGGTGCTCCTGTTTTATGTGATGCAAGAATGGTGGCTGAAGGAGTTATTCGCTCACTCTTGCCCGCAGAAAATGAGGTGTTATGTTGGAATAGTCATCCGGAATGTCCAGTGATGGCAAAAAAAATGGAAACAACACGTTCTGCTGCAGCAGTTGAATTTTGGCGACCTCAATTAGTAGGAGCGGTGGTGGCTGTCGGCAATGCTCCAACAACTTTATTTCGACTGCTGGAAGTGATTGCTGAAGGAGTTGGTCCACCTGCTGTTATTTTGGGATTCCCTGTAGGTTTTGTCGGCGCGGTAGAATCGAAAGAATTGCTGATCAAACAATGCGGAACTCAGGATCAGCGAGTTGAACTTGGCAAAACAGTGCCTTTTCTTACACTCTCCGGACGACGTGGCGGTAGTGCAATGGCCGCTGCAGTGGTCAATGCCCTAGCAAAAACTACTAAAACATAAAACTTTATTAAAATACCTTCGACAGATTTTCACGGATTAAAAACGGATAGAAATCGGTTGAGAACATTTTCCGTTGTTATCCGCGCTTATCCGCGGCCACAATATTAGAAATTAGAAATGAACAAATGGCTTCGAGTAATTGGGATTGGTGAAGACGGCTGGGACGATTTGGCTGCCGATACCCGTGCCTTGTTGTATGAATCAAAAACAGTGCTTGGTGGAGAACGTCACCTGAAAATGATTCCGGATGACTGGGAAGGAGAACGCATTGTCTGGCCCTCGCCGATCCGGGAGGCAGTTTCGAAAATCGTCAGTTGGCGTCCTGATTCATCCGGAAATGACCGGGATCAGGAAACTTCATTGCCGGTTGTGATAATGGCCAGCGGCGACCCGCTTTGTTATGGAATTGCAGCCAAGCTGTTGAAGCATTTGCCGATTGAGGAAATCTGGATCAAGCCTGCTTTGTCCACTTTTTCACTGATCTGTTCCCGAGTCGGCTGGTCACTTCCGGATGTTGAAACGCTGACAATCCACGGTCGTCCGGTTGAAGTGCTGCATCCGTTTGTACAGCCAGGAGCAAAATTACTTGTCCTAAGTAAGGGTGAAGAAAGTCCGAAACAAGCGGCAGAACTACTCGTGAATCGAGGCTTTGGCAAAAGCATAATAACGGTTTTGGAACACCTGGGTGGCGGGAAGGAAAGGCAATTTAACGGACAAGCAGGTTCATGGACGCATCCCGAAGGGGCCACCCTCAATGCCATGGCGATTGAATGTATTCCAGGCAAAAATGCAGACGTCCTCGCCAGAATACCGGGGCTTCCTGATGAAGCATTTTTTCATGATGGGCAACTGACCAAACGTGAAATACGTGCAGTCACTTTGTCAAAATTAATGCCGATTGTTGGTCATCTTTTATGGGACGTTGGAGCCGGATGTGGATCGGTGGCGATTGAGTGGATGCGTTTCCATCCAAGTTGCCGGGCAATCTCTATTGAAAAATCTAAATCCCGTTTGAAGTTAATAGAGCAAAATGCTCGTGAGTTGGGAGTCCCGATGCTGGAAATCATTTCCGGAACTGCACCTGAGTCACTGAAAAATCTACCTGCCCCGGATGCAATTTTCGTTGGAGGTGGACTTGCTGTTCAAGAATTGCAGACTTCTGGAAACTTGATGGATACCTGTTGGAAGGCACTTAATCCAGGAGGAAGACTGGTAGCGAATTCAGTCACTCTCGAAAGTGAACAGCAACTGCTCAAGTGGCAAAAAATTAATGGAGGAGATTTGTCACGACTCAATCTTTCTCATGCGGAATCCATAGGTAAATTTCAAGGCTGGGAATCCTTGCGTCCTGTGACCCAACTTTCGGTCATTAAGAATTATTAAATAAATAATATTAACCTCTGCGTCCTCTGTGGCAAAAAATAATAAAGGAATTCTTTATGGAGTCGGTGTAGGCCCGGGTGATCCGGAACTGCTCACCCTCAAAGCTCATCGGATCATCAATGAAGCTGATGTACTGGCCTATCCTGCGCCGGAAGACGGAGATGGACTGGCACTGGAAATTGTGCGTCCATTATTGACAAAAGATCCTGAGCTATTCCCGCTTCGGCTGCCAATTACAGTCTCTCCTTTTCCGGCACAGCAAGCTTACGATCAAGCGGCAAAGTTATTGGAAATTCCGCTGGAGGCAGGAAAATCTACGGCGATAATTTGCGAGGGAGATCCTTTCTTCTACGGCTCATTTATGTATCTGTTTGAGCGCCTTTCCGGAAAGTTCCAAACGGAAATCGTACCCGGTGTTTCTTCTCCGATGGCTTGTGCAGCAGTTTTGAAAACACCTCTCGTTTCTCGCAACGAAATATTAACAGTTCTGCCAGGTCCTCTGGAAGAAAAAGAGCTTGAACAACGCCTGTTAAATACAGATGCCGCTGCGATTATGAAAGTTGGGAGACACCTGCCAAAAATTCGGAGAATTCTGCGGCATTTGAGACTCGAACACTGTGCACTTTATGTGGAGCATGCCACCATGCAAAGTCAGCAAATCATTCCAATTGAAAATCTTGTAGTCAAAAAAGTTCCCTATTTCTCAATGATTCTTGTCCACAAAAAGATAAGTCACGGAAAGACTGGTGTTTTATGACCCGTAGAAAAGTTATTTTTTGTTTAGGAGTCGGTGCTCTGCCTGTTGCAAGAAAAATTGCGACAGAACTTGAAGCGGAACTGCATGGTAAAGCAGATCGGGTTTCACAGGAAGGCTTGAAGTCAGAAGCAGATGTTTTTTTCAATGATGCAATGGAACATCTGTCGAATTTGTTTCGCGATGGAGTTGCAATTATAGGAGTGTGTGCTTCGGCTGTTTTGATTCGTGGCGTGGCAAATTGCTTAAAAAATAAGCTCAATGAACCACCTTTGATTGCAGTAGCTGAAGACGGTAGTGCAGTTGTACCTCTGCTGGGAGGACATCACGGTGCAAATGATTTGGCACGTAAAATCGCAGACTTTTTGGAAATCACTCCGGCCATCACTACGGCAGGAGATTTACGGTTTGGAATTGCTCTGGATGAACCTCCGGAGGGTTTTGTGTTGGCAAATCCGGAAAACGTGAAGGAATTCACGGCAAGTCTATTGGAGGGCGGTAGTGTTGCAATTTCTTCAGAAAACAATGCTGTAGCCCCGGATTGCATGCCGGGGTTTTACAGATGGCTGCAAGAGAGTAAGTTGCCATTCTTGGAAAATGCAAAGCTTCGGATTTCACTGGCCTCAAAACAAATTTCCGGCAGTACTGAACATTTGGTTTTTCATCCGCAAAATTATGCAGTTGGCGTTGGATGTGAACGGGGAACCGAGCCGGAAGAATTAATTTCGTTAGTCAGAAACACTTTGCAGGAAAATCTGATTGCACCGGAAAGTGTGGCGCTGGTGGTTTCACTAGATCTCAAAGCTGACGAACAGGCGGTTCATGCCGTTGCAGAAAGGCTCAATTGTCCGGCACGTTTTTTTGACGCCGACTCTTTGGAAGCACAAACTTCCAGACTCCAAAATCCTTCAGAAATTGTTTTTCAGGAAGTTGGTTGTCACGGTGTAGCTGAAGGTTCCGCCTTGGCAGCGACAGGCGATTCTGGCATTTTACGAGTGCCAAAAGTCAAATCCAACGGAAGTTCCGGTGTCGGACGAGCCACCTGTGCCATTGCGAAAGCACCGGAATGCCTGAATCCAGAAACAATTGGACGGCCGCAAGGTACATTATTTATCGTAGGTACCGGACCGGGGTCACCGCAGTGGCGTCTTCCGGAAAGTGAAAAAATGCTTCGGAAGGCCACAGATTGGGTTGGTTATGGACTGTATCTTGACTTAATTTCAGATTTACATAACGGCCAGGAATTACATCCTTTCAATTTGGGACAGGAAGAAGTACGGGCACGTCATGCCTTGAAATTGGCAGCGCTAGGGAAAACCGTGGCTTTGGTTTCATCTGGAGATCCAGGAATTTATGCGATGTCCACTTTGGTTTTTGAATTACTGGAAAGAGGCGAGCAGGAAGGCTCGGATCCATTGGAATGGCAACGAGTTCGTGTGGAAGCGGCTCCAGGAATTTCTGCTTTACAAGCGGCAAATGCGCGGATCGGCGCGCCGATGGGTCATGATTTCTGCACAATTTCGCTCTCTGATTTGCTAACACCTTGGGAAACGATTGAACGTAGGATTAAAACTGCTGCTGAAGGTGATTTTGTGATTGCCTTTTATAATCCGGTTTCTCGTCGACGCACAACTCAACTGGCCCAGGCAAGGGAAATCTTATTGCAGTATCGCCCACCGGGAACGTCCGTCATTTTGGGCAGAAACCTCGGGCGTGTTGAGGAAAAAGTTCAGGTTATTACGTTGGAGAACTTAGACCCCACGCAGGTGGATATGTTGACTGTGGTGCTTGTAGGTTCCAGCCAAACCCGCCGATTACAATTGCTAAACGGCGAGGTGAAGGTGTATACACCACGGGGATATGCGAATAAACAATAGCTCTTCTCAAGAAAAAACGAATTAATTAGTCGCTAAGATCGCAAAGAACGCCGAGTCATTCCTTGGTGAACTTCACGCTCTTAGCGGTTAAAATTTTAAATTGAAATCATATGACCGTACATTTCATAGGAGCCGGGCCTGGTGCACCGGATTTAGTCACTATTCGAGGACGAGACTTGATTGCAAAATGTCCGGTTTGTCTTTTTGCAGGCTCACTGGTTCCAAAAGAAGTGGTAGCTTTTGCTCCTGAGGGAGCCTTAGTGCGGGACACTGCTTCGATGAACCTGGATGAAATCGTTGAGGAAATCCAAACAGCACACGATTCAGGAAAAGATGTGGCGCGGGTGCATTCAGGCGACCCTTCGATTTACGGAGCAACAGCAGAACAGATGCGGCGGCTGGATGAGTTGGGCATTCCGTATGATGTAACTCCGGGAGTTCCAGCTTTTGTTGCCGCGGCAGCCGAATTAAAACAGGAACTGACCCTGCCGGAAATAAGCCAAACCATCATTGCCACACGTACGACCATGCATGCCTCGGCCATGCCCGAAGGTGAGGAACTTGCAAAACTTGGTGCCATCGGCGCCACCTTGGCCATTCATTTGTCGGTGCGAAACCTCAAACATGTACAAGATGTACTGATTCCGCATTACGGCGGTGATTGTCCGGCTGTGATCGCCTATCGGGTTACCTGGCCGGATCAGCAATTTATTCACGGTACACTGTCCAACATCAAGGAAAAAGTGCGGGATTCCAAAATCAGCCGGACAGCTTTGATTTTGGTCGGCAGAGTTTTTGATACACAAAATTTTCGGGACAGCGCTTTGTACGATCCAAAACATGCACATATCTTGCGTCCTAAGAAAAAAACATAAAAAAATGAAGGGTAAAATTAGATCCCAAAGTTCATTTGATTTTTCATAGAAAGACTGATCAGTGTTTACAAATCCTTTCACCAAAGAAATTATTTCATGTTCAATTTGAGATAAACTGAATTTCACTTGGAGCTAGTGCCTCAGTTTATGAGTTTGTCTTCATTTGCATTTCCCTTTCATTTGTATTTCTCCTTCAATCCTTTAGTAATTTTTTTGAAACAGAAGTTCCATGATTAACCGGCTTAATCTTTACTTTGAAGTGCTACCTGAACGGTTGTACCATTGGCGCTGGTGGGTGGTGCTGCTGTATGTAGTCCTAATCTCATTTCTAGCAGCAGGTATTCCTCGTTTCGCTTTTACCTGGGCGAATGACGACATGTTCGGAAAGGAGGATCCAGTACAGATCTCACTGGACCGTATTAAAGAACTTTATGGTGGTACGGTTTCTCTTTTAATGGTTTATCGTCCTGTTGATGGAGACCTTTTTTCCAATAAAAGTCTACAGGCATTAAGAAACATTCATGATTTTTTCGATGAAGAGGCTGCCAGCGGTGCAGATGATCCGGAAAATCCACTGGGACTTATCTCCGAAGTTGAATCCCTTCTCAATGCATCCTATATCGATGCTGAAAAAGACAGCATCCATTTCCGCGATTTCATTGATGAAGAACTACCTCTAAAATCTGGGCAGAGCAGGCTTCTTCTCGAACAGGCCTTACAGGATCCTGAATATCCTCGTGTTCTTTTTTCAGACAATACTGAGTATGGAATACTGATGCTCAGAACAAACCTGAATGCAGTTCCCATAGAACATGGAGAGCAGGATCTCTTGGAATATGGATTTGAAGAAGGTGAAACTAAAGGCCAATCCAGTGATAAGCTACAATTCGTTGAACACGGATTGAATGATTACGCTGGTTTCGAAAAAGCAGTCTGGGAAATTCTCCAAAAGGAACGTTTCCGTAAAGACCTCGAATTTCAGCATCCTCACTGGGGAGCATTTTATCAAAATGATGTTTGGAACGCCGAATTGCAAGTGGCACTAATCATCTCACTTGTCTTCAGCCTAGGTTTAACGTGTCTGCTGCTGGGATCCTTAAGGGCAATTATCTGGCCTACCCTCATCATCCTTTCGAGCATGATTGGAGTACTGGGGCTAGCAGGTTGGACTGGGTGGTCCATAGACATTTCACTTTACATCACCTTTGGTCTTGTAGGTGTTGCAACCGTAGCTGATGTAGTCCATGTCCTTTCAGGCTACCTATATTTTCACCAGCAGGGGCAGAGCCACCACCAAGTAATGAGATCTGTTTTCAGCAAAACTGCAATGGCCTGTCTGTTAACCAGCGTGACAACCGCCATAGGCGTATTTTCACTGTATTTCATTCAGCTATCTGTAATTCAAACTATGGGACTGCTTGCAGGAATCGGAGTATTATTTGCTTTCATACTGACCATCATTCTGTTGCCAGTCCTGATGAGTTGGTTCCCACCTCGACCTGTTTTGAAGGGAATTCAGATTACTGAAATTAAAATTCTGAAGATCACACAGCGAATAATACATATATTTGAGAAATTAAGTGCGGATTACCCTAAAACCGTGATCGTTTTATTTGCCCTTGCTACCATGATACTCATCCTTGGAATATTTCGTATTGAAATCAATACAGTTTTTTCTGAGTTCTATCCCCCCGATTCGCCTGTTAGAAAAACGAGCCAACTTCTTGATAATCAGTTTTCTGGAACAGGAA
The DNA here is from genome assembly GCA_022448485.1 of SAR324 cluster bacterium. Classification (GTDB taxonomy): domain Bacteria; phylum SAR324; class SAR324; order SAR324; family NAC60-12; genus Arctic96AD-7. The sequence goes on from JAKUUI010000001.1 coordinate 95,554, forward strand.
ACATGGAAATCCTGATTGAAGGAGAGACAGAGGGGATTTTCCGTGACCCACAGGTGCTGCAGGTTTTAGAACGATTGGACCAGACTATTAAAAAACTCTATCCAGATTTAGTGAAGCACAGTTGGACAATGAACAATCAGCTCAAACAGACCCATCGAAAACTGATGGATAATAGTGTAGAAGCCTATTCTGTCCCTGACGAACCATCACTGGTAGCGCAACTGCTGGTTTTAATTGAAGGAGGGAACTACGAGGATCTAGAAAGGCTGGTTTCCCTGGACTATTCCAACGCACGCATGAGTGTTTCCACGAAAACTCTAGGATCGAAAGAAGCCGTTGAGATTCTTCATACACTCCAGCCCAAAATAGACCAGATGTTTGAACCTCTTAAAATACGATACCCTGACCTCAAAGCAACGTTAACCGGAGGGGTCGGCACTTGGGCCCGCGTATTTGACGCCATCAGTTGGTCTCAGATTCGCAGTTTCGGACTAGCTTTTTTGATTATTTCAATGATTCTGATTGGTATTTTTGGATCACTGAAAATGGGACTGATTGCAATAATTCCAAATACGTTTCCGATGCTGACTGTTTTTGGACTGATGGGATGGGCTGACTTAAAACTCAACACAACCACACTGTTTACTGCACCCATCATCATCGGAATTGCGGTGGACGACACCATCCATTTTCTTACTCACTACCGCCTCTCTCTGATCAAGGGACAAAGTATCGGAGAGTCCATCAATTCGACGTTACGCGAAGTTGGTCAGGCAATTTTCTTCACCACACTGATTCTTATTTCGCTCTTTCTATGTTTCATTCCTGTAAACCATGTAGGAGTCTCCCACTTTGCCATTTTGGCCGTGGTTGCTGTCATTGCCGCATTGATAGCAGACCTTTTGCTACTGCCGGCACTTTGCAGAGTCTTCCATTTACAAGTTTAGCTATTTGAAAAACTTTTTCGCAGAACAGTTGCATAAAAAAATAATTTGGGACAGATTAGCAACCTTCCAATTGATCAAGTTATTTTTTGATCAAGCTCAGGGTGACTTTAATTGCATAGGCGATATCCAAATTATAAGGACTTCGTTATGAAATTTTGACTATGGTGAGCTATGTGAACCATGGTATTCCCCGCTGATAAATCATAAATCCAAATGGTTGCTAGGACAGGGTATAATTCACAACATGATTTTTTTGGATATCCAGTTGGTAGTATCATCAAGTGACTGACAAATTTCTGAAGAGGAAGTGACCGGACGTGCTACCATAACTACCGGAATTCGTAATTCTCTGGCTGCTTCGATTTTGGCGTAGGTAGAGCCACCTCCGCTATTTCTTGTTATTAGAATTGTAATGGCATTCTGTCGTAACAGAGCAAGCTCGTTTTCCAATGTAAATGGGCCTCGCCCCTCCAAAAAAGTAGCTTTCGTCCATGACGAAGACACATCTGGGAGATCAACTGTTCGCACAAGAAAACGATTATTTTTACATTCCCGAAAAAGATTCAAACCGCGATTACCTATACTTAGAAAAACGCTATGCTTAGATAATTGATTTTGTGATACTGTCTTGTGATCAATAAGATAATTAGCTGCGGCTTCCATATCCGGGACCTCAATCCAATGATCTCCTGGCAGTTTCACCCATGGGGGGCGAGTCAACCGCAAATATGGCAAACGAAGTTCCTTTGCCACGGCAAGTGCGTTTTTGCTGATTTGTGAGGCATAAGGATGGGTGGCATTGACCAGCATCGAAATTTTTTCCCGTACCAAATAATTTCGAAGGCCAGAAAGGCCGCCAAAACTACCAATCCGGACTTCCCCTGCTGGAATTTTTGGTTTCACTGTGGCTCCAGCCAATGAGCTGATGACGATTAATTGTTCTGAAGAAAATTCTGAAACCAGGCACTCAGCCAGTTCGTAGGCTTCACGTGTCCCACCCAGGATCAGCAGTTTTTCAGGCATTGTTTTCAGCCTCTCCAACTAGTTCTCCTTGGAGCTTTGCATCGGATGTTCTGGAAATCACTAGAATATTGATTTGAGTTTCTGTTTTACGTAATGCTTTTCTAACAACAATACAGGCTTGTTCTGCGATTCTATCCGCAAGCGGTAGTCCTGCGTTTTGTGCCAGTTTAAGGACTTCATTCGCAGTGTTGGCAGTTTTGGTTTTCTCGCATAGTTTTTCATTTGCGCCAAGTCTTTTCAGTTGTTCTGCCAACTGCAAAAAATCTACCTGACTGCGTCCGGAATGTAAATCAAGATGACCTTGTGCCAACTTGGTGAGTTTCCCAAATCCACCTCCGATAGTGAGTTTCGGCAAAGGATGTTTTCGAAAATAATTAAGTAAGCCGCCCACAAAATCTCCCATATCAAGCATGGCTTCGTCCGGAAGTCTGTAATGGTTTTGCACTAATTTTTCGCTGGTGGAACCGGTACATCCGGCGACGTGCTGCATTCCGTTTGCCCGAGCGACATCAATTCCACGATGAATAGAATGAATCCAGGCGGAACAGGAATAAGGAATGACAATGCCGGTTGTGCCTAAAATCGAAATTCCTCCTAAAATGCCGAGTCGTGGGTTCCATGTTTTTTTAGCTAATTCTTCACCACCGGAAACGGAAATCGTCAGTACAATGTCTCCT
>JAKUUI010000010.1 GCA_022448485.1 SAR324 cluster bacterium
TAATGGCCAATGCTTCACATTCCAGAGGCACAATGACGAGGTTCGCAGCAAGCATTGCATTAATGCTGAGGGAGCTTGTAGATGCGGGTGGATCGACAATTATAAATTCATAGCTACTGGATACATTTTGTTCCAGCCATTGTGAAAAATGATAATAATCAGCAGCTATTTTGTTTACAGTTTGTTCTGTCAGGAGGTCTTGAATATTCGAAAGCAGGAGGTCAAGATTCTGGTGTTTGCCGGTTTGGATAATTTCCTGTGACGAAACACTTGGTGTGCAAAAAACTTCACGTATTCCTAATCCATCTGGTTTGTCTAATCCGAGAGAATGGTGAACGGAACCTTGTGGATCAAGGTCGACCAAGAGCGTCTTATAACCGCCCAGTGCAAAGGCAGTGGCCAAATGAACGGCTGATGTTGTTTTACCTACTCCGCCTTTTTGGCTGGCGAATGTAATTACTTTTGCCATTGTAGAAACCGCTCACCTGAAAAAGATTTAGTTTTACTGTTTTTTAAATCAATCACGTTGCAAAAGCGAGTGTAACACAGGATCAGTGAAAAGCAAACTTTTCTCATCCAAACGTACTACTTAAGCTCAAACTGAATCAAGTGCAGTTTGTAATTTTTCTCGTACACTTTTTGCAAAAACATCTAAGTCGGTTCTTCCGGTTGCCTGTACCATCATTTCCGGATCAATGACTCCTAAAACAGTTTCTCCTTTTTCCGGATCTTCATAAACAACTACGTTGCAAGGCAGCAACAGGCCGATATCTATTTCCTCAGATAAAACTTGAAAAGCAAGTCCTGGATTGCAGGCCCCGAGGATTACATATTTTGTAAAATCCTGATCAATTTTATTTTTTAGTGTTGCTTTCACATCGATTTCAGTCAAAACACCAAAACCCTGTTCTTTAAGTGAAGATTTGATTTTTTCAACTGCTTCTTCATAGGAAAATGGTACAACACGCTTCATACCGTATTTTAATGCTGATGACATTTTTTTCTCAATAAGATTAATATTTGGAAGTTATAACTGCTGGCGCACCCGGCAGGAGTCGAACCTGCGACCCTCAGTACCGCAAACTGATGCTCTATCCAGCTGAGCTACGGGTGCATTTAGTCATGGACGTTTGTACAGAGGGAAATGAGACAAACGTACCTTATAAGGCTGTCTCGAAAAGAGGCATAAGTCAATTGTAAATTTTACCCGCTAACAGTGTCTGAAAGTAAGGTATGGTATTGAGATTCCCCTGCCGTCACCCCATTTGGGCTAATAAGTTCTTGGCGGACAGTCTTATCCTGCCAAAGCAAGAGGCGTTTCAATTCGCCGAATTTGCTGCATACATTCCACGAAAGATTCTTCATTTTGACATTGCATCAAACGGTTTCGCCATTCTTTTGCATTATGGAACCCACCGACATAATTGCCCAGATACTTGCGAAATGACCGCACTGCAACCAATTCTTTTTTGAAACGACGGAACAAATGATAATGTTTGAGCGCAAGGTCAATGCGTTCATAATGAGTGGGTTCTGGATATTTTCTTCGATCCAAAAAACACCAGGGATTGCCAATTGCAGCTCTACCAATCATAAACCCGTCAAGATTTCCCAAATGTTCCAATCCATCGTTATAATCCCGGATATCTCCGTTGCCGATAACCGGAATTGAAAGGTGACGTTTCAGCTCGTAAATTGGCTCCCAATCCGCTTCGCCTTTGAAAGCTTGATTGTAGGTTCGACCATGGATTGTGAGCATTGAGGCTCCTGACGATTCCAGAGTTTTGGCAAAATTGATTAAGTTTTTGTCATTTTTCCAGCCTAAACGTGTTTTGACTGAAACTTCCAGCGAACATGCTTTACGGATTGTTTCAACAATCCTGCAGGCAGTATCTGTGTCCTGCATCAAAGCACTGCCATGCTGAGAATGGACAATTTTTTTAGCAGGACAACCCATGTTGATGTCCACTCCCAAAATTCCACGCTCCTCCACCATCCTGGAGGCCTCGGCAAATATTTCGGGTGAGTTACCGAAGAGCTGCATGAAAAACGGATGTTCGCATGGCTCATAGCCTAAACGCAGACGAACATGATCGCTACGCACAAGACCGTCAACGCTTGTAAACTCACTGAAAAGAATGACATCCTTGCTTAATGAGCGTACAATTTGTCTATATGCAGAATTTGTCACTCCGTCCATTGGTGCAAGACAAACAATTGGACGCTTGACTTCGGACCAGCTCGTGACATGATTGTGTGAGGACCTTTTCATCGATCAAGAATTGATTATTGTTTTTGCCAGGGATGTAAGAACATTTAATAAACTTTGAGGTTGGAATTATAGCCAATTACATAAGGTGGCGTCTTCAGCCCTAAAATTGAGTCTGAGTATAATCTGAAATGGCCAAAAAGTCCAGTTTGATTGACAACCCCGAGCTCACACTTTCCCCGATTCTTCCATCTGAATGGACGACAGCAGGAACTGCTCGATCCCGCTTTGCAGAAGCATCGGTTGACGGTTCTCTCAAAAAACAAATTGTTGCACCAGCCTTGACAGAGTCGCTTCAGCGGCTCAGGCAACAATTTGCTGAAATTCAGCTTGGGAGTGAATATTTTTTTCAGGCTTTGGATTTTTTGCGCTGGGGAGATGCGAACCACACAAATGAGAGTGAAGCGACGAACCTTTGTTTTCATGTGCGGTTATCAGGATTGCTCTTGATGCGCAAAGCAGCGATTTCCGGAAGTACCTGCCTTCCATGGACAGAGTTGCAAACTCAAATATCATCAATGCTTCTCAAGTCCGGTTTTTCAGTAACAGAAAATTCTCCGGATGAATGGCAAAATTGGTTGTTGACCGTCTGCGGAACTGGATCGGAGTCTGATGTCCTTTGTTTTGAAAAAACTATTATAACAGAAAATAATTCGCTTCTGTATTTTAATAAAAATTGGTTGCGTGAATGCCAGCTTCTTTCATTGATGTGGAAACGTTTGAACATGCAGGTGGTTGTTCCAGAAAAATCTGTTGTCGAAAATGTTCTTGGAAATGTTCTTGAAGAGAATCCAGTCCGCTTCGGTAAGCAACCGCTCAAATTGGCAGAAAAACAAAAAGAAGCAGTGCTGTTAGCGATTTCCAGTCCTTTTATGATAGTTTCCGGTGGTCCGGGAACAGGGAAAACTTCAGTAGCCGTGACTATGCTTAGGGTTCTTAAACAGCTTGGTTTGGCAGAACGGCCGGCATTGGCGGCTCCTACTGGAAGAGCTGCAAAACGGATGTCAGAATCGGTGGTCAATAGTTTGCGTTCGCTCGAAAATACGGAGCAACTGTTACCTGATCAAGAATTACTCGAAGTTGCTGCAGAGGCTAAAACGCTTCATCGGCTGTTAGGGTATTTCCCGGATGAGCGTAGTTTCAGACATCACGAATATAACCCTTTGGAACACGACTTGCTGATAATAGATGAAGGGTCAATGATCGATCAGGAGTTGATGATCTATTTGCTAAGGGCCGCAAATTCCGAATTGCCTCATCGGACTTCCGTTCCACGAATTATTTTGCTGGGAGATGCTCAGCAATTGCCACCAGTTGGAAATGGGGCTGTCTTGATGGAATTGACACAAGATTTGGGTGGTCCCGACCAAGAGGATGCTGTGGACAATCCAGTGCCGGTCGTAAGTTTGGTTCGAAGTTATCGGCAGAAGATTGCTGACCCTGCAGGACGAAATATTCTTGGGGTCGCAGAAACTGTGAAAAACATCGGACATGATCCTCGTCCGGAACTGCTGTTTGAAGCAAAATCGCCAAATCAAGAAATCATTCAGCGACTGAACAGTCTTGAGGAGGTTGAACTGGAAAAGGTTTTACTCTTGAATCAGGTAAATTCTCTTGATCAAATCAAAGTTTTTGCGAAGTGGTGGGTTGAGCAGTTTTTGCAGGATGAAAATTTTTTACTATTGACTCAACAGGAGTATCCGTTTGATGCAGCCGAATCATGTGCTTCTCAACTGGATTATTTGTTTAATCACTTGAAGAATTTTCATGTTTTAACGGCAACTCAAGTTTTGTCAACCGGAGCTGAAAAACTCAATCAAAAAATTCGAGAATGTTGGCTTGCAGAAAATGGAGCTAATCAAATATTTTCTGAGCACTATCCCGGCGAACCTGTGATAGTGACAGAAAATAATTATATGTATCGTCTTTTCAATGGAGATCAGGGAATATTTTTGAAATTTCTCAATCCTGATACTAATGAAATGGAATTAAAAGCCGTGTTTCCGGTTGAAGGTGTGTTCAAAACTTTTTATGAGCATGAGCTGCACCATCTGTATCCAGCTTATGCGACCACGGTTCACAAAAGCCAGGGGTCAGAATATAATCATCTGGCGTTGATCTTGCCTACTTTAAGTATAGACTCAGGAAAAGCTGAGCTGGAAACAAGAAGGGTACGGGAGTTAATGAGCCGCGAAATGCTATACACAGCACTGACAAGAGCAGTAAAATCTGTTCTAATAATAGGAGAACAAAGTGTTCTGGAATCTGCTGCTTTGCACAAGGTTTCTCGTTATTCCGGGCTTGGTACTTCTTTACGAAGCAAAAGGATTAATAGGTCAAAGAGTGTTAAAAACCTGAAAATAAAAAGTAAAAAGAACTAACCCTAAAATGCGTTTTCTCTTACACCTCTATCTTTTTCTATTTTTAGCAAGCACAGTTGTCTCTGCTAAGGACAAATTGGATCTGTTTCAAGTTGCCAGAGGTGGTAATGCTACGCAAATGCAAGAAATGATTAAGTCCGGAGCAGATTTGACAAGCAAAGATATTTCCGGTAGAAATGCCTTGATGCAAGCTGTGCTTTTCGGCAATCAGGAAACGGCTCTTGTTATACTGAAAAACACGCCTGATCTTGAAGTCAAAGATAGCTCGGGTTTGACTCCTTTAATGATATCTGTGCGCTATGGTGATGCAGAAATGACAAAGATTTTGCTTGAACACGGGGCGAACGTGAAGAGCACATTGGAAGATGGTTCAACTCCACTTTTTTTTGCTGCGCTTGAGGGACAATTGTCTGCCGTACGTTTGTTGCTTGGGTATAATTCCGATGTAAATGTACGAACAAATTATGGTGAAACTGCTCTTATTGTTGCTGCATTTGAGGGTTATTTAGGCATTGTGCGTTTGCTACTTGATGCGGGAGCAGACATAAATGCAGTTAATGAAGAAGGTTTTACGGCGCTTTTAGCCGCTGCCAGTAATGGTTATTTGGAAGTTGTTAATTACCTCACTTCTCAAGGTGCAAAGTCTGAAATTGTTCAAGTTCAAAACAATTTGATTGCGTCGGAAAACTTGTTTGGCAGTAGCCGAGAGGAAGTAGATTTTCAAGATGATACCACTGAAATGAAAGTCTCAGAGCCGTTTTATGAGTTGATTAGCGCAGCAATTGAAGGCCGCTTGAGTGTCGTCAATCAACTGTTGGCCAAAGGAGCTCAAGTAAATAAGACTGATGATGTTGGACGTTCCGCACTGATGGAAGCTAGTTCTTTCGGAAGATATGGCGTAGTAAAACGTTTGCTGGAGTTTGGAGCAAAAGTTAATACTGCGGACAATCAAAAAATGACAGCTTTGATGCTTGCAACACTTGAGGGAAGAGAACGCGTGGTAAGCCTGCTGGTTGACTGGAAGGCTGATGTGAATGCTGCTGATGCGGAAGGCATTACCCCTCTGATGCTTGCGGGAAATGAAGGCAGGACAGAGATAGCACGCTTGCTTATTGAACACGGAGCCAAAATAAATTGGCAAAGCAAGAGCGGTAGTTCCGCTCTGATGGAAGCCGCATCGGAAGGCCGCACCGATACCGTCAAGTTGCTTCTTGACTCAAAAGCAAATCCTTTATTGTCAGATATGTTAGAAAGAACAGCCCTTGTTATCGCAGAACAACAAGGTCACATGGATATCGTGGAAATGTTGAAATAAAGTTTTGGTTTTAGTACTCGACATCATTTTTTCTGCAACTTCTAAAACTGTTTGAATCCAACCTGCTACTGCTCAAATCCCTAAAGTGAAACAATCCGAGTGGAAAGAACACGTTGAGTCTATTGAAACTGAAATGCTGAGACGTGGTCGGGAGCCAAGTGCTCCTGAAATTATACAGCAGTTTGGTACGAGATTGTCCTCAACAATTCATAATTTTTTTGTAGAATCAAACTCATTCAATCCTGACGCCCCACTAACTGTTGAGCAGCAAGCCTTCATGCATTCTCTGCAACTCTATGACTTGAAGTCGGTAATGCGTCTGGTATCCAACTATGATGCCACCAGAGGTTTGAAAGTAGTTCTTCTGGGAATAGAAAAAAGTTACCGCTCTTTAATGGTCATTCAGCAGTTGGAACAGTTCACAAATGACTCATGGGAATCCAAGGCTCTAGATGCTTACAAGTATCGACTGGAAGAGGCCTTAAGCCGAGTTCTCAAATGCCGGCGTGAAGATCTGTATGAAGAAGATGTTTTGGCTGAAAAAATGGTTGTTGTTTCCGGAGCTCCGGTGGCACTGAGAGATAAATTTTTTGCTGAGCGGCTGCGAACGTTATTTTCTTACAATTATCGGGCATACCTAATGCTCAAAAACCGATACTTTTTGTATCGCCTGAAACGGTTAGGAATGAACCCGAAAAATTACAAGTCGCAGCAAGGTCGTTTCTCTGATCTTGCCCCTCAGTTTGAAAACGAAGAAGGGTCTGTTGATCAATTGGCTGAAAACTTGGATTTCCGCGTGATAGAGCAATTGGTAAAGGAGCAGATTTCAAAAAGAGCTGAGCAGGAGGAAGAACATAAAGAGTCAAAAAAGTTACAAACACCAACAGCTAATCCAACTGGCGATGGTTCAAATTCTCATCAAACTAAACAAACAGAGGTAGTGTCGCAAACATTCTCCGTTGAAGAAAATAGAATTGAAACGGAAAAAACTTTTGAATCAGTCAGTCAGGAATATCCTGAAGAAACCATGTCGGCATATGAACAGCTCTGCTCATCTTATGCAGAGCCTTTGGAAAAGTTATCCACCAGTTTTTGCCCTGTTCCGGAATGTTCATCGCCGTATTTTCGCTCCAGAGTTGAAGAATATAGTTATGGGTTTGCAAATTATTTCCGACACTTGCATGGAGAAAATTTGCAGGTAATTGCTGCAAGCCACAATTTTACACTGGAATTACTTATACAGCGTGGACAAGAATACCATGCCGCTGAACGATGGGGAGTGGTGTCGAAAAGTGAACAGGTAGAGGGATCCATTTATTTCCGCTCTACGGAAGATGTCTCCGATGTTTTAGATCGTAAAGCAGAATGGAGCATGCTGATTCATGCCCGCCTTCCTTTCAGAATCCAACTACCACTCGAAAAAGGTAAGAGCATCGATATTGGAAAAGATAAGTTATCTGTATTTCAAATTGGTACTGCATTTTTTGACCAGGATCATCAAAACAAGATTGATGAATATCCAGACGTTTTTTTCAAGTTGATGTTCGGTGGCTACCATCTGACGAGAAAAAATGCTGTAATTTATGTTGAAGAAGATCCATATTTCACCACGACGCTTAAACAAATGTGGAATTGCCGTGGACTGGTTTACCTGTTTTTGATGGCCATTTCCCATCGCTTTGCTATAGAGTTGTCACCTGTCCTGCAGGATTTTTTAGTTGAGGTTTTACCAAGAACCCTCCACCCCAATGGCGACATGCCTATCACTGCTTCCATACCTGATTCAGCGAATATTAAAGAAATAAAATAAATCCGCCCTGTAGTTTTGTTTTCTGCTATCTTCCTAAGTCGAAGATCTTGTGTTCCTTTATGTGATGCGAAAAAGTAGATCGTATGTTACGCTAATTTTGGTCTACAAAACCATGTAGAATGGCTAAAACCAGTTTTAATACTTATCTCAAATAAAACAGAAGGGGACCCAAATGACTAAAAAAACACAACCCAAAGATACTGGGCATCGCCGCTATTCAAAACTTGTTACTGAGACCAATGCCCGTGCAGCCAGCAGAGGGATGCTTTACGGAGTTGGCTTCAAAAAAGGTGATTTTCAAAAGTCTCAGGTGGGCATTGCCTCTACTTGGGGAACAGTAACACCTTGCAACATGCACATCAACGACCTTGCAGAACACGCTGCACGTGGCGTGCGTAGAGCCAAAGGAATGCCGTTGATTTTTGGCACTATTACAGTTTCAGATGGCATTTCGATGGGAACAGAGGGAATGAAATATTCACTGGTTTCTCGTGAGGTAATTGCCGATTCAATTGAAACTGTGGTCGGCTGTCAAAGCTATGACGGCTTGGTAGCAATTGGTGGATGCGATAAAAATATGCCTGGATGTTTGATTGCTATTGCAAGGCTGAACCGTCCGTCCGTTTTTGTCTACGGGGGTACAATTCTTCCAGGAAATCACAAAGGCAAAGACGTTGACATTGTTTCGATTTTTGAAGCAGTTGGCAAAGAAGCAGCAGGCACGATCACCCAAAATGAGTTGGAAGAAGTTGAATCCTGTGCCATCCCGGGGGCGGGATCATGCGGAGGAATGTACACTGCAAACACTATGGCTTCTGCCATCGAAGCACTCGGCATGAGCCTTCCCAACAGTTCCGCACAAGAAGCTATTTCTGGAGACAAAGTCCGGGATTGCGTGGAAGCCGGAGAAGCGGTTCTAAACCTGATTGAAAAAAATATTTGTCCACAAGACATCCTTAGCCTCAAATCTTTTGAAAATGCCATCACTGTCGTAATGGCTTTGAGTGGTTCGACAAATGCGGTTTTGCATTTGCTTGCCATGGCAAATGCAGCAGATGTAAATTTGAAATTGGATGATTTTTTGAGAATCGGAGAAAAAGCACCGGTGCTTGCGGATTTAAAACCTAGTGGGAAATATTTAATGAGTAATTTTGTCAAAATAGGTGGATTACCACCGTTGATGAAAATGCTGCTCGATGCAGGCTTACTTCATGGGGATTGTCTAACCGTAACAGGTAAAACAATACGTGAAAATTTGGAAAACGTTAAGCCGTATGTGGATGCTCAAGACATCGTGCATTCTTTAAAAGATCCCATTAAAAAAACAGGACACCTAGTTATTCTCCGTGGCAATCTTGCCTCAGAAGGAGCAGTGGCAAAAATTTCAGGCAAAGAAGGTGAATATTTTAAAGGAGCGGCACGTGTTTTTAATTCCGAAGAGGAAGCGTTGGAGCGCATTTTAGACGGTACAGTAGTTAAAGGAGATGTGATCGTTATTCGCTATGAAGGTCCAAAGGGTGGTCCGGGAATGCGTGAAATGCTTTCACCAACCTCAGCAATCATGGGACTAGGATTGGGGCAGGATGTTGCCTTGATCACTGATGGACGTTTTTCTGGGGGCTCTCATGGTTTCGTGATTGGACACATCACTCCGGAAGCCCAAGATGGGGGTTTGCTGGCCATTGTTGAAAATGGCGACTCCATCACCATCGACATTCTGAATCGTAAAATTGATTTGGATGTTCCAGAGGGGGAAATAAAAAAACGTCAAGCCAACTGGACACCTCCAGAACCACGCTACACTCGTGGAGTCCTGGCGAAATACGCAAAAACCGTCAGTTCCGCCTCCCTGGGTGCAGTGACGGATTTGGTATAATTGTTTGTTCCAATCGCTGAGAATTGCAACGTAATACCTTTGGCTGCAAGTGCGAAGGAAATGACTGCTATTGCCCGGAAAATTTTGCGGTGAATCTTGGAAAATCCGGAGTTAATTTTGCTGTAGCTGAAACAGGTATACTTAATCTGGAGGAAAACGAAGGTAACGATCGATTTAGCACCACACTGTCGCCGGTTCATGTTGCTGTAATGGGTAATTTTGATTTCACGTCCTTCAATAACTACTGAAATTAAGCAGATCATTGTCTATGGTATTCACGGATGCGATGAATTAGTGGTGCTCATGATTCAGTAAGATTGAGAATTAAACAATTATGCAACAAACTGATATTATCATAATAGGCGGGGGCATCGTAGGACTTGCCACTGCTTACCAGTTCACACTTGATTATCCCCACCTGAAAATTACACTGCTCGAAAAGGAACAGTATTTGGCTGCCCACCAAACCGGACATAATTCCGGAGTCTTGCACACGGGAATTTATTATAAACCTGGTTCGCTGAAAGCACTCAACTGCCGTGATGGGAAATCCAGGATGGAGAATTTTTGCCGCCAAGAAGAAATAAATTTTGAAATCTGCGGGAAAGTGATCGTAGCAATTTCTGAGGACGAGTTACCTGCTTTGGAAACGATTTACCAGCGGGGGCGAACCAACGGAGTGCGCTGTGAAATAATCAGTTTGGAAAAACTGCATGAACTTGAACCGCATGTGGCCGGTATTCAGGCCGTGCACGTTCCGGAAGCAGGAATCGTGGATTTCAGTCAAGTTTGCGAACGATTTGCGGAACGTGTTCGTGAACGCGAAGGCAACAAAATTCTTTGTTCAACAAAAGTGACAGGTATCCGCCAGACCTCTCGCATGATAATTGAAACTGAAAAAGGTGAATTTGAGGGTCGTTATCTGGTTAACTGCGCTGGTTTATATTCTGACAAAATTACCGCTATGACTCAAACTCCGGGAGCTAAAATCATTCCGTTCCGAGGCGAATATTACAAGGTACGTCCTGGAAAAAATCACTTGTGCAGGAACTTAATTTATCCTGTCCCGGATCCAAATTTCCCATTCTTAGGCGTTCATTTCACACGCATGATCAACGGCTCACTGGAATGCGGTCCAAATGCTGTTTTGGCTTTTGCTAGGGAAGGATATACTCGCAGCACTGTTAACATTTTGGAATTAGCCGATATTCTGAGCTATCCGGGATTCATGAAATTGGCTGCAAAATATTGGAAGGCAGGTGCCGGAGAAATGTGGCGCTCATTCAGTAAAGCGGCTTTTGTTCGTGCATTGCAACGTTTGATTCCTGAGATCAATGCAGATGATTTGGAGCCTGCACCAGCTGGAATTCGTGCACAGGCAGTGATGGACAGCGGCAAACTGGTTGATGATTTTCTGATTCAGGAAAACGAAAATATAGTCAATGTCGGCAATGCACCTTCCCCTGCAGCAACTTCATCACTCAATATTGGCAAGCACATTGTAGATATTGTGGCAGATCGGTTTTGAAATGAGCTCTGACTGGTATTATTGAAGCTGATTTTTTCTCTCAAGAATCTGAGATTTTGGGTTTACTCTTCCAGCGTTCCAATACTTCATCCAGCAAATCTAAGGGCAGCACAAATTCTCCTTTGCGCGGTGGAACGAGATGTTCACTTCCGGACCAGCCAAACGCAAACAAATTTTCAAAACAAAACTGACCACTTGAAAGGAGCGGACGAACCTCTAATATTTTAACATCTGCAGGTGCAAATAAAACATTTGTCAATCCAGCACCGTGTGCAGCAATAATGTGAGAGGCGGATCTAAAAAGCTCTACTTGCTCCCGGATACTCAAATGCTCCAGGTAGACCTTCCGGAATTTGTGTTTTTTCAGTAATGGTAAAAACTGGTTCTCATTTGTTAAGTGTCGCTTTACAGCGAGTTTTCGCGAAATATAAATCCGTTTTTTTGACTTTAAATTTAGAGAATTTGTGAGAGATTTCTGAGGAAGGAATTTTTCAAAAAAAGTTTGTATTTTATATACTTTTTCCATGCTCCAATCCGGAACATTCATCTCTGGAATAAGAAGCTGCTCCACTAGGAAAATATCTGGCGGCAAGACCTGTATTTCAAACTCTGCTTGAGTTAAAAAATCAGTAAACGAAGCAGGCATAAATTCGGGAACCAATACCGGATATTTTGGGGATTCAATCAGATGAGGCAGCAAATCGGTAAGCAGGTGATAATAGCTGTAGATGTGAGGAGAAATACCTAAATGATAAGTTCCGGAAAGTACACGGGCTCCAGTAGATTCGGCTAAGCCCTGAGTCAGGCGAGCCTCGATGTGACGACGATGCTCTCCGGTACCAGGATTCAGTTCTGGATGGGAAAGATCCCAAGGATATTTCTGAAAATGAAACCAGATTTGACTCCCGGATTGAACTAAACCATCAGCGGCCGAAAGTAGAACATTTTCAAGTATCAATGGCATGATTTAAACTGTTCCCAGCTGACACATTCTCCCATCAACCGTCAGTTGAAAACAGTCAACTGTGATTCGTAAATCATCAACCGTGTTGACATTTGTAATAGTCTCGATATGCGCCCGATGTAACGCTACTGACCCAGTCTTGGTGGTCAAGATACCAGCTGGAATCCAGTGTGCGGTTAACTTCATCGGTGCTCACATGAAGAAAACGATGTGTACTCAGGTCATCGCTCCAAAATTAACGGGCGGTTTCTAAAAGATTTAAGATGCCTTTGATGTTGGTTTCAATAAAATCAGCGTGGTCATGAATACTGCGGTCTGCATGTGATTCAGCTGCCAAATGAATTACTGCCTCAACATTATACTCAGAAAAAGCCTTTGAAATATCCATGGTTTTTTGCAAATCACCGTGAACAAAACGGTAATTTGGGTGGACTTTTACGTCTTCTAGATTTTCTAAATTGCCCGTATAAGTGAAGGCATCAAATTTGACGACCAAATCATCAGGATGGTGGCGCATCCAGTGTAAAACAAAATTTGCTCAGATGAAACCAGCGCTACCACTGATCATCAAATTCTTGTCTGCTTCAGAAAGATGCGGTAAACAAATCGAGACGCCATTGAGGGGAATCCACTTCAAAATCGAATTCAGGCCGAGGCAAAAGTTTTGCGGGCTGTAAGGCCAGCAAATGTGAATTTGTATCTAAGTGCAGCAAACCCTTTGGCTTGCCATCACTCATAAAGATACCATCGCCTGATCGGGCTTCAAAGGCTCCAACGCCCATTCCTACAAACAAGCCAAAGGCCATGCCTTTTATCACATATTTTGGGAATAATTTATCCTCCTTATCCTCGTCCTGCAAAGCCCAGATAGCTAAGCCTGAAACACCGCCAATTGCAGCACCCCAGATACTATTGATGAAGACGATTTCGAGAGTTTCAGCACGAGCATTTGTTACACCGCCAAATATTAGAGTTCCGGCAATGGCACAAATACTTACGGTTCGTTTCAGCCAATTCATTCAAATCTCCATGTTATGGCATAAAAGTCAGTTTAAGCCGCTGAGTAAATCTCAGCAATATTTAGCTCTCAGATTATAACAAATTGTTTCTGAATGCAACCGTTCTTTGCGAAATTTGCGGACAAGGTGGCTCAGGTTGTTCTTAAATAGCATGTTAATTTAATCAAATACCTTAACTATTTAAAACAGTTAGAAATAGTTTTTATTATTTTCTTTTTAGTTCTTACCAATGAATGAAGATACGGTGCTGGATACCGAATCACTGTCAACAATGAAAAATATTAGTTGCCCCAAGCTGTGACTGGAATACTGACGGCAGATGGAAGGATTGGTCCTCTAGAACGTAGTTATTTTAGTGAAGTATTGAATTGGATGGAACCTGAGAAGTAGAGAAAGTATGCTGGATCCATGGCGAAAGTATTTTGCTGAACAACGTTCAATCCAGATTATTACTCTGTATTTTTTATACAGGACGTATTCCGGAAATTTTTCCGGGACCGAAGAATGCAGAAACTTGCTTTACAAATATCATCAAATACCAGGCTCAACTTTGCAGCACAACCGCAGGCTGAAAAAAGCAGGAATCATCACAAAATATGTCCATGATCAACGGCAAAAAATAAATCGTAAAACCTTAATCGGTTTTCATATGCCGGAATTAAAAAGAGAGTTGATTTTATGAGAGGAAGGAATTTCGAAACTGAAGATTAAAACTGAATGTAAAAATTTTCAAAATTAGAAAAAACGCCAAGATAACTCCACCAATAATCACCAGGTGCATTATAAAATCATTTTTCATACGGATTTAATTTTATGGAAGAAAGATGTTTTAAGCTGAACAGGACAACGATGGATTTTGCGATAAAAGAGTTTCAAGCTTCAGCAAAAAAATACTACGGTCCTCTTTCTCGTTAAAGAGGGAAGAATAGTTATTCCGGACCAAAACCGCAAACTGTGCTTGTCTTTCTGCAGTGCAGCCCATTATCTGGGCCAGTGCAATCAGACGTTCCCCCTCACCTTGAGAGGCCTCTTCTCTTATAAATGTCCACTGAGTTTCCAGGTATTGAATCCGTTGATGCCGGCCGTAATTCCATTCCTTACAACCAGCCGTACCGGATAAACTGGCACCGGTATAAAACGGTGATAGTGTAACGTCGAGAGAAAAGGCACCAGGGTCATTACTAGCGAACCCCATTGGGCCCCCCTTGTGGCAGGCCAACGCGGCCTCACTCCAGAGGATTGTCACGATTGCTAGCAGCAGAATTGTGTTAAAACGCATAGATACCTCTTTAAGAAAGTCTGCAAGTGTTCCGTAATTCCGGATTAGCCTTTATCCATTTCCGGAGTTCTGTCAAAAATTCCTGAGATTGTTTTGATGTTTCAAAAATCTCAACTGTTTGTTGCCGATGTGCCCATAACATTCCCGAAAATGTTTCTACTGATGAAGGCGGACAAGTCATCAGTGTTGTCAAAGCTTCTAGATGAGATCCGTGACCTTGTACTGTTTCAGCTAACAATTGTGTGTGTGACTGTTTAAGAAATTGATTCAGTACATATTCCATGTATCTTCCGATTCCAAAATTCCAGTTTTTGCACCCTAATGTTCCGGATGTACTTGCGCTTGAATAAGTTGGAGAGTAGGTCAAATCAACCCAGGACATAATGGGGTCATTAGAAGAAATACCCATGAATCCTTCTCCACGACAGGCCGCATGAAGTTGAGTAGATTCCCCCAGCAACAATATAGACGATAAGAGCAGTAAAATTGTCAGAAGATTTTTGACATGGTAAGATACAAGTCCAAACATGAAATTCTTGAATCGAGAAAAATGGGAGACTCCAGCTGAGCCTTCCTGGGAGTAAAAAATTTTCAGCCTCGGATTTTTTCTGCTTTACGGATCACTTGGGTTTTCATGGAATCAATTCCTTTGGAAAGAGCCTTGTAAAGATTCTCATTGTCGGCTTTGCTAGAAAGTTGCTTGCTTTTATAACTGCAATTGATGCCCACATGATAAGACTCTCCTGCAACTTTATTCAGCTTTATGTGAAAAGGATATTTATCGTCAGTAATTTTGATTAGTTCTTCAAATGCCCGATGAACATGTTCGGAAACAGCTTTGGAGTTTCGAATGTTATTAAAAGAGAGATGAATGGACATAAAACCTCCGATTGTCAAAAAGTTGAAAAAAGCAATGCAGTAAAAACACCACCACATTCGGGTTAAGTTCAGAAATGTGGAACTGCAAAAAGTGACAGATCACTTTGGAGACGGTGCATCACCTGGATTTGCCACGGAAAGTTTTGTTGATGTATTAACTGCATCCTCCACCGGCAATTCTGTCAATGTCCAGTTGCCTGAAAACATCTCAGCATCCCGTGGAACAATAAAAAAGTAGCCTGGCAGCACTACAACCAAATAAGATAAAATGCCAACAATGACGATTATTACAATTCGCATAGTTTCCCTTTACTAAAAAGTGGTCCAGCACCATGTCCCCTTGAAAAGGAGATACTACAGTTTAACAATCTCAAAGGGTTTGGTCAATTCCGCAATATTAGTAAATTAATTTATTTTTTGAATTAAGAGTACAAAATACAAGAAGTGCTAAAACCGTTCCGACATTCCTCAAAACCATTTTCAGTAATAAACCAATAAATGACAAATACTGATACAAACTGATACACCCTGTTACTGCCGAGAAAAGCTTTTCTTCCAAGCTTTGCTTAAAATGAATAATCACGTGAATTCACCAGCATTGAACCACATAAATAAAAGGAGTACCATGAAGAATCGTTGTAAATCCGAGTTTTGTCTGAGAAAATATCTAATCGCTGTGTTAATAGCAGTCACAATCTCAGTGGCACTCGCAGGTTGCCGGAATAAAAAGATGACACCCAAGCGTGCCACTGAGTTTGCCACCGATCGTTTGAATCTCAGCGAGGAACAATCCCAAAAAATCGCACCCATTGCAGAAGACCTGTTTGCAGAAAGAGAATCGTTGCAGGAAATTCAAAAAGCCGTCAACGACGAAATTCTCGCACAAATGAAAAACAAAACCGCCGATGCCGACAAATTGGAAGCGGTTTTAATAGAAAGCTTAGATCAGCTACGAGCCAAGCTACCTAAATTCGCCGGCAGTTTCGAAAAATTCCATGCCGCATTGACTCCGGAACAACGGGCGGAAATTGTGGAAAAAATGGAAAGGCGCCGTAAACGTACTGAAAAAGGCGGCTGGGGCTGGCAACGTGGCGGATTCTGGCATTAATCGTTAATTATTAATAGGATGGATAAAGCGAGACTTACACGAAGCTCAGCCACCTTTTCTCAACAATCGTGGAGGATGTGCTCCACTTGTCCACCCTGCAAATCATCCATAATGGAAAGATTTCCTATGAAAAAAATCATCACCATTTTCACCACCGCCATTTTGTTCACTATGAGTACTCAAGCTGTTTTTGCGGAAGAACCCGTTTTTGCTGCGGAAGAACATTGCTTGGCTTATTACACAACTAAAACCATGTTCTTCTTTGCTGATGTGGAGGTGATTGGCAAAAGCTGTGAGGTAACAGCAGAAATGCACTGGAATGCTTCCGGCCAACAGGCGCAAGTAGAAGTCAGTGTTCCCGCAAGTTCGCTAAAATCCGGAATAGATCTTCGAGATGAAGACATGCCGGAAATTCTGAAAGCCGATCTCACGCCGAACATTCGTTTTGTTTCTGAATGGTTGGGCAAATCCGTTTTGCTAAAAATGCTGGACAATCAACAATCCGAAGTTTCCGGAGATCTCGAAGTCGCAGGTGGGAAATTTCCGGTCAAATTTGCACTGATTTTTACGAAGCAACCCGGATATGTTCTCATTGAAGGGCGATACAAGACGACATTTTCAGCCCTGAAAATCGTGGTTCCGGCTGTTGTTGGCGGCTTGATTGCCGACCCGCATGATGATCTTGAGCTTCTTGTGCATTTGCGTTCAGATAAAATTTCTGGAGCGGAAAAGGCAACAATTAAGAATGAATAGTTCCTTCATTTTCATTGTTATGAGCGCTATCGTTCTGGGTGCTGTTATGACGACAAGTACGAGCTGTTCCAACAGTGTCAATTATGACTCAAATAAAGTGCATCACGGAAAGAGCAGTTTCAAATCCAAGGTGGATAACACTTTTTTTCAGTGGTTCAAAATGCGGCTCAAAGAAGGATCTTATCCTTCCATTGAGCCAAAAGAAATAAAAAGTATTTTAGCAAAAACGGATCACAAACAAATAAATTCGCCTGCTGATATAGCTCGCGCAACATGGATTGGACATGCTACAGTTCTGGTGCAGTACCGAGGAATTAATTTTTTAACTGATCCCCATCTTACCGATTATCCATCTCCTTTGGAGTGGCTTGCTCCAAAACGCTCTACACCGCCAGCACTTTCCTATGAGGAAATGCCGCCAATTGATTTTGTGGTGATTTCACATAACCACTATGATCATTTGGATCAAAGTACGGTGGACATGTTCGGGAATTCTGTTGTGTGGTATGTGCCTTTGGGATTGAAGTCGTGGTTTTTGGGTCGCGGGATTTCTTCGGCAAAAATCATTGAACTTGATTGGTGGGAGTCTCACCAATTTGCAAAAGAAGTAAAAATTACTATTGCACCAAACATTCATTGGTCCAGGCGCACACCATGGGACACCAACAAAAGTTTATGGGGATCATGGGCTGTCGAAATTGGAGATTTCCAATCATGGTTTGCAGGAGACACGGGCTACGACAGAAAACTGTTTAAGGAAATTGGTCAAAAATTGGGACCGTTTGAGCTGGCAATGATACCAATTGGAGCTTACGGACCAAGGTATTTTATGCTTCCTCAGCATCTTGATCCTGCTCAGGCAGTCTTGGTTCACAATGAAATACGTTCACAAAAATCAATCCCGATACATTGGGGTACTTTTCAATTGACGCATGAACCTTTTTTGGAACCTCCTGAATTGCTGGTACAAGCCATGAGGAAAAATGGGATTAAAAACACACAATTTAGAGCCTTGAAGATTGGAGAAACGATAGAAATAGCAGACAATCAATAAATCAGCTTTATGACCTTCCGAGTTCTCATCATCGATGATGACGAAAAACTGAATCAGCTACTGACTGACTATCTCGGAAAAATGGGTTTTACCATCGCATGTCTGAAAGCCTTCTGGAGATGCTTTCTGCCCGTGAGCAGCTCTTGCTCGATGTGATCCACGAATTGCGATCCCCTATGACACGCATGAAAGCTGCACTTGAATTCATTCCGAAAAATTCATCCGGTGAAGTTTACTCATCGATGTGCAGGAAATGGAGCAGATGGTAACGGAGATTTTAGAAACTGCCCGGCTGAAAAGTGAACATGGTCAATTAAATCGAGAAAAAACGGATTTGGTCAAACTAATTCAGGGATCGTGTTTGGCTTTTAAAGGACATGCTCCGGGGATTCGTTTTGAAAGTGTTCGGGAAACGTGTCAGGCTTTCGTAGACGCGGAACAAATACAAACCGTATTGAAAAATTTATTGGCCAATGCGCTAAAATATTCAAATGCGGAAAATGCTCCGGTCGGAATTAGCATAAACGGAACGGATTCCGGGACACACATTGAAATTCAGGATCATGGCCAGGTTATTCCAGAAGAAGCGGGCCTTGCGCTGGATTTGATTTTTGAACCGTTTTATCGCAACGACAAATCCCGCAACAAAAAAACAGGCGGTTATGGACTCGGACTAAGCTTGTGCAAAACCATTATTGAAGCGCACTGTAGCACAATTTCTGTGAAAAGTAAATTTGGAGAAGGTGCAACCTTTTGTTTGAATTTGCCAAATTTTCCTCAACCTATTTGACTTAATCGATTACATGTGGAAAAAACTATTTAATCTAAAATTCTGGCTCCCGGTTTTGGTGCTTGGGATAGGAGCAGGAGCCACTTTCGTTCTGTTGAAAAACAAGCCGACGGCTCGTAAAAAACCGAATTTTCAACGGGGCGCTTTAGTGGAAGTGATGGAGGCAACTTTATCTAATCCGCGAATTGAGGTGCGAACCCATGGACGTGTTCGTGCCGCAAAAAAAGTAGTCTTGAGCGCACGAATTGGCGGAGAAGTTATCTGGATTAGTCCTAAAATGAACGAAGGGAGTTTTTTCAAAAAAGGCGATTCGCTTTTGAGCATCGGCATCCGGCAGTCACAATCACGTTTGAAGGCACCTTTCAACGGCGTGGTGCAGTCCAAAAATGTAGATTTGGGGCAATATGTCAATCCTGGTGCGCAACTGGCGACTTTGCTGGGAAGTGATCAGGCCGAGGTCGTGATCGATTTACCGATGGGTCGTATGGACTGGCTGCCGCAAAACTCGGCATCAACGGATTCCGGGAATCAATATCAGATTCCAGCGCTGATTTCTCTGGCCGGAATGAGTTCTGCGTTAGTTTGGCCTGCGACGGTGAAACGGCATTTGCTGGAACTTACACCGCGCGGAATGATGGTGCAATTGATCGCTGAAGCCAATGACCCTTTTCGGCTGAAACGCATGCCTCAAGTGAAAGCGAAAAAAAAGAAACCTTCTGGAACCGTGCAAATTAACAAAACGGAGGAGGAAAATCCAGAAAATCCGGTGATTCCTGAAACTTCGAACATGCCTCTTTTTGTGGGAGCTTTCGTTGATGTGACAATTCCAGGGCGGCAACTCGAGAATGTGGTCACAATTCCGGCGCAAGCCTTAAGGGACCGGGATACGGTTTGGATTGCTTTGGAAACATTCCCCAAGGCTTCTGTCCTGGAAGCTACCGAAACTACTGATTCTGTACCGAAGAATACTTCAGCACAGAGGAATATCGAATTGCAAGTCCGACGAGTCCAGATAGCACATCTAGATCAGGATAATGTTTTTCTTTCTGGAGGAATAAAGCCCGGAGAGAAAATAATCATCTCACCCATAAAAGGTGCAGCTGATGGCCTAAAGATTCGGTTAGCTGGAGTGGAAAAAATGGACTGGAAAAAGATGACAGGAGAAAAAAGATGGAAAAGAAAACGTCCGGAAGAAATGGGAAAACAGCGTGGGAAAAAACAGGGACAAAAAAGTGCTGACACGCGGAAGGAAGAGTCATGATCCGTTGGATGGCAGAACATAAAGTTGCTGCAAACTTGTTGATGATAATTATTCTTTTCGCAGGAGCAATGGGTGTTAAGAACATTAAGCAAGAAGTTTTTCCGGAAATGGATTTGGATTTTATCATTGTGGCGGTACCTTATTCAGGTGCTACACCTGATGAAGTAGAGGAGTCAATTTTGCTGCCCATTGAGGACTCTTTAAGTGGTATCACTGGGATCAAAAAAGTTACTGGGACCGCAAAGGAAAGTATAGGTAGTTTGCGTATTGAACTGCAAAAGGATGTTGATAAGGACAGTGTTTTTGACGATATAAAATCTGCCGTTGAACGTTTAAGTACACTCCCAGAGGAAGCTGAGGATCCGCAAATTCAACAGCCGAGAATTCGAAGAGAAGTACTGAATATTACTATTTACGGTGATGCCCCTGCACGTTCTATGATTGAGCTTGCTCAGAGGGTTCGTGATTCTTTACTGACTCATCCGGGCATCACTCAAGTCGATGTTGAACAACCAAAAGGATTTGAGATGACTCTGGAGATTTCCGAGACAGCTCTGCAACAGTATGCCCTCACGCTGAATCAGGTCTCCAGAATTATCAGACAGGCTACAATAGACATGCCCGGAGGGAAAATTCAAACGTCAGGAGGTGACCTGCTGATCCGTACAAAAGAACGACGATATACTGTAGCAGAATACGCAAATATTCCCATTTTGACCACTGATCAAGGTATCTTGAGGCTCGGGGACATTGCCCATATAAGGGATGGTTTTGAGGAATCAGATATTAGTTCAAGTTATAACGGTAAACCTGCCGAAAGCATTAAGGTTTACCGGGTGGGGGAACAAACACCGACGGACGTTTCAAAAGCGGTCAGATCTAAACTTGATGATTTGAGGGAGGAATTGCCTTCTAGTATAAAAATGCAAATTGTTAATGATCGTTCTTTAGTATTGCGGGATCGTATTGATTTATTGATGAAGAATCTTTGGCTCGGACTCGGATTGGTCTTTTTAACACTGTCGCTTTTTTTACGTATTGATTTATCTTTTTGGATAATGATGGGAATTCCGCTCAGTTTTGCGGGAGCTATGATTGCTATGCCTTCAATGGACACTAGTATCAATATGATTTCCCTGTTTGCATTTATTTTGGTACTGGGAATTGTCGTTGATGATGCAATTGTGGTTGGGGAAAATATTTTTGCACACCAGGAGATGGACAAGAGTCCTTCTGAAGCTGCCATTGAAGGAGCAATTGAGATTGGACCACCTGTACTGATCACAATTCTTACCACCATTGCGGCGTTCATTCCAATCTATTTTATTCCTGGAGTGACAGGAAATATTTTTCAAAACATTCCGAATGTGTTGATTGTTGTTTTATTATTTTCTTTGATTGAGGCCATGTTTATTCTTCCAGGTCATCTTTCCCATGTGAATCGGGTGGTTAGCTTTATTCTATGGCCATTCGGAAAAATTTTGGAACATCCACGTCATTTTTTTAGTTCAGGATTGGTTTGGTTTGCTCAAAAGATATACCGGAAGACTCTGGAAAAAGTAATCACCTACCGTTATGCTGTCTTCGCACTTGGATTGGTTTTCATCATGCTTTCAGTGGGACTCGCAGTCGGAGGACACATGCGCTTCACTTTTTTTCCTAAAATTGACCGTGACATGATAGCTGTTTCAGCACGAATGCCATTTGGTACACCGGCCAGTGTCAGCAGAGAAATTGAGAGAAAAATGTTGCGCTCTGCCGATACCTTGCTCCGCGAATATGAAGCTGAGGCTGGGCATCCGGTTCATGACGGAGTTTACAGCAATGTTGGTAGAGGAGGTGGACACAAAACTTCTGTAAGAGTCTTTCTAAAACCATTAAACGAACGCGGTTTTGCTGCGGTCGATTTTTCTCGAAAATGGAGGAAAAGCATGGGGGAAATCCCAGGAATAGAAGCCCTCAACGTTCGCGCACGTCATTCTATGGGTTCAACTTATGATATCGATTTACAATTAAGTCATCCTGATCCAAAAATACTCTTGCGCATCGTTGAACAGTTTAAAGAAGAATTTGCTGAATATCCTGGTGTTAGCAATATTGAAGACAGTACAGAGGATGGAAAGCGTGAGGTTCAGTTACGGCTCAGTCCTGCTGGGCGAACTCTTGGTTTAAGTACCCAAGAATTGACTAATCAAGTTCGAGGGTCATTTCAGGGGGTGGAAGTGTTAACGCTGTTGCGTGGTAGTGATGAGGTAAGCGTGAAACTTCGTTTGCCTTTCGAACAACGCCGATACTTGCGAGACTTGGAAGACATGGTGATTCTTGCTCCAGGAGGTGAGCGCTTGCCATTGGGCCAGGTAGCTGAGCTTATATACGGTCAGTCGTACAGTGCAATACGACGTGTCGATGGCCGGCGCATTGTGAGTGTTCGGGCACTCGTCGATTCAGGAGTTTCGAACACTGGAGAAATAGTTAGGTCCCTGAAAAAAGATCTCCTTCCGAAAACCATAAGTCAAAATCCAGCGCTACAATTCTCCTTTGAAGGATCACGCCGGGCGCAAACAAATACAATGACTGGGGTTAAAGAAGGCGGAATTGTTGCAATAGTGCTGATTTTTAGCTTACTTGCCTTGCAATTCAGGAGTTATTTTCAACCGATTATCATCATGGCAGCAATCCCCTTTGGCATAGTTGGAGCTTTGATAGGACATTTACTTTTGGGATACAATCTGAGTATCATTAGCGTTTTGGGCCTTGTGGCTCTAACAGGAATAGTGGTCAATGATTCGCTGATTTTAGTCGATTTCATCAATCGGAGCCGCGCTAAAGGTTCGTCGATTGCTCAAGCAGTCGTGGAATCCGGTGTTCGCCGTTTCCGGCCTATTTTACTAACAACACTGACGACTTTTTTTGGTTTGTTGCCGATGCTTTTTGAGCAATCCTTACAAGCGCGTTTCCTGATTCCAATGGCAATCAGCCTTGCATTCGGAGTACTATTTTCCACCTTCGTAATCCTCATTCTGATTCCGGTGCTTTACATAATTTTGGAGGATTTCAAAGGATTTTTCCGTAGAATACATTATAAACTAAGTGTGAACAAAATTTACTAAAGTGTTTTTATGAAACTAAGCTGGGAGCATTTGTAATGTATAAAAAATAAAAATTTGATGGTTGTTTTTATACTTTGCAAGTATCAGCTTTCGTTAAGTGATCGAGAGCTTGACTCAGCTCCGGCTGCAGAAACTTGTATCCACTTTCCACAAGTTTTTTTGGGAAAACCCGGGTACTGTTCAGCAGCAGTTCATCTGCCATTTCACCGAGTGCAATACGGATAGCAAATGCCGGCAGTGGAAAAATTGTGGGCCTGTGCAAAACCTGCCCAAAAGTCCTGGTGAATTTTCGGTTGCTGATGGCATTAGGTGTGACAAAATTTATGGGACCTTGAATTGAGTCGTTGGCAATAGCAAATTGGATCATTTCTACTGCATCATCAATACTCACCCAGCTCATGTACTGTTCCCCACTCCCTATAACGCCACCCGCTCCAATTTTAAAAGGCAGGAGCATTTTTTTTAGAGCACCGCCATTTATACTCAGAACAGTACCAAAGCGAACTTTTACCACCCTAATTCCCGTTTCAACAGCAGCATTTAAAGCATCTTCCCACTGCACACAAACATTGGCCAGAAAGCTTTTTCCTGCATTGCTTTCTTCGTCAACAATCTCTGTACCACGATCTCCATAGAAACCCACCGCTGAAGCTGAAATAATAACCTGCGGCTTCTGATCAGAGTCAGCAAAATACTCTGCCAGGAGCTTTGTCCCTCTGACGCGGCTGTTAAGGATGCGGTTTTTCTTACTTCCGCTCCAACGACCATCCGCAATGTTTTCACCGGCCAGATGTACAACTGCGGTGATTTCACCGACATCTGCCAGATCCATTACTCCATTTTCAGGACCCCAAACAGGTGAGTCATTGGCAAAGCTATGACGCAGCAAACGGATTACATCATGACCATTTGAAGTCAGGGATTTAGCCAAGGCAGAACCGATTAATCCGGACGATCCTGTGATAAGTACTTTCATTGCAATGTATTAAGATAACATTTCAGCTGAAACCAAAATTCCAGCTATTCATTCAGCTCGTCAAGATGGCGCCATGGTAGTTTCCATGAATAATGTATGAACTCTTTTTTGTGGAATCTGAAAATTTTTTCGGCTGCAGTCAATTCCTTTGCTTGGTATTTCCAGCAACAATCTGACCGATGAGTTAATCCATTTACTGAAACAGAAATTATGTTAAATGGCTTCAGTGAATCCGGGCAGTCCCCAATATTCTGGATCAAAGTCTTTCAGAGAAGATATTATTTGTGACGCATCTTTGTAGCGGGAGTGATCCATATTAGGATTAGGCACAACGACGACAGGCATTCCTGCTGCCAATGCAGCTTCGGTTCCGGAAGGCGCGTCTTCAAAAACCAAACATTCTGAAGGAGATACGCCCATTCGTTTTGCGGCTAACAAAAATATATCCGGAGCAGGTTTCCCCTCTTCCAGTTCCGGATCATCGCCTCTGACAATCTGCGCGAATTGTGAAAACCACTTTTTGTGTTTTTTGAACTTTGCATCAAACATTGGCGACGAGGAACTGGTTGCAAGCGCTTGTGGAATTCCCTGCTTGTAAAAATGGGTTGTTATTGCTTTTGCGCCAGGCAGAGCCGTAGTGTTTTGAAATTTTTCCAACAAAACATCTTTCCTTGTATCCAGATAATCTTGTGGAGTAATCGGCAAACCCAGACTTTCAACTATAATTTCTGCAGCCTGAATAGCCCGTCGGCCAATAATTTTTTCTTTTACAGACCAATCAAAAACCTTTCCATATTCACCTACAATTTGTTGGGTGACTTCAGTGTATATGCCTTCTGTATCAAGGAGAAGACCGTCCATATCGTAGATCAAACAGGAGATATGTTGGGACATTGTTTTGTGTTTTAACTGTAAGTGCGGGGATTGAGTAAGCAGATATTTCAGCAGATAGTGTTCAGGATTCTTTTTAAAAAAGCTCAGGCACATATTTTAGCAAATCGACTGTGTGCTTTTTCCCATTAGCCAATTTATAGCTCACTGAATGTTCATTTTCCCAAACCAGTTTTAGACTATAACTTACATCCTGAATCTGGAGATTAAAAATGCTTTTAAAACCGTCAAGTTTACGGTTGATGACATGGAGCCTGAACGTGTAAATCCTTCCTGTTATTTCCTGACCGCTTGCATTGAGGTATGTGATTTCTTTTGAGTTGGAGACGTGATAAAATACAGCATGAGTTGCGGAAGTAGAAACACCGGATCCAGTCCGCAGAAAAGGCAGTACGGGCTTAACATCATTTCGAAATATTCTGAAAATTCTTTTTATGCCTGTAGTATTGTTTGAATATTGGTAAAACTCCGGATCAACCTGCCAAAAACGTGCTTCTCCGTCTGTCTCACCTTTCACAATGTTCAGTCCCAAAACCCCATTTTCTCCTCGAAAGAGGTAAACATGACTTTCAGTGTCTTTGATGCTGACAATATTGAGAATCACACGCTGAGGATGAGTAGCTAAAAGCTTCTTGTTGAGGTAAATCCCGTTGCCCATCCTGTTTTCAGGATAGATTTGATATGGTGCAAGATCTACTACTCCCCTGTGTGCGGAATCTCTTGAATAACTTTCTACGGCGTCAATCCCATTTGGTGAAAATATCCACAAAAGTCCTGAACAGACAAAGAAAATATTTATTTTGATATTAAATATTCGATGTTTTAGCAGTTTCAACTCATTCTCCATTTTATCGTAATCAAAACAAATCAACATTTTGTGCAGCACTGTGATTATAGCAAACTATTTTACTGAAGCCACTTAAATTTTTTCAGAGGAACTTGAGTCCTATGCAGGTTGATATTAAAATAAAAGTTAAAAATCGTATTAGCTGTTCAAAAAGTTGCAGTTAAGTTAGAAGAAAATTCACATTCACCAAAATATAAAATGTCTTCAAGAAAAGTTGTGGCACCAAACTCCAGGCCTTTCGTCATCGGCACGAGCGGGCACATCGACCACGGAAAAACAACTTTGGTCAAAGCCCTCACGGGAGTTGATACAGACCGTTGGGTTGAAGAAAAAAAACGTGGAATAACCATTGATCTTGGATTTGCACATTATGAGGACGAACAAGGTAATCAGGTGGCATTTGTAGATGTTCCAGGTCACGAAAAATTTATTCACAACATGCTGGCAGGCGCGGCAGGTATGGATGCAGTTTTACTTGTTGTAGCTGTAGATGAAGGAGTGATGCCACAAACACGGGAACATCTGAATATTTGCAATTTGTTGAAAATTCAAACAGGAGTGGTGGCACTCACTCGAATTGATTTGGTGGAAAATCCGGAAATGATGGAACTGTGTCAGGAGGAAGTTTCGGAATTACTTGTGGGAACATTTCTTGAGGGAACATCGGTTATCCCTGTTTCTACTGCGACGGGAGAAGGATTGGACGAACTCCGGGAGGCACTGTTAAAACTACCAAAACAAATACAGAATCCGGAAACAGAAAAACCATTCAGGTTGAATGTTGACCGCTCCTTTACAGTAAAGGGCTTTGGCACAGTCGTTACCGGAACAGTACTCTGCGGAACACTTAGTCAAGATGAAGAGATACAGCAATTTCCACAACACAGGAGCGTGCGTATCAGAGGATTGCAGGCCCACGGTCAGGGAGTCAAATTGGTACATGCCGGGCAGAGAGCCGCCCTTAATTTGGCCGGAATCACCAAAGAAAAAATTCAGCGTGGTGATCAGTTGGCAAAACCTGAGTCATTACTCACCAGTTATATGCTCAATGCATCATTGACCCTGCTTGAAGATGTTTCAGCTCCTCTGAAAAACAGGACTCGTGTCAGGCTCCATCTCGGAAGCCGGGAAGTTTTTGGACGGATAGTTCTTTTGG
Organism: SAR324 cluster bacterium; assembly: GCA_022448485.1. Classification (GTDB taxonomy): domain Bacteria; phylum SAR324; class SAR324; order SAR324; family NAC60-12; genus Arctic96AD-7. The sequence continues at coordinate 27,267 of JAKUUI010000010.1, forward strand.
AGGGTGAAAGTTTGTCTCCCGGAAAAACGACACTGGTTCAATTTCGTTCAGAAAGTTTGTTAAGCGGGCGGTATGGGGACCGTTTTATCGTCAGGAGTTATTCACCGATGTTTACTTTAGGTGGAGGAGTGGTGGTTGATCCTTCTCCCAGCAAATCCCGGAGAGTGCTGCAAGAGCTTCCGGAACGGCTTAGGCGTTTGCACGCTGGTGACGAAAATGTGCGATCGGAAGAAGTTATTTATTTGCAATCTGTGAGGGGAGTGGTTGAGTCGGAATTTTCGGTTCGTTCAGGTCTTTCTACCAAGCAATCAGGGAAAGTTTTGCAGCTTTTGCAAAGTCAGAAAAAAATACTTTGTGTCGAATCAATTACCAGGCGTTATCTGCATATTGAGCATGTTGAACGCATCGGAAATTTTTTAGGCAAAGTATTGGGGAAGCATCATAAAAAATTTCCAGACCGTGAGGGGATGACCAGTTCTGAACTGGGTGGTAAATTGTCTCTAATTTTTTCAGGAAAAGAGGTTGAAAGTTTGCTAAAATATCTGCTAAAGGTAGGTGCTTTATTACAAAATAATCAGTATTTTTCCTTAGCAGAACATCAGCAGCAAGTTTCTCAATCCCAAGAAGATAGTTTGGCGTATTGCCTTAAATTGATCAGGTCTGGAGGTTTTCAACCTCTGCGTCGCACTCATTTGCTTGAAGAACTGGGTTTGAACGAAAAGGATGGAGTCGCAATGCTGAAATCTGCGGTACACTCCAAGCAGCTTGTACGTGTTGCAGATGATTTGCACTATGATCCAGAGCAGATTGAAACAATTCTGGAAAGTCTCCGGATTTATTTAGATGAAAATCAAAATATTACTGTGATCCAATTCAAAGAATTGCTAAACATTTCTCGCAAACACGCTATTGATTTGCTTGAGTATTTTGATAGTCAACGGCTCACGATTAGAGAAGAAAACCACCGTATTCCAGCTAAGATTATTGCTACCAACGCTTGAAAGAAAAATCGGATAAGAAAATGCTTTTACGTATAGTTATAATTTTTCCAATTTTACTCAGTGCCTTGCTAAACTTCTGGAGTTATCAAACAATAACCGGAACCGCTTTTGCACAAAGTCTGCTCAGTGACCGTCAATGGCTAGAGCAAAATTCAGAGGTATTCAGCAAAACAAAATTTACGGGGCAAAAAATTCCACTGAGACCTTCAGACTTGTCGTCCACTCCTACAGACCTGCCTGAACCGGTACGGGCACACCTTGATACCAGAAATCCGAGTTTTTCAATAGCTCAGGAAGTTCCACAAAAACCCGTGCTGCCTTCGGTACAATCGGAAAATCGCAACACATTTTCTTCAAGTTCATTTTTAAGCAGATTTTTCCCGTGGTTTTCTAGCAAAGAACAATCTGTAGCTTTGAACTCTTATGCTGCTTCTGAAAAGCAAACTGGAGAAACACAAAAAGAGTGGGCCAACTTAGAATATTCGGGAGTAAAAATGCTGGTGACAGATATTGAAAATCTGCTCATTTCAGATCCGGAAGCTGCCATGGAAATGTATGAGGAAGTAGAAGACCAGCTAATGATTGAAGAGCGCACGCGGCTGAAAGTCCAACTGCTTTATTACCTGAATGAGTGGGCTTCAGCAGAGCAGTTGGCAAACGCATTTTTGAGAGAACGTCCGCAAAGTCAGATGGCGTCTTTGGTTTTTTATTTTTTAAACAAATCCCTGTTGTCTCAGAATAAACCGCTCAATCAAAATTTGATAATGCGGGAACATGCATCAAAATCTCTGCAGCCAAAATTCCGTAGTGATTTTTTGCACATGCTCAGTGACGAAGCTCTACTTAAAGGTGATCTTTTCACGGCAATTCAATATCGCCTTGAAGAACTGAATAATTTGGAAACGGCAAAATCGGTCAACCTGGAAAAATTGGAAAATCTGCTAAAAAAAATTCAGTCTCCTGAAGAATTAAGCATCTTATTAGGGAATTATCCGAATTTAACCTGGCTGCAGGATAAAATTTTCGAAATGAAGCTGGAACTATTGGCAAAACTGAAACGTCATCGTGAAGCTCTGAAACTTTTGGATCAAAGACTTGTTGTTGCGAGAAAAATTGGAGATCAAGAAGAGGTTGAACATTTGGAGCAAATACAGGTCCGATTCATAACTGCTTTGAATGTCAGTCCCAGGAGAATTGGCGTGATACTACCCTTGAGCAGTTCAAGTTCAAAAGTTGCCAGATTAGCGCAGGAAACACTGAATGGATTGTGGCTGGCACTTCGTTCCAATGAATTTCCTGATCTGTCTGATAACATGAGTGATAATGCGACCCCACAAAAAATTGAGATAGATGGGAATTCAGAAGATCCAGACGATTCTGCGTCTGGTCCGGTGTCGATAAAGTTTGAGGACTCATGGGAACTTGTAGTCCGAAACTCGCATTTGAATCCGGAAATAACCAAAAGCGCGGTCCGCGAATTAGTGGAATCGGAGAGGGTAATTGCCCTTATTGGTCCGCTTGCCCGGAAAACTTCGGAGGCAGCTGCAGAAGAAGCTGAACGTTTGCGGGTGCCTTTAATTTCCCTGTCATTAACAGACAGTATTCCAGAACTGGGTGAATTTATTTTTCGCAATAACCAAAGCTGGAAACAGGAAGTCTACGAATTATTGGAATACGCTACGAGTGAACTCCAGGCTTGTCGCTTTCTGATACTTTACGCAAAGACGCGGGAAGGACGGCAAAAAATGAAATTATTTTGGGATGCCGCATTACTGAAAGGATGTGAAGTGGTTGCAGTAGAAGGTTTTAAGGATGAAGGTCAGAAAAGCCTGGTGAATGAGTTTGATACCTTTACAGGCAAAATTCAACGCATGAGTGCAGAAGATAAAGAAATATTGAATGAGTTGAAAGAAAAGGAAGAACCGATCCACAACTTCGATGCTGTATTTGTAGCTATCGGTTCAGGTGGTGTAAGTAATTTGAGACTCATTATTCCATATAGTGCAGTTTACAAAATGAAAAAAACGACTTTCCTTGGAGATAGTGGTTGGAATGATTCGGCGCTTCCGTTTGCTCCTGGACTAAAGGGAGTGAGATACCCGGTATTTGTAGATAGTTTTTTCCCGAAAAGTAAAACACCTGCCATGCAAAATCTGTTGCGGTTGCACGAACGAATTTTATATCGACATCAAAATTATATTGGTCCGACGGCCTATACTGCTTATGCTTATGACACGCTGATGATGTTGATGCAGTTGCTAGAAGACGAGCGTAACCATAGTCACCGGAATCTGCGGGATTCTCTGAAAAATATGCAGATATATCCAGGTGTTACAGGTAATATACGCTTCAACGAAAAGGGAGAAATTCAACATGAAATGCAGCTGTTGACTTTGAGGAGTGGCAAAATTCAGCCTTTGAATTAACATGAGGTTCAGGCCGAATCTGTTCAGGCTGTAGATTTTATAGGCTGATTCAGTTTAGATTATTTGACGAAAAGGGATTCCAGATCTTTAAATGGTACCTGTTCAGGTCGAACCTTTTGCTGTGGCTCATTGTTTCCTTCTGTATCACTGGCGTCCACTGATGACGACTCTGTATAAGAAGAATCGGAGCCTCCAATCATTAAGTTGTCCTCATTTTTGTCAAGGTGTTTTTCAGGCCTGATTTCTGCGTGAAAGTTCCGCTTGGACTGTGCTTTCATTCGTAATTTATGATCTTCCAAGGGCTCTTCAACCAGATCAGCAACTTGCCGTAAACGGTAGCTGTATTGACGGCTAACCTCCAAAAGCCGTCCACCGGGAATGCACTCCGGACTGTCCTGGAAGGAACTAAAATCATCCACTATTACAGCGTGCTTTAGTGCCTCGGGCCCCAAATACACTAAAATAGAGGAAGTTTCAGGATCCGATAATTCCTCTTCCTGAGGTTCGAATTTGAGCCATTTCATCATTTACCCCTCAATAAAAAGCCTTGCATTAAGGAAAAGCGTTGCAGTCAGTTACTTTTACCTGCGAAAAACATGCCAATTTAACAGGGTTTTAAACATTTTACTTTAGTAATCCAAAAAAATGAACAGTAGTTAGTACAGCTGAAAATTCAGCTGATTTTAATCATGATTATAGCCAGAAAAGTAATTTCAAGGTTGAAGGATAATTTCTGTATCATGCTCTGTCCATTATTTATAGATGTTTATTTCAAGAAATCTGAGGACAGACTGGAATTTTTCTTATTTGTATATTATGATATACAATTATGACATGTAAGCGTAACTGACGAAAAGGAGGGACTATGAATACTTTTGTGAGCAAAAACGAAATTTTAAAATGCGAGCTCGAACAACTATTTGGCGAGCAGGAAGAAAATATTGAAACTGCAGGTCAATGTTTAAAAGTCCTATCTCATCCTGGCCGCTTGCGCATTATGTGCGCTTTGCGAGGAGGCGAACAAACGGTTCAGAATTTGGAATATTACACCGGTATTCGGCAAACAACTCTTTCACAACATCTGTCTTTGTTGAAAAGTCGCGGAGTATTAGTCTCTCGACGTGAGACAACCTACTCTTTTTACCGCATTGCCAATGATCAAATTACAGAATTATTTGACTTGATAAAAGAAATTTTCTGTACTTGAAATTTGGAACAAGTTTATGAAGCAATCAATCGAAGATGCAAAATAATGTAAGCCCCGGCAACAAGAAGAGGCCCGTTTTACTAACTTTAATTTTTGGAGCAATCTCCATTTCAGCTTATCTCCTGTTATTCATGAATGAAGAGTGGGTGATGAACAACTTTACTAAAGGGAACTGGTATGCTGTTTATCCGATTGTCACAGCCTTTTTCTTTTCATTCGTACATGGAGTTTTTGCCAGTTATTTTATCAGCACATTAGGACTTGAAGAGAAAAAGTAGGTAAACATAAAAGTGAGTCCATTGTTTTTGCAAATCATACAAACCACTAACTGAATGAAATAGATACACAATGAAACGTTTGATACTTGTCATGTTGCTCGCTCTTTTTTCAATGGCTTATCTGAATACTGTACTGGCCGGTGGAGCACCGCCCCCCAAAGACCTATTGACCGGTCGATTTACCCAAGTCGATTCCAGAAACCGTACCGCTGTGTTTACTAAGGAAGGAAACAAAGAATCGCAAGTGCTGGTCTTAAGCGTTTCAATGACTGAAGACAATATTCCCATCAATAAAAAGGTAATGGTCACTCTGGATAAAGAGACTGGAGGGAACGTTATCAAAGATATTTCCATCATGTTCATGGATATGACTCTGCAAAAGATCATTGCTCTAATGGTCATCGGCCTGGTAGGCGGCTTATTGAGCGGATTCATAGGTTCTGGTGGTGCTTTTGTTTTAACACCGGCTATGATGTCGCTTGGTGCGCCCGGAGCTGTTGCGGTTGCGAGTAACATGTGTCACAAATTTCCCAAGGCGATGGTTGGGGCTTACAAGAGATACAAATATGGGCAAGTGGATCTGAAATTAGCGCTAGTGATGGCTGCAACGGCCATCATTGGGGTTCAGATGGGGGTTCAAGTCCAAAAAAATATTCTGGAAAATTGGGGCAATGCCGGATCTAATCTTTATGTCAGTGTTGTTTTTGTGTTTGTTTTGATCATTGTCGGAGGCTTTGTCAGCTACGATGCTTACAAACTTTTAAAAAACCGGCATATCGAAGGGGGTCAAAAAGTTCCAAAAATGGCCGAATCTTTAATGAAACTTGAAATTCCGCCCATGATGGAGTTTAAAGTGGCAAAAGTTCGAATATCTGCCTGGGTCACCATTCCGATTGGTTTAGCGACAGGAATGCTGGCTGCAACAATTGCGGTTGGCGGTTTTATAGGCGTGCCAGGAATGATTTACGTGGTTGGTGCTTCTGCAGTTGTGGCCTCTGCAACGGAGTTGGGAATAGCCTTTATCATGGGAGCCTGGGGATCTATTCAGTGGGGGCTGTCCGGACTGATTGATATCCGGCTCACTTTACTGATTCTTTCTACATCACTGATTGGTGTACAGTTGGGTGCCTTGGGAACAACTTATGTCAAAGACTATATGATCAAAGTGGTGATGGCTGCAACAATGCTAGTCGTGGCGGTCAGCCGCGGAGCCAAAATACCCGGCTATCTTTCCGATATTGGCTGGCAGGATGCTTTGGATGCAAATCTGGTTTTTTTGCTCAACAATATTAGTTTTTGGGCTTTAGTAGCAGCACTCAGCATTGCTGGAATGATCATTACCGTTGCCATGATAAAAGGAATCGTCGCACACAGAGTTGTGGGAGATAGTTAGAGCTTAGGATTAATGATAGAACGTACAGCAGCTGACACCCAGCCACTAAAGCCATCAGTCAAGGGCTTCCCGCAATCGATTTTTATATACCGTAATCAAGGCATCCCGATATTGAGGCAGCTTCTCCAGACGGCGTTCTATTGATGTTTTTCCCGTTTGCGGGCGCATCACCTGATGTAAAGTGTAACGCAGAATATCCTGTGGTCTTTGAATACAGTAAAGTATGAATGATAAAGCTTCTGAGTCTTGTCTTTCTTCATAAACGAGCCACAACAGCTTAATGATGTGAAAATGATTTATTCCACGGGAACATTGCTGGTCCACAAATTCCAGGATTGATTTAAGGTAATTGTCGGCTCTGAAACCTTGCAGGAGACCAGCTGATTCAGTGGGCTCCTGATAATAAAGCAAGGTTAACACAGAGGCGCTGAAATAGCTCCAGGCTTTTCTAAAATCGTCCAGAGGTACTAATTGCCTCTGATTAACGGTGTCTGATTCTGCTTGCTGAATCGATTGCTCGCTTATGTCCAGCAATACCCCAAGGGAGCTCTTCATCCCTTTGATTGCAGATGCTCGAAATTTCAAAACTGGCAGCAGCTTTTTCAGCCGCTGACCGTCAGCACTTTCCAAAAAACCATCTGGCCTCAGCTCCTGCTGGGCCTGTGTCCATTTACTCAAACTGTGAAGGGAGGAATAAAGTTTTGAATAGAATGACTCGGCGTAGTGTTTTTCCATACGTTTTAATTCTTTTGACCACTCTTTTAGAGGAGTTCCGGACGGAAGCAATTTAATCAGGCGCAACGGGAATCTTTGCCGGATACGTTCCAGTTCTGAATTGAGCGGCATCTCTGGAACAAAAAAAAGAATCACCTTTTTCTCCTTTCTCAATTGTCGCATACGGGTTAGAATTTGTGTGTTGAGTCCGTCTAAATCTGCGACTTTTGGAGATTTGTTCAATTGTTCATGCAGTTCTTCAACAAACCCAGACAGAGAAGAAATTTCTTCCAGTTTGTGAAGCACGGAGCGGATGTAGTGTGTGAAACGCTCTTGTTCAAACCTCTCATAAGCCTGTCTCTCATGGGGCAAAATGAAATGTAGCTGTGAATTCAGTTGCTTGATTCGTTCAACCACTGTCTGATTAAATTGTTCAGGATTTGTCCGGAAGGACTCCTTAAACTCGGTGAAAATGGAGGAAAGTATATGTTGTTCTTCTGTTGACAGTGACTGAACCTTCCACTTTTCGCGCCACTCTCCTAATAACTGTTTCCGGATTTTGGCACCCTCTTTTTCCATGGAAAGACGGTATGACTTTGCAACGCTTTCGCAATGTCCTTCCAAACTGTTAGAATGAAAATTAAGCTCTTCGACCAAGTCCAGTATTTCAGGAATTTCGGCGGTAATTTGTTTCCGACCTTTTGCACTTTGTTGGTAAAATTCCAGAGGAAGGATTTGTTCATTAAAAAAAATATTTCCGAATAACTTTGAGAACAGGTTGCGTGTAATGTTGACGATAATCTCTGCACTGTCCAGTTTTTTTGGAAGAATAATCGTCACGTTGTAAGCCCGTGAAGCAGTGACGTTATCTATGCGTGAGGCGGGAAGTGAAACATTTTTCGATAGAGTAGAGCCAATTTCAGCTTCGTATGTTGCTTGATCAATAAAACGCAGCAAATGGCTGGCGTTATGTACTCTCAAGTCGAATCTGTCAGGAAAATCCAGTATGTCATGAAGTTTTCCGCTCAAGAACGATTTTGTTTCTGGCGGAATTGATGCTGAAAATTCTATGTGGAAAAAATGAGAGGTGGAAGTTTTTTCTTTATTCTGATCGTGCTTTTGGAATTGGGTCTCTCCGATTGTGCGGAGCTTCGGATCAAAACGCTCCTCAAAGGATTTGTCGTTGCTGCCAAAGGAATTCATGAAAATGTACCCTTGATGGGTTTGGTCCACGACCTGTGATCAGTGTTTCCGAACTGAAGCTATGTCTTCGTTCCATTCTCTCAGTTGATGTGGACCTTCCAGTGTGGTTTTTAGTTCGATCAGATCTGTAAATTTTTTTTCTTCCAAATCAACTTTGGGATACCTCCTTCTTAAATAGCCCCAGAGGTTTAAATAGTTTTCCTCTATTTGCCATTCTTCATTTTTTGGCTTTTGCTCAGCTTTGGGCTGTTCAGTAAAGGGGTAGAAAACCTTACTCATACTATTTTCTCGAAAACTCTGTTTAAAATTTTTCCAGTCGATGGTCCTGACAACAAAACCCGGAAACTTCGAATTACTAACCAATGCTGCCGAAAGTTTTCACGACCTCATACCCTAACGTAGCAATATTGTTGCCTGAAAATATAGTCTGCCAAGAAAAAGTTGTAATGTTTTTTATAATACTGAGTTAATGTATTGTTTATACTAAATAATTTATTATTGGCCTGAATAATAAATTATCTTAAATAAATTGCAAAAATTGATAGAAATGGCGATCGAAGGACAAAACAATTGACAGATTCCGGAGTTGAATTTTGGTGTTAATCTGCTCGTTTTATGTTTTGCAGAAAACACTTATCTTTGACGAATGAGCTAAAGTCAAATTCCGTGTTTGGGGTTTAATGAGCGATGGGTAGAACAGTTTGCATTCTGCATTCTAGTGCTCAGTAAAACAAAAAAGCAGCCAAGTTCTACTTCTTTAACGAGGGAACGGGGGGATACATAGGTAAATGAACTGCCACATAGTTTGCTGAGGGATATTATTGGTCGATTTTTTAGTGTTCAATCGCAGCGAACTTTTGGAAATTTGATTCGGAAGAGATTTAGAATTTTGTCCCCTTAATTCTCCATTTCCAACTGATTCATGTCCCCTTGATTCTTACATGATCCCTAATTCTTGTTGCTTTGATTCAATGAGCAAAACACCACTTTTGTCAGTACCCCCTGAAAACTCCGGAACTGTCGAAAACTAAATCATCCCTGAAGCGGAAGTTAACTGAGCAGGGACAAAGCGGGAAATCCATGTTTTAGATTGAAGCAGCTTTTGATGAGTGATATTTATATGGAAGCAATAAATATTTTACAAATTTTAAATAACCAGTACAAAAGAGTCCTTATGAGAGATCGCATCATTTTAATCGAAGCCATGGAAATATTGGATTCACGCGGCAATCCGACAATCCGATCTAAGGTAACCCTTGAGAGTGGCATAACCGGAACGGCCTCTGTTCCTTCCGGAGCCTCAACTGGAGAAAATGAAGCCCTTGAACTTCGAGATGGAGACCAAGCTCGCTATGGTGGAAAGGGAGTGCTCAAAGCGGTAGAAAACGTGAATCAGGAAATTGCACCGGAACTCTTGGGCATGACACCGGATCGGCAGGCAGAAATTGACAGGATGATGTTGAAACTGGACGGTACTTCGACCAAAAGCAATTTGGGTGCAAATGCTATTCTCAGTGTTTCCATGGCCACTGCTGTAACTGCAGCCAACTCACATAATCTCCCTCTTTATGCGTATCTTGGTGGTGTTGGTGGATTCCGACTGCCTGTACCAATGATGAATATTATCAATGGTGGAGAACATGCGGATAACAGTGTCGATTTGCAGGAATTCATGGTTATGCCGATTGGTGCGCCAACATTTCTGGAAGCCCTGCGTTATGGTGCAGAAACATTTCATGCACTGAAAAAGATATTGCTCAAAAAAGGATATGCCACGAGTGTAGGTGACGAAGGAGGTTTTGCACCCAATCTGAAAAGTAATGAAGAAGCTTGCGAAGTAATTCTTGAGGCAATTCAGGCTGCCGGATATGAGCCTGGTAAAGATATTTCCCTTGCGCTGGATGCAGCCGCATCGTCCTTTTTCAAAAATGAGAATTACGACTTTTTTAAGTCCAGGCAGGGCACAAAGAACTCTGCAGAAATGCTTGGATTTTACAGCAGCATGGTTGAAAAATATCCAATTGTTTCGATTGAAGATCCAATGGATGAACATGATTGGGATGGGTTTTCTACCATCACAAAAAAACTTGGGAAAAAAGTTCAAATTGTCGGTGATGATTTGTTTGTGACAAACACAGATTTTGTCAAAAAAGGTATTCAGAAAAACGCAGCAAATGCTGTATTGATCAAGCTCAATCAAATCGGTACAGTTTCTGAAACTGTTGCCACCATTCAGCTTTGCCAAAAAGCAGGATGGAACTATATTATCTCGCACCGCAGCGGCGAAACAGAAGATACGTTTCTGGCAGACTTTGCAGTTGCTATGGCCGGAGGGCAAATTAAAACGGGTTCGGCATCGCGTAGCGAGCGTATTGCCAAATACAACCGCTTAGTTGAAATTGAAGCAGAACTTGGCAAGTCCGCTATTTTCGGGAACTGACTGGAAATCTGCATAGGGCTAAAACTCTTAACCAAATCTGTCATCATTGAAAATTATTGACATCCATTCCTTTGAAAAATAATCCTGAGGAGTCCGGACGCATTCTGAAACACGCGTGGACGGTCACAATTTTTACTCTTTTATCACGAATCTTAGGTGCAGCACGAGATTTAGTGATTGCGCATGTTTTTGGTGCCGGGTGGGTCACCGATGCCTTTGTGCAGGCTTTCACTATTCCAAATGTTCTGCGCCGCTTGACTGCCGAGGGTTCGATGACTCTTGCTTTCATTCCTCTCTACACTGAAATCCGTGAACGCAACAATCCGGAAGAGGCCAAGAAGTTTGCGGCAAAAACTTTGGGACTCGTCCTGGCAACAACTACTGTTCTGACTGGATTGGGTATTCTGTTCAGTCCGCAGCTGGTTTATCTTTTTGCAGCAGGCTTTGCTTCCAGCCCAGAAAAGTACGACCTGACGGTGCTGCTGACTCGTGTCATGTTTCCGTATTTGATTTTTGTTTCGATGGTTGCCTGGGCAATGGGTGTACTCAATGCGGAACGTCGTTTTGCTGCTCCGGCTGCAGCGCCGATTTTATTAAACATTGGCATCATCGGGGCAGCTTTCGGAATTTCTCCATGGTTGGAAGAACCGATGATTGGTATCGGAATTGGTGTTCTGCTGGGCGGAATCCCGCAAATATTGATCCAAATTCCCTCGCTGAGAAAAGTTGGACAATCCTTTACGCCGCAAAATTTTCTCTATGATCAGGATATTCATCGGTTGCTGAAACTGCTGGGTCCCTCATTGCTTGGAGTGGCAGTCTATCAAATCAACATTATCGTACTGCGCAACCTGGCCAGCTTCATGCCTTCAGGGCAGGTCACTCACTATTACAATGCCAGCCGTCTTTCTGAATTGACCTTAGGCATATTTGCGTTTGCAATCACTTCAGCCGGCTTTCCTGAATTAAGTCAGCACACTGCCAGTGAAAACTGGGAGAAAATCCGTAACACCCTGCGCTTTACTATGTCTACAACTTTACTGGTAGTTTTCCCGGCCAGTGTGGGCTTGGCCGTTGCCGCAGAGCCGATTGTGGCAATGCTCTATTTGCATGGTGCTTATGCCTGGAGCGACGTTCAGAATACCGCACTCACACTTCAGGCCTTTGCCTTGAGCATTCCGGCAGTTGCAGTGATCCGCTTGCAGACTTCGGTGTTTTTTTCACTCAAAGACACTCGCACTCCAGTCAAAGTAGCATTGATCAGTATTTTTGTGACTGGACTGCTGGGCTGGTGGTGGAGTCAAAGCCTGGAAATATTCGGCTTGGCGTTGGGGCTTGCTGCAGGAACCTGGTTTCAGTGGATTCTGTTAACGCTCTTTATGCTTAAAGAAGCGGAATTACGCAAAAACTGGTGGCCCGTACGTTCGTCCATGCTTTACTTGCTGGCTTCTGGAGGGATGGCAGGATTTGCCTGGTATTCCAGCGAATACGGCTTATGGGAAAAGGGACCTTTTCTTTTGGACAATTGGTTAGTTTTTGTTGGTTTACTTGCTGGTTCTGCCTTGTTTTATGCACTGCTACTTTCTGTTTTCAGAGAAGAACAAGCTCTGAGTGTGATAACCCATTTGAAGTCAAAAAGACAGCGCAGCAAAGTTGATAAATAGCTGGGGAAATTGGTAAGTACTGCCTCGGAAAATCCAGTTTGCTACGATCTGGCTCCTAATAATTCAAGCGTTGATGCTGCCATCACTTTGGCCGCCGTCACCATATCATCAATCACTATGTATTCATCCGGCTGGTGAGCGAGGTCAAGGATGCCGGGACCGTAGGCGATGCAGTCATGAAGATGCCCAATACGGGCAATGTGTTTTTGATCGTAAGTCCCGGGTGAAATGATATGCTCAGGCGTTTTGCCAAGAATGTTCTTGAGGGCAGAGCTGACTGCTTGTACTACGGGGGCATCTGCATCAGTCATGGTTGGTAAAAACTCCATAATGTCCCGGATTTGATAGCGAAAATTTAGACGTGAATCAGCAAGTTCATCTAATAAACTAGTGACTTCTGCTTTGACTTCCGCGATGTTTTCCTCAATTAAAAAGCGTCTGTCCATGATGAGCCTGCAGGAATCCGGAACACATGGGCTTGGCATTCCATCAAAAGATTCTGCTTCACCGCCATGTACTGCCTGCAGGTTCAAGGTGGAACGCCTTGCTCCTTCCGGAACAACCGGCATGCTTGTTTGTTTCTTGTCTAGTGCAGGAAAAAGCCGTGACTCAAGGAGTTCCAAAAAAGCACTCATGTGCCGAATGGCAGAATCGCCGAGAAAAGGCATTGAGCCGTGAGCTATACGACCGAATGTTTCCACTTCTGCCCACCATGCTCCGCGATGTCCGAGACAGACACGGTCTACATTCAAAGGTTCCGGGATAATCACATGATCGACTCGCGGTTTTGAAAAAAATCCTTTTTCTGCCAAAAAGGCAACTCCGCCGTATCCTCCGGTTTCTTCATCGACAGTTCCAGAAATTTCGATTGCACCCGGGAAGTGTATGTTTTCTTCAAGGATAGCTTCCATTGCAATAACGGCAGCAGAGAGACCTCCTTTCATGTCGCAGGTACCGCGGCCATATATTTTCCCGTCTTGAACCAGTCCTTCAAATGGGTCAACCGTCCAGCCTCTTCCAGGAACAACAACATCAAGATGACCGTTGAAATGAATACAAGGTCCGGAATGTTGACCTTCAATGCGTGCGATCACATTGTGGCGGGGGTAACGGTCTGAGTCTCCAGGGGAATTATTCGCACGTTCATAAATTAGAGAAAACCCGCTTTTTGCCAAACGGTTTCCGAGCAGTTCAGCGCATTTTATATAATCCTTTCCGGGTGGATTGATAGTGGGAATACGAACTAAATCTTGTGTAAACGAAATCAGTTCTTCACGTTTGGATTCAATTCTTGAAAACAGGGATTCGATCATCTTCAGTCTTTGAGAAATGTATAGTGAAGATTAGATGCTTACGACATCAATATCAACAATCCAAACAACAATCCAGAAAAAACTAAGACGACTTCAAATAAAAGTGAGGCTTCCGGGTGATATAATACGGTATTTCTGCGTTGGCGATTCGGATATTTTTGGTACCCAAATAAAGCAGAAAAACTGATCCAACCAGTGAAATTACACCCAGCAGGATATCCATTTTTGAGATTTGGGTGAACAAGAATGCTGAAGCTAAAACGACAGGCGCATCTGTCAGCAATGGAATACAAGCCACTTTTGTGCCAGCGCGGATGCCATGACCAAGTGTCTCTGAAATAATCAGTACCAGCACAGGACCGGGTGCAATTCCCGAAGGTACCTCATAGAGTAAGCCTGCAGATAAGATTCCTAATAAACTATCGATCATGCAGGAATCTCGAAATCCAGGCTTTCTAAATCAAGTGTCATTTTGCCAATTCGAGTGACCGGACCTTTCATGGTGATGCTGTAATTTTCACTGACGGTGATGTCGATTTGCCCACCCGGCATTAACACCGCGATTTCAGTATCACACAAACCCAGCCGATGAGCCACTGCTGCTGCCGCACTGCTACTGCTTCCGGAAGCCAAAGTGTAACCTACACCACGCTCCCAGATTTCAATCCGGATCATGTTACGGTCCAGTACTTCCAAAAACTGAACATTTGTGCGATTGGGAAAAAGCGGATACTTTTCAATCAGCGGGCCGAGCCATCGAGCTTCCTCTGCAGAAATTTTTCGCTGAAGCACCACGCAGTGAGGATTACCGATGGTGGCAGCGCAGAATGTTAATTTTTCACCTTCAATTTCCAGTGTTTCGTTTAACACTTCCCGATTTTTTCCTGCCACAGGAATGATGTCACTTTGAAAACTCACTGCCCCCATATCTACAGTGACGGATTGTGCCGAACTGTCGACCTGCGCGCTCACCAAACCTCCGGTTGTCATGATTTGAAACTGAGACTCTTCTACCATTTTACGATCCCAGAGCGAACGGGCAAAAATGCGCAGACCGTTTCCGCTTTTTTCAGCCATGCTTCCGTCCGGATTATAAATTTGGAGCGTGAAGCAGTTTCCGGAATTGTCTTTTCCTCCTACCAAAATACCGTCTGAGCCAAGTCCAAAGTTACGGTGACAGATTTTACGGACTTGCTCCGGAGTCAGTGAAGCTTCCGGGGAGTCTGGATATCCGCTGGTGAGGACCAGATAATCATTGCCGAGTGCATGATATTTTAGAAATTCCATTTTTTGAAGATCAAGGTTAATACAAATTAAAGATTCAGGACTCAAGTCATTGCGTAATTCTGCCCACCAGAATATGTGTGGCAAAGCCTGGGATGTTTAAGTTGGCAGCACTGATTCAAAACTTAGTAAATTTCTGAGTGGCTTCTTCCGGAGTGAGCGGTTTGTCTAAAAGTTTACCGTTACTGAGCCGCAGCAAAACCCCTTCTTCTGTCATGTAAACTTGCATAAGGTCACCGTTTTCATCCAGCATTTCCAGAGCATACGTAGGTTTTCCATCCAATATATCCGGGATCACTTTTACCTTTTCCGGAGCATTGTCACCCATCCCTTTCCAAAGTGATTCTACATCACTGTATTGCCGCTCCAGTTGAAGGAGCTTTTTTTGCAAGCCTTCTGGTGAAGCAAATTTCTCTAATTTACCCTTCCAAAAGAGGAATAGTGACTGTGCTTCAGAAAAAACAAATACCGCATTTTTACCGATTTCACGAAGGATACTATTTGCGATATTTTCCATTATTTCAGGCGGTGCCGTAATCAGTTTTTTCAAACGTTCATTGGATTCTAGTACAGGAATATTTGAATTAAACATTTGCATCATATCATCCAAATTAAACTCAGGCAATTTGTTTGACGTTGAACTTTTTGCAGTCAATGTTTTGTTTTTTGGCACAAATTTAAGATGCTTCATTTTTTCTTTTCCAGGAGGCAGTACCTGATTTAGTGACAGAAATAAAGCTAACCCGCCTAGAAAAAGTAAGATAGAAATAAATATAATTTTCCTGATAGACTTTGATATAGAAGATTTTTTATCTTCATTTTTGCCGGCAGATATTTCCCTGTGTTTAGTGGTGGGCTTTGTTTCTGCCCGCATTTCCGCAGAAATGATCGGCTCGGGGAAATATGGCTGCAGCTCTTGCATGAGTTGATCATTACGCTCCTGAACCAGTTTCACTCTTTTAATTAATTCAAAGCCGTGTGTTTTAAGATAGATTTTCCGGAGCTCTTCCACAAGAAATTTAACTCCAGGATGGGAATCATCTTTCAATTCTTCAGGATCTTGTTTCGTTCCAGCACGAAAGCGTTGGCACTGATGCAGAACTTCTACTTCAAGTGCTTTAGAACTCAGACGCAAAGCATGCCAGCGGTCCCGCGAAAACATTGGTGGTGACACTGGAGGTTCTATATTTTCTTCAGTCGAACTATCTTTGGCAGGGTAGTCAGGTTGTGATTTGGACGGTTTTTGTCTACTTTTTAACCCCTGTTTTTTCCTGGATTGGAATAGTCCCCAATCTTTCTTGTAGTCTGACCATGCCCTTTTGAAATCAGTCCAATAATTGCGCAACTCTTGATTATGCTCGAAAAGTTTATTGAACAATGGTGCAATATCAGGAAAAGCAAGCGGATCTTTTTTGCGGACAAGTATGGATAACTTTCTTATCTTCTCCATTTGCTTTTCCAACTGCACGGACTCCTTGTCGATATGATTCCATTCAGCATTTGTCAAAGGACGTTTCCAATGTTCGACTACAGGAAAAATGAGCAATTCCATCCTGATCGTATCTACACAGATTCGATTCAGATCAATCGTTTTTGAACTGGGGACATGTGCCTGAGTCTGCTGTTGTAATGCTTGCCAGGCTTGCTTAGTTTTTGATGATTTGTGATCTGGATTTGTGAGGAGCATAAAATCCTCAAAATGATCGCCTGAGATGGGGGAAATGCCTGATTTGTCCATGATTCTGAAAAAGACGAAAAATGTTCCAATGAATATTTCTTTTTTAGCTTTGCAAAACTCGTACTTTAGTGAAACTACAATCAAAGCTGGTATTGTTTCGCAAGTAAGTTATGTTTGACTTATAAGCATATTTCCAGTAGAATGTGCAAATCAGTACCAATTTAGTACGGTTTCTTTAATAGCTATGCTGAATCAGGTTTTTACGTGAGCATCGAGTTTGGAATCACGATGCAACAGCATAATTTTTTTAAATAATCTAACAGGGTTACGTCATGAAATTTAAAGTTGTCTCTCCAAATGTGGAAAGTTCCGGCGATTCCGGAACTGATCCACAGGCTCAGATTGAGCAAATGCTTTCGGGTAGCCCAGTCTTTTTATTTATGAAGGGTACCCCTGAATCGCCTCAGTGCGGCTTTTCTTACAAAGTAGCAGATATTTTGAAAGCCTGGGAAATTCCTTATAAGTCTTTTAACGTACTTTCTGACGAAAGCATTCGGCAGGGAATCAAGGATTTTGCAAACTGGCAGACCATTCCTCAACTTTACATCAACAAAGAATTTGTCGGTGGTTCAGATGTTGTGGAAGAAATGTCGAATAATGGTGAACTTGGTGATTTATTGCAAGAGGCATTTCCGGATCGGGGGATCTCACCGCCGCCACCTCCGGTAGAAGTACAGGAAATATCAGCACTGGAAGCGTCTGCAATTTTGAAAAAAAATCCGGAAATTCGCCTTTTGGATGTGCGAACGTCGCAGGAACGGGAGACTGCGTGCTTGGACAATTCTGTATTGATGGATCAAGAATTAGTGGAGGAGATGCTTGGTTCATGGGATCCAAACACACCACTGATGTTCTTTTGCCATTTAGGTGAACGCAGTAGACAAGCCTCGCAATATTTTACTTCACAGGGCTTTCAGCAAGTGTATAATATCTCAGATGGTATAAATGGGTGGTCCAGCAACGTGGACTCTTCAATACCTCAATACTAAAATTTTTCCAGAGATAGTTCTATGGTTTCGAAGATAGAACAACCACTTCCATCAGTCGTTCTTACAGAGCGTGCTGCGCAGGTTTTTAAAGAATCTTGTGAAGCAGAAGGTTCAACTTTGGAAGATACTTTTTTACGCATAGGGGCACGACCGGGAGGATGTTCGGGATGGAAATATGACCTGGAATCAAATTCTCCGGAAGATGTTGGGCCAAATGATGTTAAAATCCTGTCAAGAGAAGTTTCTGTAATTGTAGACAGGGAAGCACTAACTGATATTCTGGGACCCCTCAAGATTGATTTTTCAGATAAAAATATGGTTGAACAGGGATTTGTCTTTGAACAGTTGTTCACTGGACATCAGTGCGGATGCGGAGAATCCTTCACTCCCGTAAGAGATTTAAAAAACGGAAAATAAAATGGCCCAGTTTCTGGAATGGCTGGCTGGGGCAAGCTGCTTTGGGCTGTTTGTATACAAGTGGATTATTATCGCGGCAGTGGTAATGACTTGGGTCAGCGCTGATCCGCATAAGCAGATTGTTCAGTGGATAGTGCGGATAACTCGACCTTTGTGGGTTTGGTGTGAACAGCGGATGCCGGTGATGATGGCGCATTTCAGTGCCTACGCCTCAATCCTGGTTGTTATCTTTGCCCAGATTGTTTTACCGGCTGAAATACGCTCGCTGAATTTGTTTTTTCAAGGCCAGATTAATGTTGCAGGCCTACTGCTTCAGACTGGCGGGCACTTGCTGCAGGGCACAAGTATTGTTGTTCAAAGCCTGTTGTTTTTTTGCATATTCGTGCTGTTTGCCTGGTTTGTGCTGACATTGGTAAACCCGTCTTTAAGCAATCCACTGGTGCGTATTATACATGTTCTTGCCGACCCTCTGATTAGTCCTCTTCAGCGTTATCTTCCACGAACCCGCATCGATTTGTCTCCACTGGTTGGTGTCATGCTATTCTACCTGATCAGCTCGAACATAATTAATCCAATAGGATTTTACGGTAGCACTCTGTCACATCCAGTCTCTATCTGCATATACTAACATGATGCTCATTACATTACATATAGTTGCCATTGGAGCCGTGATTGGCATCACAGCAAATTTTGCTTATTCTATGGGTAAAAAAGACGGCCTTCGTATCGCACGAAAAGAGCATGAGGATTAGGAACAAAATAATAAAGCAGCAAAAATCGAATCCAAATAAGGTTCCTGTCGATGTTCTTTGAACACTATTGATTTTCTAAACGCACTTTAATTGCTGCCGCATGGGCAAACAATCCTTCTTCCTCCGCAAAACGAATTATTTGCTCTCCTTGGTTTTGCAGACGCTCGTCAGAATAGCTGATAACAGAACTGGTTTTTACAAAGTCCTGCACTCCAAGCGGTGAGGAAAATTTTGCACACCCGGAAGTGGGTAGGGTGTGATTCGGACCTGCAAAATAATCTCCAACTGGTTCAGGTGTGTTTGGTCCAAGAAATATCGCTCCTGCATTGCGAATACGATGCAGGTCATCAAAAGGTTGTTTGGTCAGGACTTCCAAATGTTCCGGTGCAAGCTCATTAATTACCTCAAAAATTTCACTCAAATCTTTAGCCACAATTATTGCTGAACGGTTCGCAAAAGAGGCCTCTATAATGTTACGTCGCGGAAGTGTTGGAACCAGCTCTTTGAGACGTTTTGCGACTTCTTTTGCCTGTTTTGTAGATGTTGTTACCAGAATGGCTCCAGCATCCGGATCGTGTTCAGCCTGTGAGAGCATATCGCGGACAAGGTATTCAACAGGAATATCGTCGCGGTCACAAACAACCATGATTTCACTTGGTCCTGCAAATGAATCGATGCCGACAGTTCCGTAAACCTGCCGTTTTGCTTCTGCAACGTAGGCATTTCCCGGCCCTGTGATTTTGACTACTTTCTGGATGGATTCTGTCCCAAAGGCCAATGCACCAATAGATTGTGCTCCACCAACAGCATAAAGCTCTTCGAGGCCCATCAAAGCAGCGCTTGCCATCACTAATGGGTGTGGTAATCCAGAAGGTCCGGGTGGGGATACCAGCGCAATTCTCGGTACCTCTGCTACTTGGGCCGGGATCACGTTCATTAGCAAAGTTGAAGGATATACTGCGCGACCTCCGGGGATATAAATTCCTACGCTATCTACCGGTGTAACTTTCCAGCCCAGCACAGTGCCATCCGGACTGAAATCCAGCTGGCTTTCTGTTTTCTGCCGTTCGTGAAAAAACATGATATTATCGGCAGCTTCTTCCAAAATGTGAAACAGATCGTGGTCCAGGCTTTCAAGAGCCTCAGCCAGTACAGATTTCTGCACCATCCACGATTCAGGAATCACATCATCAAACCGCTCAGTATATTCACGCAAAGCAGCATCCCCGCTTTTTTGGACTGTCGCCAATATTTCCTGCACAGTAGCCGATACGTCATTATTTTCTTCAGCTTCAAAGGCTTTTAAAAATACAGCAAATCCTTCAAATATCTTAACCTGCATTGTCTTAGTCTGGAAAAATTATATTTTTTTGTTTCTTGCTACCTGACTCTTCCAGGTAAAGAAACAATTTTCGTTCAGAAACAGAACATGTGAGATGGTTTTCTGTTTAGGTAATTAAGCGTTCTGCTTCTTTAAATTCGACAGAAACAGTTTTGGAAATCCCCGGCTCCTCCATTGTAACACCATACAAAAGGTCACCGATTTCCATTGTTTTTTTGTTGTGAGTGATAAGAATGAATTGAGAATCGTCAGACAAACCTGTAATAAGCCGATTAAAGCGCACTATATTTACGTCATCCAGCGGTGCGTCAACTTCGTCAAGTAAGCAGAACGGGCTTGGTTTGACCAAAAAAATCGCAAATATAAGTGAAATCGCAGTCAGCGCTTTTTCACCTCCAGAGAGTAAATTGATGTTTTGCAATTTTTTCCCGGGAGGTTGTGCCACAATATCAACTCCTGCATTCAACAGGTCTTCAGATTCCGTCAGCACAAGCTTAGCTTCTCCTCCCTCAAACAATGAGTTAAAAACATTTAGGAAATTCTCATTAACTTGATCGAACATTTCTCTAAATCGGCGACGGGACTCAATGTTGATGTCCTTGATAGTCTCTTTCAAGTCATCCACCGCTTTTTGTAAATCATCAGACTGTGATTTTAAAAAATCAATTCTTTCTGTCAGAGCAGCATATTCTTCCGGAGCAGCAAGGTTTACCGCTCCCATTTCATTCAAGAGTACTTTGAGTGCGCGTAATTCCTGTCCCATTTTTTTATGGTCGGAAGTTTCAACATCCATTTCTGCAAATATAGCTTCAGGAGATTGATCAGTTATCTCTCGTAATTGATCTTCAAGCTGTTCTCGTTGTATCCTGAATTCAGTAAGCCGGATTGATTCCTGATGTGCGACATTCACGGAATTCTCCAGAAGCCCTTGCCTTTCCTGCAATTTTTGAGTGAGCAAAGTTTGCTCTTCATTTTTTTGTTCATGAAGCTGAATTTCTTCTTCCAATTCCAGCTTCATGATAGAACGTTCTCCCAACATTCCTTCAAAAGACTCGTCAATCTCTGAAATACGATTCTGACTATGTTCGAACTTTAGATTACCCTCATGATGTGCTGTTTCAAGCTGTTCAAGGCGTAGACTAGTTTCTTCACATTCTCGGAGCAAGCGACTTTCCGCTTCCTCAGTATTCTTTTGCTGCTCTGTTGCCTCTGTCAAGGAAACTCGATGTGCTAGCAGTTCCTCAGCAATTGCATCGATACGGCTTTGCTGTACTTGTATACGCTCATGCAACTGTTTTGTTTTTTCTTCCAACTCCGTTCGTTCAATTTCCAGAGAAGTAATAGTCTTTGCAGCAGTTTTTTCTTTCAGTCGCGACGAATCCATTTCTTTAAGAATACTTTCTGAATCATGAGAAAGTTGTGAAACCGTTTGTTGCATACGGCGTTCTTCCAGTTGGTGGTGCTCCAGTTCCTTGTTGCCGCTCAGCAATGAAAATTCCAATTTTCGTAATTCTTCTTCACAGGATTCCTGTTCTTCTTTCAAAGATTCATGTCCTTTACGAAGTATTTTCAGTTCACTCTCAATTTTTTTTATCTTTTGTTGTAACTCATCAGAATATGCCTCAACATCGGTGATTTGTTGCTGGCGCTGCAAAAAACCCAGCGATCCGGATTGCACTTTCCCCATGTAGACAGAGGAATTTGAAAGACGAATTCCGGATGAGGAAAGCCATTCGTCAGGAGTTTTAGGCCAGTTGTTTTTGACTTCACTCCAAAAGTTTTTATCATCTTTCAGCAGTGCAAAACGTGAAAAAAACTTTTCGCCCCACTTTTGCAGAGGTTCCTCGAACTTGAGAATATCTTGAAGCAGAATGCCTTTGTTTACCGTTGTTTCCGAAGTAGTTGGCGGACGATCTAAAGTTACAATCCAGAGTTGCCCCAATTCATGTTCAGCACAAAATGAT
Organism: SAR324 cluster bacterium; assembly: GCA_022448485.1. GTDB lineage: Bacteria > SAR324 > SAR324 > SAR324 > NAC60-12 > Arctic96AD-7. The sequence continues at coordinate 49,392 of JAKUUI010000010.1, forward strand.
TCTATCTGTGGTAGTTTATCTGCTCGTTCTATCACCACCCAGTCCAGCACGTCCGCCATTACTGGAGATACCATATCTAAAATATCCGCTGAGACTGAAATAAAATCAGCCAGAAGTCCTGTTACTCCAAGCTTTTTCTTTGTTTCCGGATTCTCCTGCATCAACTGCATGAATATTTTTACACTGTCACTAAATCCTTCATAGTGTGCCTGGATCTGCTGTAATGACTCAATACGAGATTGTGCAGTACTTTGTTGATAACGCAGATCCTCAAGTCTTTTTTCCTCTTCAGTCAGCTGGGAGTGCTGATCTTCAATGCGACTTTCAAGATCAGCCAATTCCCCCGATAATTCTTCTTTCTGCAAGCG
>JAKUUI010000100.1 GCA_022448485.1 SAR324 cluster bacterium
GCATATTTCCCATCATTATCCTCATTACCACTTTCAAACCAGCTCCACTTTCCATTCTCCAACATACCTCTCTCCATTAGACCAAGTATATGTTCCTTGCCCATGTCTTTTCTCTTCCTTCCATTCACCTTCATATTTGTTTCCATCAGGGAAAGTAAACGTTCCCTGCCCATGTTTTTTCCCACTCTTGAATTCCCCTATATACTGGTTCCCGTCATAATATGTGTATGTCCCTCGACCATTTCTTTCTCCATCTTTCCACTCCCCCTCGTATTTGTTTCCATCAGGGAAAGTGAGTGTTCCCACTCCACTTGGAATTCCATATTTATCAACTGATCCGGCATATTTCCCATCATTATCCTCATTACCACTTTCAAACCAGCTCCACTTTCCATTCTCTTTACGGAGAAACAAGAGCTTCTCTTTTTTCTTATCAACAAGCTTTACTCCATTCACCCATCTTCTAAGGATGTTTTCGTTTTTGTCGTATTCCGTTATATTCCAAAGTTTACCTTTTCTGAACTCACCTACCCTTTTTGCCCCATTTTTCCATGTGAACTTTCCTTGCCCATGTTTTTTATCATCCTTGAATTCCCCTTGATACTTAGATCCACTAGCATAAGTGAATGTCCCCTGAGCATGTTTTTTCCCATTCTTCCACTGTCCTACATACTGGTTACCATTAGGAGAAATGAATGTTCCCTGCCCATGTTTTTTCCCATCCTTCCATTCACCCTGATACTTAGATCCACTAGCATAAATGAACGTTCCCTGCCCATGTTTTATTCCATCCTTGAATTCCCCTACATACTGGTTCCCACTTGGTGAAGTGTATGTTCCTGAACCATTTGGTTTCCCATTTTCAATTATCCCTTCGTACTTATAATCCTTGCCAGCATCACCATCCTCATGCCAACCCCATTTCCCACTCACTTTTCGAAGAAACAAAAACCCCCAACTTAGTCTCCACTCCCCATTCACCGATTTCCCAAGGACTTTCCCATCTTTGTCATAATGTTCAGTGTTCCACACCTTTCCATCTCTCCACTCCCCTGTCACGCTTTTACCATCAGGGTATGATAAACTTCCCTTTCCGTGAGGTTTCCCATTTGAGGTCATACCTTTGTATTTTTGTTGAGAAGTTTCATCTCCAAAACTCTCCCATACATTACCGGAAGATATTTCCCATAGGTACAATACTCCAGTTTCTTCTGAGTTGACTGACAGAGGTAAAGTCAAAAGAAGGAGGAAGATAAATATTAGCTGTAAATTTCTCATATGTTTTCTATTTGCTGGTTAGCTGAATTGAAAATATATCATTATATGGTGAATTTTTCAAGAATCTGGGATTATTATTTGAAATAACAAGGTATAGGTAGAACAAATCAGTTCACAAAATCCTATGAGTTTTCATCACGGGATAATAGATTTGCCGCTTTCGAATCTTCTCCATTGCCGTGCCGGGTGAAGCAATGCGTAGATCCGGAATACAGGGGGGGTGGATTAAAATCTTGTGCTCAATCTGGTTGGGTATCTGGATCCAGGATCAAGTCCTGGATGACAAAAGAAATACTTATCAGTAAGCACTAATTATATGTGAAGTAACAGCATAATGTAGAAAAGATTCATCCATCGGGTTGAAATAGGCTTCCATCTCATCGAGGTAAAATCACTCTTTTATTTCAGATGTAGCTTCTGCTATTCTTCTGCAAAGCCTTCAAGACTGTGTCCGGAACTATTGAAGCACAAATATCTTTCGGCTGTGATTTTCACGGGTTCTTTCAGTGACCACAAATAATGGGGTGATCCACTTACCTGAATCGTATCTCCACTTTTTAATTCCACTGAAACAATTTGTACTGAGCCTGAAAAATCGACGGTTTTCACAGTGCCGTTTGCCTCTTCGTCAGGAGCATACTCAATCCTAAAGTCTTCCGGGCGGACCATCAGGATCTGAGTTTCTTTGCCTATTTCAGCAGGAACGGCCAATAAACCAAAGGGTGAGTTTAAAGATGTATCCTGCCATTCAACCGGTAAATGGTTGGCTTCACCTACAAAAGAAGAAGCCCAAAGTGTTTTCGGGTACTGGTAGATTTCAGTCGGAGTACCAGCTTGTACCAGCTTCCCGTTATGCATGAGAATCACGCGGTCGGAAAACGTAATGGCTTCAACTTGATCGTGAGTTACAATAATAGTAGCCACACCTTCATGTTTAAGGATATCCCGGATGTCTCGTCTTAGCTGCAGTCGTAATTGATAATCTAAATTGCTGAATGGCTCATCCATCAAAATCAGACGGGGCCGTGGAGCAAGTGCTCTTGCGACGGCAATTCGCTGCTGTTCACCACCGCTGATTTGATGCGGCATTTTCGCTGCAAGATGCGGTAAACTGACTAATTCGAGCAACTCATTGACCCGTTTCTGCTTCTCGTTTCTTGATCCACTAACTCCATAAGCAATATTGCTTTCGACACTTAGGTGCGGAAACAGGGCAAAGTCCTGGAAAATCATACCAAATTTCCGATGCTCCGGAGGAAGAATTATTTTCTCCCCGGAGATTTCCCGGTTTTGTAAAAGAACTTGTCCCTGACTTGGGACTTCTAGTCCTGCAATCAGGCGCAGTAGGGTAGATTTCCCACAGCCAGATGGACCTAGAATGGAAAGAAATTCGTGTTCTTCTAAATGCAAACTGAAGTCACTAACGGCTTCCAGCTTGCCGTAGGATTTAGCGAGGTTTCTACATTCAATCATGGTCAAATATTCTAGTAGTTTTGTGGGGTAGATTCACGCAGATGGCGGTTCAGATAAACCACAGGAAATAAGCCGACAATGACAATCGTCAGGCACCAGAGTGAAGATTCTTTGAGCAACTCCTCAGTTGCATAACCGTAAGCCCGAGTAGCAAGTGTGCTGAAATTAAATGGCTGCAGCATCAATGTCGCAGGCAGTTCTTTCATCACATCGACAAAGACCAGCAATCCGGCGGCCAGCATGCTTCCGCGGATCAATGGCAGATGAACACGTTTTAAAGTTTGCCAGCTGTTTTTCCCCAAAGATCTACTGGCATCCTCAATCTCGGAAGTAATCCTCCCAAAGCCTGTTTCGGCAGTGCCGTAGGCCAAAGCCAGAAAACGCACAAGGTATGCAAAGACAAGAATGAACAAAGTCCCGCTCAGAAAATATCCGCTTGAGACACCAAATGTTGACTCCATCCATGCATTCATTGTCCGGTCAAACCAGGCAAAAGGCAAGAGTACCCCGAGAGCGACAACTGGCCCGGGGAAAGCATAGCCGAGACTGACCAGACGGGCTGCCCAGTGAACCCTGCGGCGCTTGCTGAGCCGTGAACCGAAAGCCATTAACAGACCAAAAAAAACGCCCAATAATGCCGTGATACCGGCCAGAATAAGACTGTTTCCAGCATCACTGAAAAAGCGGTCCAGAATTACTCCGCGCCAGCTCTCTGCAGCCCACTGAATCAATAAACCTGCAGGCAGAGCAAATCCGAACACTACAGGAAATAAACAAAATGACAACGCAAGCACAGCACGGATTCCGGAAAGTCGATAACGGGTTTGTGTGGTTTGAATACTGCTTTGCGTGTGAAAACGCTGCTGTTTACGCGAGTAGCGTTCCAGAAAAATAAAGAAGCTGATGAAAATCAGTAAAGATAAAGAAAGCTGCGCGGCACCCGGTGCATTATAGGTCCCAAACCAGGTGTGATATATTCCTGTGGTGAAGGTTTGTACAGCGAATAACTGCATCGTACCAAAATCGGCCAAAGTTTCCATCATTGCCAGGCTGACACCGACAGCAATTGCGGGGCGTGCCAGCGGCAGAGCAATTAGCAAAAAACTTTTTCTTGTACTTTTTCCAAGCATCCGGCTGGCTTCAAGCAAAGTCGCAGATTGTTGAAGAAAGGTAGTCCTGGCCAGTAGATAGACGTAAGGATAGAGTACAAGGGAGAGCATTGTTATTGCCCCGCCAACCGAAGCAATCCGTGGGAACCAGTAATTCTGGGAATTTTGCCAGCCGAACCAAAGGCGGAGTTGTGCTTGTACCGGACCTGAATATTCCAGCAGCTCCACATAAACCATGGCAATAATGTAACCGGGAAATGCCAATGGCAGAAGCAAAGCCCACTCCATCATTCTACGTCCGGGAAATTCGGTCATCGAAATCAGCCAGCTCGTGCTAACTCCCAGGAATAATGTTCCACTGCCTACACCAACCATCAGCCAGAATGTGTTCTTCAAATATCCGGGCATGACTGTACTTAATAAATGCCTCCAAACATTTTCTCCTCCGGAACCTGCAGTTACGAGCAAAGAAAAAAAAGGTAAAGCAAACAGCAGTGCCAGCGAGAGTGTGAAAAGATTCCAACTTCCGGAGGAGTGGATAGGAGATTTCATTTTTGGCAGAAAGAAGGAGTCATGGTTGACTGAGAGGTATTTAATCTTTGGTGATTTTTGTCACTAAGATTTTTTCTGCAACATGAAAAGGTAGAGAAGAAGATCCCTCTTTGGATTCTAGCGAAATGGAGCGCATTACATCAGTTTTTTCGATAACTTTGTGTCGATTCCCGGGCATAATGCTGTGCTCTTGCAGGATCTTCATCAAATCTACTGAATCCTCTAAAGACTCTCCAATCATGGCAACTTCAACGATCATTCCTGGCTCTGTTTCCATAAGAGTGATTGTATTTTCAGGTAAAGTTGTTCCAGGCATTGGAGTGCCATGCGGGCAAAATTCCGGTTTCCCGAGGAATTCTGCTAATTTCTGCACGACTGTTGGAGTCATTGCGTGTTCCAAACGGTGTGCGTGCTGATGTACTTCATACCAGGGAATACCCAGTGTATTGCAAAGAAAATACTCAGATAGGTTATGACGGTAGGCAATGTCTTCGGCAATTTTTTGGCCTTCATTCGTTAAAATCAGTTCTTTTTTTTTGTTTACATTGATCAACCCATCTCGCTGCATTCTGGAGATTGTTGCGTGTACGGTAGGAGGACTTGTGTTCAAACGCTTAGCGAGAGCAACTGCCTTTGCTGTCTCTCCTGCTCGGTTTAGTTTGTAGAGTGTCAGCAGATATTCTTCAATAACTTGAGAATGCTCAATCATTTCATTTTTTCATCGAGGTTTAAGATTAGCATATGCTAACAGCAATATGCTAGAATAACAACCTCTATCGTCTGTTGGTAGATCGATTGCTGTTTGAAAAATGTAAATCTAAAAAACTGCTCGTACAATTTCATTGGCATGTGCTCATTTATATGCGGGAACAAATTCAGGGAGCCTTTGTTCCTTGGAGATTTAGCGAGCTCGTGGCTAATAAATGAAAGTTTTTGAAGCCTAAGTTCTCAGCTGTCGAAATTAACTTCATCAAGAATTTTTATGGCTTGTTTTCGATGTCTACCGATTTCAGCCAAATTGCGACGGTCTTGCCTGAACACACCTTTTTTGACACCGTCCTGTCCCCCGCCGAAACCCTGCACAATTCTGGAAAATTGAATTCCGGATTTCACCGGATATTCATGGTTCACCTGTGCGTACATGTATTGTGCTAAATTGCCTGAAAGGAATTCCAGCAGTTTAACTGCTGAGGCTTTGTTTTTTGCCGCTTTGATAACCGCGCCGCCAGAAATGTTCATGTGGGTTCCCCGGCCACTTTGGTTTGGAAAATAAATTCCTACTGATGCTGCCCAGGCATGCTGATCTTCACGCTCCAGCATTTTGCCCATGTAATAAGTGTTACCCAGTGCGACATCGCACTGTCCATGATAAATGGCTTTGACCTGACTTCGATCGTTTCCACTAGGTTTGCGCCCTCGATTGTTTTTCATGCCCAGCAGCCAGGTTTTTGTTCGGGCTACTCCATGCTCAGCAATCATTGAAGAAATCAGTGCCACATTGTACTTATGGTATCCGGAACGGGTGCAGACACGATGCTTGTTTCCAGAATCACCTAATGCTTCATAGGTGGATAATTCACTGGCTTTGACTCGCTCCTTCGAATAATAAATCACACGGGCGCGGGCAGTCAAGGCTGTCCAAAGCCCTTTTGGATCACGGTAGTTTGCCGGAACATTTTGCTCAATGACTTTTGATTGAATTGTCTGAAAAAGACCGGCATCAGCAATTGCGGTCAAATTTGCAATGTCCACAGTAAGCAGGACATCGACCGAAGCCGGCTGTTGTTTGAGGCGTTCCAGAGAACCTTTTTTAAGATAAACCACATTGGCTTTGGTG
>JAKUUI010000101.1 GCA_022448485.1 SAR324 cluster bacterium
CCGGGATTGCGCAATCATTGGATGTGTTGCGCCGCCAGCATCGGCATCACGCAAGGTCCGGGTTGTGGAAAATATCTGGCGCAATGGATGGTTCACGGACAAACCGAAATCAATGTGCGCGAAATGGATCCGCGCCGTTACGGAGATTGGGCTTGCGGAAAATACACCCTCGATAAATCCATTGACGAATACGAACACATGTATGCCACGCACTATCCCGGTGAATTTCGTTCTGCCGGTCGTCCGGTACGCACCACTCCGATTTATGAAAAACTGAAATCAATAGGTGCTGTTTTCGCAGAAACTTTCGGTTGGGAACGGGCGAAATGGTTTGACAAAAAAGGCGAAGGTGAGCAATACAGTTTCCGGCGCAATAATTCATTTTCCGCCGTCGCCGAAGAATGTCGGGCAGTGCGGGAAAGAGTCGGTTTGATTGATATGACCAGTTTTGCCAAATATAAAATTTCCGGCAATGACGCAGAAAAATTTCTGAATCGTATTTGCGCCAATCGTATTCCGAAAATCGGCGGTGTGTCCTTAGTTCACATGCTCACAGAATTGGGCGGCATCGAATCAGAAGCCACAGTTACCCGCTTGACAGAGAATCACTTTTATGTACTCTCCGCCGCCGTGGCCGAAATTCACGATTTGGACTGGTTTATTCAACATATTTTACCCGAAGAAAACGTTAGCATCAGCAACGTTACTGATGATTATGGCGTTTTAGTGCTTTCCGGCCCACGATCACGCGATGTTTTGAGCAAACTGACCGACGCGGATTTGTGCAACAAAGCCTTCCGTTGGATGCGAGGAAAGTTGATCAAAGTTTCTGGAATTCCGCTTCGAGCCTTGCGGGTTTCTTATGTAGGTGAACTTGGTTGGGAACTCCACCATCCGATGGAAAAAATGGAAACGCTTTACGATTCACTGATGGAAGCCGGGGCCGAATACGGCATCACCAATTTCGGCACTTATGCGATGAATTCCCTGCGTATGGAAAAAGCCTATAAAGGCTGGGGCAGTGAGTTAACAACGGAAATTACACCAATGGAAGCCGGATTGGAGCGTTTTGTCGATTTCAGTAAATTTTTCATTGGACGCGATGCCACCCTTTCCCGTAAATTGTTGGGCATGAATACAAAGCTGGTTTATGTTTCAGTGGAAACCGTCGATTCCGATTGCCTCGGCAACGAACCCGTTTTGGACAACGGGCAAATTATTGGTGTGACCACGAGTGGTGCTTATGGGCACACATTCGGCCAGAGCTTGGCTTTTGCTTACGTTCAGCCTCAATATTCCAAATCCGGAACTCAGTTTGAGATACGAGTCCTTGGCCACAACTGCACCGCAACAGTTTTGGAAGAAGCTGTTCACGATCCGGATAACCATCGGTTACGGGATGTTTGATTACGACGGCCTTTGAGAATATATAATTTGTGAAACAGAACGTGCGGGATGGAATTACTGGATCACAGTTCTGGAAAAATTCATGCTTTCATTTCGCCATCCTGCTCATGTGTAAATTCTGATTCCTGATTTACCAAAGTTCTCTGGGCCATAAGAAAGCCATCCAGACTCGCCGCCACTTGTGCACCTACCAGGACGACGATCCAAGAAACATAGACCCAAATGAAGAGCAGTGGTATAATGGCAAGGGCACCGTATATTGCCTGATAAACGGGAAAATGAGTGAAATATAGGGCAAAAGCAGATTTGGAGAGCTCAAACAGAATTGCCGCAATCATTGCTCCGCTAAGTGCGCTCCAGAAATGAACGCTGGTATTTGGTACCACCAAATAAAGCAGCAGGAAGGACGAGAAGGAGGCCAGATAAGGAAGTGACTCTAAAAACAACTTACGGACAGCAAGCAGGGTGTTTTCTTCAAAACCGGTTAGAGAGAGAAGGTATGAGGTCGTAAGTAAGCTGGTCCCGATCAGAATAGGACCGAGCGTCAGTACCACCCAGTATATTGAAAAGGAGACTATCAGACGACGATTCTTGCGTACGCGCCAGATGTGATTCAATGTGTGGTCTATCGAATAAATCAACAGCAGAGCCAGCAGAATAAGGATGACCAGACCGACCGGGGTCATCTTAGTTGCGTTTTCTATAAATCGTACGAAATGACCCTGAATCGCTTCTCCCAGAGTGGGCACAAAATTCTTGAAGACAAATGCCTCCAATTCACCTCGCCATTCCTGAAATACCGGAAAAAGAGAAAAGGCAGAAAAGGTCACCGCAAGCAGTGGAACCATTGAAAGAAGCGTCACATATGAGAGATAACCGGAATAGAATATAATCCGATCTTCTTTAAAACGTACGAAAAGGTATTTGAGATATACGTTGGTGATTTTTAATGCCGAATGCCAATCTTTGATCATTTGCCTTACGGCTCCTGTTTTTTTGAAACGAATTCCAAGAATACTATTTGAAACACTAAACTGGATATGTACGGTAAAACTCAACCTCTTCAGGCAGAAGCGCTGAATTCCCCAAAATAAAGTCTGCCGCTTTTTCTGACAGCATCATCACTGGCGCATAGATGTTTCCGTTGGTTATGTAGGGCATCACCGACGCATCAACCACACGTAATTTTTCCACACCGTGAACCTTCATGCTCGTTGGATCAACTACCGACATGCTGTCAGTGCCCATCCTGCAGGTGCATGAAGGATGCAGCGCAGTTTCACCATCTTTGGCTACCCAGTCCAAAACTTCCTCGTCGCTCTCAACTTGCGGTCCGGGAGATAGTTCCCCGGCATTGAATCCATTAAAGGCTGGCTGATTCAAAATGTTCCGGGCACAGCGAACCGCTTCGCCCCACTCCCGACGATCTTGTTTTGTTGACAGATAATTGAAGCACAGCTTTGGATGGACCCTTGGATCAGTGGAATGAATTTTGACAGTCCCACGTGCATCTGAAAACATTGGACCGACGTGAACCTGATAACCATGTCCGGCTTCCGGAGCAGTTCCGTCATAACGAATAGCAAGCGGCAGAAAATGAAACATGATATTTGGATATTTTTCCCTCTCGTTACTGCGTATGAAACCTCCTGCTTCGAAATGATTTGTCGCCGCCGGGCCTTTGCGGTGAAAAAGCCACTGGTAGCCAATCCATGGTTTGTTCCACCATTTTAAGGCTGTAGAAACTGATACTGGCTTTTTACAGGCGTATTGAACGTAGACTTCCAAATGATCCTGCATATTTTCACCGACTCCAGGCAAATCATGAACAACATCAATTCCGAGTTGATTCAACTCTTCAGCATTTCCGATTCCGGAAAGCTGTAAAAGCTGTGGTGAGTTAATCGCACCTCCGCAGCAAATAACTTCTCCCGCAAATACTTTTTCTAAGTGTCCTGTGCTTTTGGAAAATTCTACTCCAACTGCCCGTGGCTGACCTTCCGATTTTTTGCCTTCAAATAGTATTTTGGTGGTCAGAGCGCGGCAATGGACAGTGAGGTTAGTACGATCTTTTACCGGATGCAGGTAAGCCCGCGCGGAACTCAAACGACGTCCACGATGCACGTTGCGGTCAAAGCGTGCGAAACCTTCCTGCTTGAATCCATTTACATCGTTGGTCAAAGGATATCCCGCCTCTTGGACTGCCTCAAAAAACGCACTGAACAAGGGATTTTCACAAGGACCTCTTTCCATTATCAGGGGCCCATCAACTCCTCGAAATTCGTCGCCACCAGCTAAACAATTTTCCATTCGTTTAAAATATGGCAGACAATGTGCGTAATCCCATTGCTCCATGCCAGCTTCACCAGCCCAACGCTCGTAGTCCATTGGATTGCCACGCTGGAAAATCATGCCGTTAATACTGCTCGAACCGCCCAAGACTTTGCCTCGACCATGAAAAACTCGTCGATTGTTCATGAAAGGCTCCGGTTCAGATTCATAGCACCAATCGTAATATTTGTTACCAAGAGGGAATGCTAATCCGGCAGGCATATGGATGAAAATGTCCCAAATGTAATCAGGACGTCCAGCTTCCAAAACCAGCACCTTGTGTGAAAGGTCTGCACTCAAACGGTTGGCCAAGACACAACCAGCGGAACCGCCGCCGATGATGATGGTATCGTAAACTGTTTTTGGCATGTTTGGATTAGCTGAGGTAGTAGTTATTGATCAAATCACAATGAAGAAAAAAATACTTAGATGTCATTTCCCTTTTAATTGTTTTTGGAAAAGTCGGCCGGCATTTTCCGGACAATCCTGAATTCCTGCCAAACGGAGTAAATGCCACGCCAAAGCATGGTTGCTAGACGTGACTGGTTTCCCCAGTTTGTCTTCGGCTACACTAATGATCGATGCTACACGCAAATTTGTGCACGAGACAAATACTCCTTCACAATCGTCTCGAGTACCAACCTTTTCAATAGACTCCAGAATAGACTCCGCTGAGATGCGCCCGACAACAAAATCGTCGGATTCAAAAAAAGATCCTGTTGAAGAAACCTCAAATCCGTTTTCTAAAAGATTGTCGCGCATCATCGTAGTTATACCTGATTCATATGGAGTAAGGAATGCGATTCGTTTGATCCCCAGTGCGCTTAAGGCGGCTTTACAGGCCGTGAGAGGATTTGATGTGGGTATTTCAGGATGTGATACCTGTATTGCTTTTTCAACTTGTTCTTCTCCAATAATAGTTGCACCAGAAGTACAGCCATATCCAATCACATCAAAATTAAACGAAGCAGGAAGCAAGGCTGCTGCTATTGGCAAATCTGCTTCCATTTTGGCGAGCATTTCCTTTGTTACCTCCATCTCGTTGGCAATACGTGAATGATAAAGCGCGACACCCTCTAAATTTAAAAGTGTACGAAATTCATGTTCCAAAGTTTGATCAGTTCGAAGCACAATTATACCAATATTTGCCCGAGCTCCCAGACCGGAATCAGTCTTATGCTGTAATTCAATAATACCATTCTCGCTGATCATGGATCTCCCAAAATCCCTGTAATAAATTAAACGTTGACTTTTAACAACATTTCAAAGATAAACATGATAATCCTGTACTGTTTTGGTAAGAATGAATCAGGAATTCTAACAGTCATTTTTCGCAAGCACAAGGTGGAATCATACTACAATATAATATGTAAAGCTGCTCTGTTAAGACGCAAAAAAGAGCCTTATGGGTTTAGAATACTCCAACACAGTGAATAAATCGGAACTGCATATTCTTATATTTAACATATCGGAACTAAACGTTCCGTTTTTGTGATTTATTTCATATATTAATTAGACCAAAATTAAATTTCTATATATATTTAATTTTATTATGTATTATCTATAATTTAATTGCTTTTGCTGTTTTATTCAATTTACATAACTATTAATAGTAAATTCTCTGGTTAGAATAGCAGAACTTTCGGTTCTTGTTTTTTGTTGTTTTTTATTTATTATTTATATTATCAGTATGTTATATTTTGGCATTGGGTGTGCACATGTGGATCTGTTTTCAGAAAATTAAATTCGTATAAATAAAGCAATAACATAAAATGGCAGAACGAAAAAAACGAAGCGGTGGAAGGACCGCGAGACAAGCCGCACGTAGTGCGCCGGTGACGCAAGGGGTTCCGTACATCACCCGTAATGTTCCCGTTTATGAGGTACTGGATGAAGAAGGCCTGGCCTTGATCGAAAAAAATGCTGGAACCATTTTGCAGGAAATTGGAGTTGAGTTTAGAGGGGATGTGGAAGCCTTGCGAATTTGGAAAGATGCCGGGGCAGACATAAACGGGGAGCGTGTCCGCATTCCTAACGGTTTATGCAAAAAACTGATACAGGACAACGCACCTGCAGAATTCACACAACACGCCCGCAATCCGCAAAGAAGCGTTAGGATCGGCGGTAAAAATACCGTTTTGGTTCCAGCTTACGGTTCTCCGTTTGTGCTCGATTTGGACAAAGGGCGGCGTTACGCCACGATTGAAGATTTCCGGAATTTCGTCAAATTGGCGTATTCCACACCTTTTCTGCACCACTCCGGAGGAACGATTTGCGAACCGGTGGATTTGCCCGTGAACAAACGACATTTCGACATGGTTTACACGCACATGCGCTACAGTGACAAGCCGTTTATGGGTTCTGTAACGGCTCCGGAACGGGCGCAAGATACCGTCGATATGGCGAAGGTCTTGTTTGGCG
>JAKUUI010000102.1 GCA_022448485.1 SAR324 cluster bacterium
ATTTCCTTGTGAGTGGGAACATCAGCAAAGACAGATGGTCTTTCGTTAAAAATAGTCAGGATCGGTTTGAATTTACCTGCGTCGAGAAACTTTCTAACATCACCAGGCTGTTCATAGAGGGCATCCACCTGTCCTCCTAGAAGTGCTCCATAACGAGGTGCACCCTTATCAAAGGAAATCTGCTGTATTTTCAAGCCCGCAGCTTCTGTGATAAATTTCATCGTTACACGCTCCATCGAACCTTCTTTAGATACATTGGCGATGGTTGACTTGCCGTTTTGAGCTTTGACCCATTTTACATATGATGTCCAGTCATTGTAGCGAGTCTCATTGGTACGGATATAAATCTGTGAGAATGTCACTTGGGAAATAACTAGTGGTACCAGGTCCACTGCCGGATTTGGCCTGCTTGAATCCAAAGCATGGGCTGATGAAGCATCATCAATATGCTCAAGGACTGAATACCCGTCTGCCGGAGCAGCCATATAAGCTGTCATTCCAACTGTGCCTGAACCACCAGGTTTGTGGTCACGATTAATGCTGACACCGGTATGTCCAGTTACTGCTTCGGCCATAGCTGCTGATATCTGTCCTGAACCCCCTGCGGGACCATAAGGAACAATCATGGTTAGTGCACGGCTAGGGAAACCTGATGGTTTAGCCATGCTGGTTTTCTTGTACAAGCATTCATATGGAACGGCAAAACCAGCCCCGGCTAAAAATAATCCCATCATTGTAGCAAAACCAAACTTAGCTATTTTCTTAAAAAGAATTTTATTCATATCAACCTCCTCTAATAATTATTATATCAATCATCACACTATGTGATAATTATAAATGCTTTTTTACATATATTTTAAAATTATGTCAAGAAAAATCATTCGGCCTCTTCAATTTACCCTAAAATTTATTAACGCTTAAATGGCGAAAAAAATCAAAAAGTATGTTTTATTAACTTTTACTAATGTTAAAATATTTTGTAAATACTAGTCTTTGCTAGGGAAAAACAGTGCATGACTGGCGTAAAGGTTAATTAATTGAGAGCCGGCCGAATGGCGGGCAAGTCTGAAAAGAACTAAGACCACGGTTCCAAGCTACGTATGATACACTGCGCCGCCGCTGCGGGTGGACGCTCTTTGAAAATAATATTTTATGACTTCCGTAATGACAGGGTTTGTACAGAATTAGTTTTACACATTAGGGAGTCATGGTTTTTTTGACGTATTGTTGTTTGAGCTGCCTGAAATAAGCAATGATGAGGTTAGGGTCACAAAACCGGCATCAGCCTGAATAATTACAACCTGTCAACCTACATGAGAGTCTTTATAAGTGTTTGACACTTTAACAGCGACTGCGATTTTTGGTGCTTTACTTCTTTCCGGTATGCTTAAAGGAGCTACTGGGGTCGGTCTTCAAACAGTGGGCCTTGCATTATTAACGATCATAACCAATCTCCCTAACGCGATATCCTTGATGTTGTTACCCTCCTTAGTTACCAACATCTGGCAAGCCAGCGTGGGCAAAGAAATAAGAACAATATTGATCCGGCTTTGGCCGTTATTCTTGACTGCCACCATGACGGCATGGATTGGAGCAAAAGCACTGAAGAGTGTTGACCTCACATTTCTTTCAGCACTGCTAGGTGTTATATTAATTACTTACGCAGCGTTTAATCTATCTGGTATCAGGTTCGAGGTAAAAACTAAACATGAATGGTGGATTGCACCGCTGATTGGCTCCGCGAACGGTATATTAAGCGGTATGACTGGTATATTCGTAGTACCTGGAGTGTTTTACTTTCAGGCAATAGGACTCCGTCGGGACACGCTGATTCAGTCAATGGGAATATTATTTACGGCATTGACCTTGGTTCTGACTTTCTCTCTTCAAAGAAACGGCATATTTACCATAGAACTAGCAGTTTGGTCTGTTATGGCTGTTGTCCCCGCAATTCTTGGAATGATGATGGGGCAGTTAATTAGACAAAGGGTTTCAGAGGCAGTTTTTAGTAAGTTTTTCTTTGTGTGTCTAATTTTGCTCGGCACCTTCATAACTTTTAACGCATTTTAAAATGATGAATTAAGGGGAAGCAGTTGCCAAATTATTTTTCCAGCAAGCATTCGTTGAAAAGTATGTGTGCTCTGTAGACAGTCTGGGAAATGTAAAGAAGGCTGGGGGATCCTCCATGCGCGTGTTTCCTCTCGATCAGGTGGAAAAAATGTATACAGAACACCAAAAATATCTTGAAGAATTGCTCAAAGACCTCTAAATATGTCAAAAAACTCCGTATGATTCTCTAAGTAGTCCAAAGATTTATTGAAAGCTAAAAATGTCTCAATCCCCAGTTGAAAAAGTTGTCATCCAGGCTCGAACAGCACAGGCACAATTCGAACTGTCAGGACAGGAAGTTGTTGATGAATTGGTCGTCGGTTTGGCGTGGGCAATTCTTGAGCCGGAAACAAACCATTCTCTTGCGGAACAGGCAGTCCGGGATACCGGATTAGGAGATGTGGAAGACAAAATTATCAAGAACCATCGAAAGACACTGGGCTTGTTGCGAGATTTGAAAAACGCACCTTCCGCCGGAATTATCCGGGAACTCCCGAAACAAGGGTTGGTGGAAATTGCCCGGCCCGTCGGTGTCGTGGGCGCAGTGACTCCCTCGACCAATCCCATCGCTACACCGCTCAACAAAACCCTTAACGCTATCAAGGGCCGAAACGCTATAATCCTTGCTCCTTCGCCAAAAGGAGACGCTGTCTGTCAGCGAGTTGTGGATTTGCTGCAAAAAGTATTACTCAGTTTAGGACATCCTGAACATCTAATACAAAAACTACCAACTCCAGTCAGCAAGTATGATACTCAAGAACTAATGCAATTGGTTGATCTCGTAGTAGTGACTGGTTCCCAAAATAACGTACGTGCCGCCTATAGCAGTGGTACTCCTGCGATTGGAGTTGGAGCTGGTAATGTTTCATCGGTCATTGACGAAACCGCTGATATCATTTCCGCCGCTCAAAAAATTACGGCTTCCAAAACATTTGACAACGCGACCAGTTGTTCTTCCGAAAATAGCATAGTAATAGTGGATGCTGTTTTTGATAAAACAATTGCTGCGCTGGAAGCTGAGGGTGGCACCTTGCTGAATCCAGTGGAAAAACAAAAACTGCAAAATACTTTATGGATGCAAGGAAGACTAAACCCAGATTTGATCGCAAAGTCGGCTCAGGTAATTGCGGGAGCAATCGAACTTCAGCGACCAGAAATGAATCAAGTCAAAATACTGATGGTCGAGGAGACTGGAACAGGGTGCGAATATCCTTTTTCCGGTGAAAAACTCTGCCCGGTGCTGACCGTGTATCGTGCCTCAAATTTTGAAGCGGCGTGCCAACAAGTACGTAAGGTATACGATTATCAGGGTAAAGGCCATTCAGTGGGTTTGCACTCTCAAGACGAATCACGCCCTCTGAAAATGGGACTGAGCCTGCCTGCTTGCCGTGTGATTGTAAACCAAGCGCATTGTTTCGCCACAGGAGGAAATTTTGATAACGGAATGCCGTTCTCGCTTTCGATGGGTTGCGGTACTTGGGGCGACAACAGTGTCAGCGACAATCTAAACTATCGCCACTATCTGAACATTGTCCGCATCGTGCGCCCCATTACTCCAGTCGAACCGAGCGACGAGGAAATTTTTGGTGAATTTTGGGCCAAACATGGTCGTTATAAATAAACCCCAAATCGCTAAATTTACTACTAATGAAATCACAATAAAACATGAATCCCACAGGACAAACCATTCGCAGTTTGATTGATTACCATGCTGATAAATCTCCGGATCAGACGTTTGTGGCCTATCCTGAAACCGGTATAAGCCACACTTGGAGCGAATTTCAAGTTCGGGTTCAGGCAATAGCCGGCCATCTTACTGGTTTAAAATTGCCGTCTGGAGTTCCGGTAACAGGTTTGCTCGGCAACGGGCAGGCCGCTCTGGAATTTTTTTTGGGTGGAATGTACGGTGGTTTACAAGTTTTGTTGGCAAATCCTTTGGCTGGGCCGGACATTTTAGCTTATGTGCTGGATCATTCTGAAACAACAACTCTTTTCGTAGCACCCCAACATGAGAATTTACTGGAGAAAGCACTTTCGAAACTTTCCAAAACACCTCAAATGATTCCGACACATCCGGACAATGGACCAGATTGGGGGGTAATTGGCACGAACGAAAAATTATTAGCCACTGCTCCTCGTCCGGGAGATGTGGCCATGCTGATTTACACTTCAGGAACCACTGGCCGACCCAAGGGAGTGATCCTCACTCATGAGAGCTTGCTTCACGGTGGTTGGAACACGGAAGTGGCCCATGAATTGACTTCAGAAGACAGATGTTTATGCGTTTTGCCACTCTGCCACATAAACGCTCAAGTAGTTTCCGTAATGGGAACACTGGTAAGCGGGTCCGAATTGGTGATGCCTAACAATTTTCAGGTTTCAAAATTTTGGCAGTGGATTGTTTCATGGAAATGCACTTGGTTCAGCGTTGTTCCAACAATTCTCTCCTATTTGTTGAATACGGAGGAAAACGCAAAATTAAAATCTCAACTGGGGCACGTTCGTTTTGGACGCTCGGCTTCAGCTCCCTTACCTCCGGCGTTACACAAAGCATTTGAAAACCGGTTCGGGATCAGCATTGTTGAAACTATGGGAATCACGGAAACATCGTGTCCGTTGCTTTCCAATCCACTTGATCCGGCGTTGCATAAACTTGGCTCGGTCGGAATTGCTTACGGCAATGAGGTGAGAATTGCGAACGCTGAGGGAAAGGAAGTAGCTGCTGGAGAAGAGAGCGAGGTTCAAGTCAGAGGCCAGAATGTGATGCAAGGATATCTCAAGAATCCTGAAGCCACCCGTGAAGCACACACTCCGGACGGCTGGTATCGTACCGGAGATCTAGGGAAGATGGATCAGGACGGCTACGTTTTTATCACCGGTCGAGTCAAGGAACTCATAATCAAAGGCGGAGAAAATATTGCTCCGCGTGAAATTGATGATGTGCTTTACCGACACGAAAGTGTTTTGGAAGCCGCAGCTTTTCCGCTGCCGGATGTTCATTACGGGCAAACGGTTGCCGCTGCCATAGCTCCGCGTCCTGGGGAAAATGTTCCTGAATCTGAACTGAGAAAACTATGTTTGGATGCCGTAGGAGAATATAGATCTCCAACTAACTACTTTTTCCTGAATGAACTACCAAAAGGTCCCTCAGGTAAAATTCAGCGCCTGAAACTTACGGATCAATACTCCGATTCAAATTATAAGGTGGAATAGTCTTCTATTGAATTAAAAACTTCAGCTGGTTTTATGATTATATACTGAAACAGTTTTATCTCTGAAATAATTGAGTTTAGCCACGGTAAGTATTTGAAATAAACACTATATTCTTAAATTTTTAAAGAGATAAAGAGATATTTAATTCTCTGGGCAGGAAACAATTTTATTATGTGGTCACATATTGGGGGCTCTTTAAAATCTTCCTTGCGGATTCCATGCTTGGTAAGAAGTTTGTGAAGTTGTCTCGTTGTGATGCCTGCAGTTTCGGAAGCACGGTTAATACGTCCTTTGTGTTCTGTTAATAATTCCTTTAGATAATTTCGTTCCAGATGTTCCACTCCCTGACGACGGACTTCCGCCAGAGGCTGAGTTAAATCCATCGCAACTTTTGAAGAATTATTTATTCCGGAAAAAAGTTCCTGCGGAAAGCTCTCCGCCCTGAGAACAGATGTAGTTTCCAGAATATAGGCACGCTCAATTACATTTTCCAATTCACGGATATTGCCAGGCCATGCATATTCCTGAAGCGCCTTTACCACAATAGGTTCAACATCCTGGATATCTTTAAAATAATGCTTGTTAAACCAGTCAAGCAGATAGTAAATCCAGTCTGGAATGTCTTCAGAACGCTGCTGAAGAGAAGGAATTTCAAGAGGGAATACACTGAGTCGGTAATAAAGATCTTTGCGGAACAAACCCTGGTCACACATTTCCTGCAAATCCGAGTTAGATGCTGCAATCACCCGTACATCT
>JAKUUI010000103.1 GCA_022448485.1 SAR324 cluster bacterium
CATGGTATTAGGAGCATATATCTTCTTAGCCCGGATTCCTCCACCATTTGCTATCGCAATGTCTGCATTGACTCCATCACGCGTTGCGTCTGCTATCAAATTCCCAATCGCTGCTTCTCTGGTACGTACAGTATTTCTACGGCTGTCGAGTTCAGTGTTTGTTTTACCGATTTCAATATCAAGTTCTTGACTTAAAAACTTATCATACTCTTTTACCTTTGAGGCAATCGCAGCATCTTCAAGGACATTTATTGTATCCACAAAGCGCATTTCTGCTTCCCAATCGAACCGTTTTTTCCCGCGCTTCATGAAGGATCTCATGTGAACGTCCATTACACCCACTTTTTCTGAGTTTTCTCCAGAGTCCATCCAAACGACTTTATCATTGTCCCAGGCTATATAATAGTGATCGTGTCCTGAAAGCACTACATCCACTATATCACTGCGGACCAGTTCTAGGTCTTCTGCAAAATCAAGATGTGCCAAAGCTACTATAAGATTTGCACCCTGTCCTTTCAGTTCCTTGGCCAAATCATTGGCAGTGTCCAACACAGGAAGAAATTCGTCGGTACCAGGGGTAGAGATTTCTTTTGTGTTTGTAGTGATAAGCCCCATGATTCCGACTCGGAATGAACCAACGTTGACCATCGCAGTGCGTACAGTACCGTCTATGGGGAGACCATCTTTATCCTTGGCATTGCTGGCCAGTATAGGGAAGTTTGACTGCCAGATGCGTTCACGTAGTATTTTAGGACCGAAATCCCATTCGTGGTTGCCGAGTACCATGTAGTCGACACCGACTGCATTCAGCATGTCTACCGTACTCTTGCCTTTGTCCATACTTGAGAGCAAGGACGGTGAATATGCATCTCCAGCATGAACGAAGATGGAATGTTTTTCTCCAACTTTTTCCTGCCGAACCACACTGGCCAACTTTGCATAGCCACCTCGCCCATTCTTTGGAGGTAGCTCATAGTGATCACCGGTGAGGATGAACCGAAGTGTTGCCTTTTCGTCTGCCATTACGGCCATAGGCGCAAAAGCAATCAGGCCCATCAGGAGTCCGTAAAATAAAGTTTTTAGTCGCATATTCGTTCCTTTCTTGTTTAGATTAGAGAAAATTACACACCGTCTTGGTCAACTCGCCAATCATGTGTAAAACTTACCCATCAGCAATTGATGAGTACGAAATTTGATGAAAAACAAAAAGTTGACTCGAGAAAAACTTGCGAGTCTATCTTGCGTCGATGGTTTCTTTAAGCTACGATGTCGAAAAAAACAAAAACAAAAAATTCTTCACCAAATTTTATACTAAAATGCTTACTCCATTTTCAATAAAGTTGCCAATAAAAAATGACTCAAACCTCTTTTACTGAAAATAAAGTCAAGATTCTTCCGGAATCACTAATCAATAAAATTGCCGCGGGCGAGGTTGTTGAACGTCCAGCTTCGGTGGTCAAGGAACTGTTAGAGAATGCAATTGATGCCGGTGCAACTGAGGTTCAGGTTAGCATAAAAAACGGCGGCAAGGATTTGATTTCTATTCTCGACAACGGTTGCGGTATGAACGAATCTAACGCTCAGCTTGCGGTTGAAAGGCATGCAACAAGCAAAATAATTGATGAAGAGGATTTATTTAGGATCAGGACATTGGGGTTTCGTGGAGAGGCTCTGGCATCAATTGCGGCAGTTTCTCATTTTGAAATCCTGACTTGTAACGATGAAAGTCATGGGGCTACAAGAATATTTATTAAAGGAGGTTGTCTGGAGCAAGTCGGCAAAATTGGGTTCCCGAAAGGGACAAAAGTC
Organism: SAR324 cluster bacterium; assembly: GCA_022448485.1. GTDB lineage: Bacteria > SAR324 > SAR324 > SAR324 > NAC60-12 > Arctic96AD-7. Next base: position 1,810 of record JAKUUI010000103.1, read on the forward strand.
ACAGTTGAGAGGCTTTTTTACAATACACCAGCCCGCTTGAAATTTTTAAAAACTACTGCCACTGAACTTCAGCACATTCAGCAGCATATAGTACAAAAGTCCCTGGCTCATCCGCACATTTGTTTTCGTTTGACTCACAATCGGCAAATGCTGCTCAATCTGTCTGGCGGACAGGATCTGAAAACACGCATCCAGCAGCTTTTTGGTGAAGACTTTAAGGAAATTTTGATGACCGTAAACCATGAAGAAACATATCTGCAGTTTTCCGGATTCATTTCATTCCCTTCAAAACCACGGACGAGTAGACGCTGGCAGTATATTTTCGTGAATGAGCGGAATATCAAATCACCGTCTATCAATCATGGGATTTATGACGGTTACGGAACTTTTTTGGGAAAAGGACAGCATCCGGTTTTCTTTCTCAATCTGCATATAGATCCGTCTGAAATTGATGTCAATGTGCATCCGGCAAAGACAGAAATCCGATTCCGCAACAATCAGCTGGTCCACACTATTTTATCAGATCAAATTTCCCGTGCCTTGAAAGAAGGTGCCAGCCGAAGGTTTTTTGGTCGTGAACATTCACATGTGCAAATGTCACGCACTGAGATTTCCGGACAAATTGAACTGCCGATGGAAGATTCCCTGCCTTTGGAAGAATTCCACTCAGGAGATACACCCGGTGCAAGGAAAACCGTCCATACAAAAGAAGCAAGAGAACTTCCGCCGCGAGGTTCTCTAAAATCAACAGCTTCAAGAAGAAAAACCACCTTCCTTCAGGAAAATCGAACTGTCCAAACAAAACCTGTTCGGGAAAGTCTCAAAAGCCATAATGAAATTCAGGGGACTACTGTTTCATCACTCTCCGGACCGGTAGACACGGGCTTTGCTGAGGTAAATGATGTACGCAATCTTCGTCTGATTGAACCTCTTCCGGAATCCCCAAAAAAAATTCATGTGCTGGGACAGTTTAGGAAGAAGTACATTATTGCAGAAAATGATGCGGGGCTGGTGTTGATAGATCAACGTGCCCTACATGAACGTTTGCTTTACGATATTTATGTGGAGGTACTTCAAAAAAAAGAAGTGTCGGTTCAGACTTTTAAAGCATCACTTTTATTGGAACTCTCACCTCAGGAATCAGTCTTGCTGGAACAATCTATGGAACTATTAGCCCTCTCCGGTTTTGCAGTCAGCCCTTTTGGCGGAAGTACCTTTGCAGTGAATACAATTCCGGAATGTTTGAATGAAGATCAAGTAGAAAAAGTGATAAGGGAAATCCTCGACCGCCTGGTTCTGTTCGGCAAGCGTGGTCAAGGCGATGAAATTTTAAAAGACGTATGTCAGGTAGTTGCAAAGCATGGTTCCATGTTTTCAGAGCAGGAACTTACGCAGTCTGAAATGGAGTGTTTACTGGCGCAATGGGAAGAATTGGGTAGCCCGATGTCTTCCATCAAGGAAGCCCCCATGCTGGTAGAATTCTCTCTGCAGGAGCTGGAAAAACGGTTGAGGCATTGAAAGATTAAGCTAATACAGTCAATGATTTTAACGGTTCTCTTTTTCAACTGACATACAAATTAAGCTCTCCTTATTTAATCAGTTTCTCAGGCAAAATTATACATTCGAATGATATTTAAGGTGGAAGAGAGACAGATAATTTTCTCTAAAAGTGAATTGACTTGATCCTGCAGTGTTCCTGAGTGGTAGAATAATTTAGGTGTGTTATCTGAATGAAAAATCATTTTGTGATACAAAAACATAAAGAACAATCCAAGTTGCGATATGGGAATCGTTCCATTCTTCACTGATACTGTTCCTCTCAAAAAAAATCAGAAATGTCAGCAAAAACCCAACACCACAAACTTGTTATTTTAGGCTCCGGAACAGCTGGATTGACTGCAGCAATTTATGCCGCAAGAGCTAACTTAAATCCTGTTGTGGTCTCCGGACGAGAAGCCGGAGGTCAATTAATGATCACAACAGATGTGGAGAATTATCCTGGTTTCCCCGAAGGAATAAAGGGTCCTGAAATGATGGATCTCCTTAAGGCCCAGGCTGCACGTTTTGACACCGAATTTTATACTGGAGATGCAATAGATGCTGATTTGTCCCAGCGTCCATTTAAACTCACTTTGGAGAACAAGGACACTCTTACTTGCGATTCACTGATTATTTCGACAGGTGCTTCTGCACGCTGGCTGGGAATGGATTCGGAAAAAGAATACAGCGGCAGGGGTGTTTCAGCCTGTGCAACCTGTGACGGATTTTTCTTCCGCGGTCAGGATGTTGCGGTTGTCGGCGGGGGAGATACTGCTCTGGAAGAAGCTCTGTATTTGGCAAATATCTGTAAAAGTGTCACCTTGATTCATCGACGTGATGAATTTCGGGGCAGTAAAATAATGCAGACACGTGCTGTGGAACACGAAAAAATCTCAATTTTTTGGGAAACTGTTGTTGAAGAAGTGGTTGGCAACCACTTGGACGGAATGACCTCCCTGAAAGTGCGGAACGTTAAAACAGATAAAGTTACAGAACATCCTCTCACAGGATTGTTCATTGCGATTGGACACACTCCAAATACAAATTTATTCAAAGACCAGTTGGATTTGGACGAAAACGGTTATCTGAAAGTCACGCCTGGCACGACATATACGTCTGTCGAGGGCGTTTTTGCTTCAGGCGATGTTCAGGACCATGTTTATCGCCAAGCTGTGACTGCAGCTGGTACCGGATGTATGGCCGCCATTGACGCAGAGCGTTGGCTGTCTGAACAAACCGGCTAAACATTATTACCGCTGCGAGAAAAAAAATAACATAATTGACTGCAGTGGATTTATAATCAAATAAACAAATGCAAACATTAAAAAAACATGAACAACAAATTTTTGCTTGCAATAATTGCAGTTCAAACTGCAGTGATGCTGGGGCTGCTCTATATACTTTGGGATCAGAAAAAAAACGAATTAATCTTTAATGAAAACACCTTACTTGTTTTAGCAGTTTTTTCCGTCATGGGCCTGGTACTGGCGCTAGGTCTGCAGGTTAAAAAACCGATCACTTATGAAGAAGGTGTTCGACGTGACGGGACAGTCAAGTGGTTTAATCCAAATAAGGGTTTTGGTTTCATCGAACAGGACACCGGAGATGACCTTTTTGTCCATCAGTCGGAAATACAACAGGCTGGTTTTCGTTATCTCAATCTGGGGGATCGTGTTGAATTTGAGGTCGGGCCCGGTAAAAAAGGACCGGTTGCTCTCAAAGTGATCCGCACAAAGCCTGCAGATCCGGAGAAATATCCCAGTATATACGATGAACCTGAAGAGGCTCCGCTTACTCAAGTTTCTGAAACACAATTAAACTGATTATGAATAAAGAAAAACTAGTTTTAGCTTATTCCGGCGGATTGGATACTTCCGTTCTTGTCCATTGGCTCAATCAACAAGGATATGAAGTCATTGCGCTTTGTCTTGATTTAGGGCAAAAAGTTGAAGATTTGGATGTCATCCTCGAAAAAGGGAAAAAAGCCGGTGCGTCAAAAGTTTTGATCGAAAATGTTGAAGAAGAATTTGTTCAAGATTATGTGTTTCCCTCCATTCAATGGAATGCACTTTATGAAGGAACCTATTTACTGGGGACTTCTTTAGCGCGGCCTTTGATTTCCAAGAAGCAGATTGAAGTTGCAGAGCAAGAAGGAGCTGTTGCAGTTTCTCATGGTGCAACTGGAAAAGGTAATGATCAGGTTCGTTTTGAGTTAAGCTATTACGCACTCAATCCCAACATCCGTGTAGTGGCACCCTGGAAAATTCCTGAGTTTTATCAAAAATATCCCGGACGCACCGAATTATTGGCCTATGCAGGTAAATACGGCATTCCTGTCAAGGCCTCCAAAGAACAGCCTTGGAGTTCAGATGAAAATCTTATGCATATCAGTTTTGAATCTGGTATGCTGGAAGATCCGTGGCAACCTCCGCTTCAGGAAATGTTTCAATTGTCGCAGTCACCACAAGATGCAGCAGATGAGTCTCAGGAAATACTGATTGAATTTAACAAAGGGAATCCAATAGCGGTTGATGGAAAAGAATATTCTCCTGCAAAGTTGCTAACGTATCTAAATGAATTGGGTGGACAACATGGAATTGGCCGGAT
>JAKUUI010000104.1 GCA_022448485.1 SAR324 cluster bacterium
GGAGCTGTCCAAGAAGTTGGAGCACTTGTGCTTGTACAGTAACATCGAGTGCAGTTGTTGGCTCATCTGCAATCAGTAAATCAGGCTTGTTGGCCAGTGCCATGGCAATCATCACTCTTTGTCTCTGTCCTCCACTTAACTCATGTGGAAATGCACTCAAACGTTTTTTCGCATTTTGAATTTCCACCATTTCCAGCAGTTCCAGTGTTCGCTCACGTGCTTGTTTTTGACGAAACCCCTGATGTACATACAAGACTTCATTAATTTGTTTTTCGATAGTGTGTAGCGGGTTTAGGGAACTCATAGGTTCCTGAAAAATCATCCCGATTCGGTTACCCCTGACACCCCTGATTTTAGCTTCAGAGACCTGGAGTAAATTTTCGCCTTCAAATTCAATATGTCCATTCGGATGAGATGCAGAACCCGGTAGCAAACGTAGTATTGAATGCGCTGTAACGGACTTGCCGGATCCGCTTTCTCCGACTAAAGCCAGAGTTTCACCACTGTATAAATCCAGCGAGGCATTGGTGACTGCACGTGTTACACGTTCGTCTTGAGTGAAATCAATTGACAGATCTTTTACAGAAAGTAGTGGGGAGGACATGGTTAGTATTTTTTTATATCAATATTTTACTTCCTTTTTCTTGCGCTTGTTTTGCTGTCATTTTACTTCGATCTATCTTGTAGGGTACTTCAATTCCACGCTGAAAAGCCGGACGTTCTGCCAAAACATCAAGCCAGTGTTGTAAATGCGGAAGCTCTTCAATATCCAAACCTGCCCATCGAAAACTCCGAACCCAGGGCCATGCAGCAATGTCTGCAATGGAAAAATTTCCAGCAAGATAATCATGATCTTCAAGTTGTGTGTCCAGCACTGTGTAAAGCCGCATGGTTTCTCTTTGGTAGCGCTCGATAGCATATTTAATTTTTTTTGGAGCGTAACGATAAAACACATGTGCCTGCCCTTGCATCGGCCCTACTCCGCCCATTTGAAACATTAGCCACTGCAGTACCACAGAGCGTCCTTTGTTATCAGAAGGCAGAAACTGTCCGGATTTCTCGGCAAGATAAATCAAGATTGCTCCGGATTCAAAAACGGTAAAATCATCATTGTCATGATCTACAATAGTCGGAATCCTGCCGTTTGGATTGAGCTTGAGATACCCAGTTTTTTTTTGTTCTTTTTTCTCCAGGTCAACAAAGATGACATTGTAGGGCAGTTTTAGTTCTTCTAATAAAATTGAAACTTTGTAACCGTTTGGAGTGGGACTGGTATATAAATCAATCATTATTCCCTTTCATGAAAAAATCTTTGTGCTTTTTTATAATCATCAGGAGTGTTCACATCCTGACAAATCCAGGGAGTTTCTTCCGGTGCTGAAAGACGAGCCATGCGCCATCCTTCCCAAAGTAAAAAAGGGCGTCGTTTACCTTCGGCAAGTAGTTTTGCGGCGGGCTCCAGAACAGGACGCCTATAAAGAGCCAAAAGCGGATTTGTGATGTTATCTTCTTCTGTGCAGACAAGATCATATTCGTCTGTCATTATGTCACGCAAAGTCTCCAGCCACTCTCCTGTTAAATACGGTAAATCACAGGTTAAAAGGAATACCTTGTCTATTTCTGAACTCAAAAGAGGCAGGGCGTCAACAATACCCTGTAGCGGGCCTTGTGCTGTTACAGAATCCCAGCCAACCCTGACCCAGTCTTGTAATTCCTGAGAAAGGTGTGGCATTGACTGTCCCGGTGCCCGAATAACTACAGTTTCAGCCACTAGCGGATACAAGATCAGCAACAATCTCTCAAGCAAAGTTTGGCCCTCTATTTCAAGGCTCGCTTTATCCTGCCCCATGCGTGATGACAGTCCGCCCGCAAGTATAATTGCTCCGTATTGTTTTTTCATCTTCGTAAATAATGAAATTTAATAAAGGCAATAGATGTAAGGTATTTAGGTAATAAGTAACTGAGGCGCCAAGGCACAGAGTTTTAGTGGGAGCCACTCGTTCTAAAGATTTTTTTGCTTATTGGCAAAAAACAGACTAATTGTCTCCGGGATCTGTAATCAAGGTCAAGTCATGAGAAGCTTTCTGCAAACGGGGCACATGACGTGAAAGCTCTTCAAGAGACATTCTGGAGCTTGGGGCATGTATGGACAAAGTGGCAAATAAGCGCTTTCGTCTGTCGAAAATTGGCACGGCAACACAGACCATGCCCTCAATAAATTCCTGGTTATCTGTTCCAACTTGTTCTTTCCTGATTTTTTCCAAAGCTTTCTCCAGTGTTTTTCTGGAAGTCAGTGTATTCACAGTTTTTTGCTCTAAATTTAAATTGCCAATCAAACTGGAAAGTTGTTCTTTGGGAAGCAGACTGAGAAAAAGTTTCCCTCCGGAGGTACAGTGCAGAGGAACCTTTGTCCCGATTGGAAGCTGCATGCGTAAAGGCCAGTGGGTTTCTGCACGGTCTAAATATCTCATTTGACTTCAATCTGGAATTGAAATGTTGCAGGTCTCTTCAACATCACCAGAGAGTCGCATTAATATAGCATGCCTTTCGGTTCGAAAATGTTCATTGCACAAAACGCCTAAAGCCATTTTTCTCAGTCGGCTTCCTGGTAAAAAACGTTTACCGTCGATTTCACGTTGTAATAAAAGTTCATCTTCCAGTGTTGTAAAAAGTCGATGAATAGTGGCTTTGGGTAGATTCAAATTGTCATTAATTTCTGTGGGCGTGATAGGCCTATCTTAGCTTACCACTTGTTCTAATATGGCAAGAATACGGTGCATGGATGAACCTTTATCGAAAAATATTTTTTTCATATTATTTCCCTTGACTTGTTTTATAGATAGTGCGAGAACTTAACTTCACAATTCCAGAAATGAGACTTGCAGTCCCATTTGTTGTGGAATTGTATATTAAAATGTCCAGATTCACAAATGTAAAAGAGATCCAGAAATTTTCTTAGTTGCTAAAGTCTGGAAAATGATTTTGGTTTCAACTGTTGTAGACCGAAAAAACACTTCATCCCTTTTTTAGGGGAGAAAATGAAGATAACGAAAAACCAATCTACCAGCCGATTACTAGCAGAAAGTTCACCAAAACTATTGCAGAAACTGGAACTGTAGCAAGATCAAGGTGTAGTAGTTCTTAGCTAAAAAACTTTTTCTTGGAACAAGGTTCATTGGGATCTAACTCTGTTAAACATGATAATGAAATCCGTAACATTGAATTCATAAGGGGAGATCTGGGCACCTGGAGAAAGAACATGAAAATTTCCCCTTGCTTTTTATTCTTATTCTCTTTACGTTTATGCTGGTGTCAAAAAAATCAGAATAATTAATTTAATTCATAAAAAAGTTTGTGATATTTTTTTGACTTTTGTCAGCTGTGGCCTTTCTGAGTACCAGATCAGGATTGTCCATTGTATTTCCTGCTACTGGTCATGTGGGTCAGTTTGCAGAAATATCTGGTTCAATCAATCATATGGAGAGATCAGTATGCTTTATTTGAAGAAAAAAACTATGGTGGGTGTGGGTCTTGTAGCCGCTTCCACTTTGATGCTATTAGTAGCAAATACTGTCTGGGCTGGATGTCCGGCATCGACAGTTGCAGATATGAAAGGAGTCAAGGCTGGTAAGTATCCGCAGCAGTTTGAACTTAGTGAGTTCGAGAGAAATGCGGGCTGTAAACTGACATTTCGGGGAAATCCCGATATCGCCAAACTAAATGCAAAAATCCGGGGCAATCCCAGCAGTGTTCCTTCTGTTGAAAATCGGTTGCCATCAGAACCACTGGTTTATGCACCCTATCACTCAATCGGCAAATATGGCGGTACGCTGGATGTTCTGTCGAACGCCACTGAGGCGGGAACTTCGGACTTTCTGTCTGTGCGCCACGTAAACCTCGTACGTTACTCCGATGATCTTCAGACAATTGTGCCGAACATTGCCAAGGACTGGAAGTGGAACAGTGATTTCACGGAAGTGACCTTCTACCTACGAAAGGGACACAAGTGGTCGGATGGAGCTCCTTTTACCGCCGAGGACGTTAAATTCTGGTACGACCATCTCGCACTTTCTCCATTGGTTATGCAGAAGCCGAAGGATTATGTGCTGGTCGCCGGCAAGCCGATGGAGGTAAAGGTCATCAATAAAACAACTGTGAAGTTCATTTTACCTGCGCCTAAACCTGGTCTTTTGGCTCATTTTGCATCATCCTTCGCACAAGGTTTTCAGCCCAAGCATTTTCTTGCCCCGTATCATCCTGAACTCAATCCGGATGCGGACAAGCTTGCCAAGCAGGCTGGATTCGAGAATGGTCTCGCGGTCATCAAGGCCTACTTCGGCAATTCAGACTGGACCGACACTCCGTCTCCCCTGCTGAATTCACCGGATAAGGTTGCTAAACTGCCAGCAGACGTCATTCCGACGCTAGAAAGTCATATCTATATCACTGACACTACGGAAGGTCGGCATCTTGTAGCCAACCCATACTTCCATATCGTTGATACTCAGGGTAATCAACTGCCATACATGAGTGAACAGGACGAGGTTTACATCAACGACAACGAAATTCGGATTCTCAAACTGGTCAACGCTGAAGCAGATTACAAGGCTCAGTCCCTGCAGCTTCCTATGGCACCGATCCTGATGGATGGTCAGGAGAAAGGGAAATACAAGATCGACCTTAAGCCAGAGATAACCCTTCATAATATGTCGTTTAACGTAACCTCTGCCAATCTTGCAAAACGAAAGGTTTTTGGTGATCTGCGTTTCCGCAAGGCCATGTCGGTTGCAATCAACCGTGAAGAAATCAACCAGGGACCATTTTTTGGACTGGCAAAACCCAAACAGTATGTTGGATTTTCACCACTTCCTCCTTTTGCGGACAAGAAGTGGGAAAGCTACATGATTCAGTACGATCCTGGTATGGCTAAGTCGCTACTGAATGAAATTGGCATGGTTGATAAAGACGGTGACGGATTCAGAGAACTTCCAAATGGAAACAAGCTGGTTCTGAACATACAGTTCTCGCAACAAGGTATTTCAGGAAAACTAGTAGAGATGGTAGGGCAACACTGGTCCGAAGTAGGTATCAAGAACACGGTCAAGGAAGTTACTCCTGATGAGTACCGTTCCGCACAATCAGCCAATCAACTTGATGTAATGATGTGGCGCAAGAGCCAGCCTCTATCTATTATTCGTGGTAATAATGAGCTTTGGGTTCCACCTTTCGGTGACTATTTTTCCCATAGAACTGGGATGCTCTGGGCCGAGTATATAGACACCAACGGAAGCAAGGGGGTAAAGCCACCGGCTTTCGTAATGCAACTGGTGGATGACATCAATACTTTTCAGTCTGCCGCTTTCGGTTCAGCTAAATTTAATGCGGCAGGTGCGAGAATGGTAGAGAACATGACAGGCAACCTGCTCTTTATCGGAATTGTTCAAGCACCGGCTCCAATTTATCATCGAAATGCGTTGAAGAACTTCAAGGAGTTCGTTTTTCATGCTTACGAGTTCTACCGAACCTACCCTTACCGGGCCACTCAGTGGTACCTGGACGAGTAAAGTTTGTTGCATCTAGAAAACGGACCTGGCGCTCCATTCGCCAGGTCCTTTATTAGCTAACCCTCCTGCTTTAATGGTAAAGTTCTTTCAGTTCACCTTGATGCGGGCGGTGATGTCATTATTCACACTGCTCCTGGTATCATTCATCGTCTTCTCGTTGATGGAAATGGTGCCTGGAAACTGTGCTGAACGTTACATTGCCTTCAAGAACACCCAGGGTCAGAACATTACCGTTGAAGACATACGAGCAGAAGAAAAACGCCTCGGTCTGGACAAACCATTCCTAATT
>JAKUUI010000105.1 GCA_022448485.1 SAR324 cluster bacterium
CCCTACTTTCTTGTAAAACAAATCTATTGGTGTTACATATACGTGAATTTACTGTCAAAAAGATAAATTTGTAAGTGTAGAGACCCCGTAGAACGTCCTTTCCGTTAACCTTTGCAAACAAAAGGCTGAGAAATTTTGCCTTGGGAGGATTGCGGCAAAATAGTACGATTTTTTATTTTTCAGGATTAAGAAAGGAGAATCAATATGGCAAATGCTTACCTTGTAGGAATTTACAACAAAATAATCGATCAAGAGAAACTTCAAAAATATGCAGTAGATGCCCTTCCAGCCATGATGGCTAACGGTGGGAAGAAAGCACTGGCAAGAAGTGCAAATATTACCCAAATTGAAGGGATTCCGCCTGAGAGAGCCGTCATATTAGAATTTGAAAGTGTGGAGGCAGCTAAGAATGCATACAATAGTGAGGACTATCAAGCAGCCCTGAAAAAACTCGATGGAGGCGCTGATCGTTTTCTGTTTGTCATAGAAGGAGCTTAATAACTAAAGCTCAAATATCAAATTTCACATCTGGGACGGGAGACTCTTAAGTTTTCAGGCAAATAATCAAAAAAATTCAAATATTGAATCGTGATCTTTTCATCTTTTTCAAATGTAATTCGAGAAATACTGCAATTATGAGACTGAAAGGCCGTACCCTCTGCAGGTTTTAAATTAAATAAGACACATAAGAAACTGCTGAAAAACCCACCATGAGCCACCATCCCGATACGAATATTCTCTTCAGCCCTATCCTTCAGTGTTTTGATGACCCTTTCCACGCGCTCATTCAATTCTGAAAGAATTTCGGCATCTTTATTCCACCAACCTTGATCGTTGAGCGCCTCAGGAAGAATATATTCAGGAAAAGTATGATGGATCTGTTTTCGATTCAATCCGGACCGTCCAATCTTTTTCGTTAGATCAGAGTTGAATTCATAGATTCCTCCTACTTCATGGATATCTATCCATACCTCTGGTTTGAGTCCGATTGCAACACCAACCTGATTGACGGTTTCGAGGGATCGTTTCATGGCACTGCAGTAGATCTGATCCAATGGTTTTTCATTTTCTTCATATTCTACCCTAGAAAGATGCAGTCCTTGTTGAAGAAACTCTGCGAGATGATTGCTCTGTAAACGTCCATTGTCGGTGAGTTCTGGATCTGAAAAACGTTCCTGATCACTTTTACGGATGTTGTTTCTGGATTCTGCATGTCGTATCAGAAATAATTCCAAACTACTCCTTATCCATTTTTCAGTGCACTCAGTCCAAAACCTCCTGAGACCATTCGGGCTAAGATACTTCCAGTGATAATAATAACCGTCAGCAGAAGCGTCACAGCACCTGCATGCTGTGACATATCTTGCTCGTTGTAGTTGAATAACAAACCAGTCAGAACCATGTTGGAAGGAGAAATTAAGAGTATGATCAGAGAGAGTTCACGCATGGCTGTGATGAAAGTAAGAAGCATTCCTGAAACCAATCCACTGAATGATAATGGAATCACGATTCGTACCATTCTTTTGATCCATCTGATGCCCTGTACCCTCGCCGTTTCTTCAATGGATTTATCAATCTGAAGCATGGCAGCAATGCCTGTCCGTGAAGTAAATGGCAGGTTCTTGACGACCGTGATCAATACTAAAATGGTAAAGGTTCCATAGAGTGCAGGAACCGGCCCCCAGGAGGTTGAAAACATTCCAATATAGATTGCTCCAAAAGCGATGGAGGGGAAGATATATGGGGCAAAGGCGACTCCTTCCAGCCATTTTGAAAGTAGATGTCCTCGGCCTCTTACGACAGCATAACCCACAAGCAAACCAATGATCCCATTGAAGAAGGCCGCAGACAGACCGAGTTTAATACTGTTCCATAGGGAGCTTAAGATATTATCACTTTGAAAAACACCTGGTTCTCCATAGGTTTCGTCAATGCTTCCATCACCTATCCAGTATTCCAAAGTAAAATTTTCCAGATGATAGTCTCCTGGAACAATCAAGAGTGATTCCCACAAAAGGATCATGAGTGGCAGAAAAACGGTAGCCGCCAGGAACAATGCGACCCCTGAAGTTGCCACCCAGCGCCAGGCCCCCAGATCTATCTCGCGAGATCGAAACCCTTTTCCCGTCAGGGTAACAAAACTTTTACGTACCCCTAAAACCCTGCCGTTGATCCAGATGCAAGTAATAGCCGTGGCAATCAGAACCAAGGCCAGGACATATGCATCACCGTTATTACTCGCATTGAGAGAAGCATAAATCTGGGTGGAGAATGTATAAAAACGAACAGGCAAACCCAATAGAGCCGGAGTACCAAAGGTTCCAAGGATCCTGATGAACGTAAGGACGATTGCAGAACCAAGAGCAGGCAGCAGCAAGGGAATGGTGATCCGCAGCATCCTTTGACGGCGATTCATTCCGCAAATAGCACCAGCATCCTCCAGTTCCGAGTCGACACTTGCCAATGCTCCTGACATGAGCAGATAGCCATATGCGTAATAATGAAGAGAAAGGCAAACGACGATCGGGAAAAAACCATAGGAAATCCAGTTGGGGGGAAGGATGCCAAAAAAATAAGTGAAGATACCTTCGGCACCACCGATGCGATCGTTTTTGAACAGGCTCAGCCATGCCAATGCCAAGACCCAGGAAGGCATCATGTAGGGCACTACAGCTAGGGTGCCAAAAACTCCTTTATAACGGATATTTGTTCTGACAATCAGCCACGCGAGGATCGTCCCTATGGAGACCCCAATCAAGGTGACACAAATGCCGATTCCAATACTATTGAGCAGAGGATTGATTAATAGGGCTTTGGAAAGCGGCCCCGTAAATACCCGTTCGTAATGAAAAAGAGTGAATTCACCGATATCTGCCTCAGGCAGATAGGCAATGTCGTAGCTTTGAACGCTTAGCGAGTCCTTGATGATTTCCAATAATGGCGTCAACACCAGAAAACCAAGGATCAATAGACAAACTGATCCAAGGACTAAATGAGGACGGTTGACTAATTTATAATAAAAGTAGGTCAGTTGAGACTTGGACAAATCAGTGGCCTGTTTTAGATTAAAATACTGTGATTTATATTGGAAAAAATGCTCAGAGGTGAAGGTTTTTTCCTGTTTCTTCGTCAAAAAAATTCAAACTTTCAGGATCAAAACTAACCCATAGAGGCTCACCGAGTTTCATCCTGATGAATTCAGGCTGCAATAGGGTGATTTTTGTGGTGCCGAGTTTTACTTGCAGGATCGTATTTGCACCCGTCGGCTGAACTGATTTCAGAGTGACTTTAAACCAGTCTTTCTGCTCCTGAAAAGATACGTTGATGTTCTCTGGACGAACGGTTGCGATGACCTTTCGTGAGTTTGAAGAATACCGATTCTTCATGGGGAAGACGATCTCCTGGCAGTCCAGATGAAGCTGACCATTTTTTTCGACGATTTGACCTTTAAAAAAATTATTTTGGGGATCTCCAATGAACTCAGCAACAAAAATATTGTCTGGGTGATGATAAATATCATAGGGAGTCCCACTTTGCATGACTAAGCCTTTGTTCATGACCACGACAATATCAGAAAGCGTCAGGGCTTCGGTCTGATCATGAGTGACATAGACCGTTGTCGCTTCCAATTCTCGGTGAAGGCGTTTCAATTCAGCACGCATTTCAGTCCGCAGCTTGGCGTCTAAGTTGGACAACGGTTCGTCCATCAGAAGAATTTTTGACTGAAGGGCAATCAGGCGAGAAACCGCAACCCTTTGCTGCTGTCCCCCTGACAGTTCTGAGGGATAGCGTTTGCGGTAAGTTTCCAACTGAACCATTTCCAAAGAGTTCTTGAGACGGGATTCAACTTCTGCACTACTGAGTTTTTTTTCTTTAAGAGCAAGTGTTACGTTTTGCTCAACCGTCATGTGAGGCCACAAGGCATAGCTTTGAAAAATGAAACCCACGTTTCGGTTTTCAGGAGGGATAATCACACCTTGTTTGCGCGAAAAAACGATTCTGTCACCAAACTGGATTTCCCCTTCGTCAGGTTCTTCAAGTCCAGCAATAGCGCGAAGCAGGGTTGTTTTACCGCAACCCGATGGACCAAGGATGGTTAGAAAGTCTCCAGGATTGACCGTAAGATCCACATCCTGCACGGCCATTTCTTTGCCATACGACTTCTTGATGCCTCTTAGTTTAATCTGCTCCATGGGTTGCAGCAGGCTCACATGCTCGAATGTTGAATCCAGAAATCACGGATTCTTGCACCCTGTTTCCACATAAAATATGAATCAACATGCCATTCCTGCATTTCATCCCAAACCTCTCCACCTTCGGGTGATGGAACATCATTCCGCGGGCTTCTTGTGCCAGGGTCAAAATAAGGAGCAAGGCCCAAAAGCAAATCCGAACTGGCACCCTTCGTGTAGGGTTTGGACAGTTTCGAGTTCTTGTTCAACTTTGTGCTTCCGAGAACAAACGCAGTAAATACTTTTGCTGCATTCGGGTGGGGTGCTTGCCGGGCAATGGCAGTGAATGTGGGATAGAGCAGTTTTGCAACTGGATCAAGATCCTGAACTATGGCATTCACAAAACCCTTGGAGTCGTTCCTGGCAATGTAGGTCATGTTGGCAAAAGCGAGCAATGGTTTTTTCTGACCTTTTTTCCCTGATGCTGCGGCTAATTTAGATCCTGATTTAAAAATTACAATATCATTCTTTAACATCCGTGCCCAAAATTCATATCCGGCATCCGGAACTCCGTCTGAAAGTTTGATATCCACTCCTTTGTAACGTTTGTATGCAGCGGCCATTTCCTCAGGATGCTGGATCAGAGTCATGACCGCCATTAAGGTGGAACCTGAGGACATAGGGTTTTTCATGCCGACCCGACCTTTGAATCGGGATTCAGTGAATTCCCAAATGTTGGTGACTGGGGAACCGTTGGTAAAGGCCTCCATATTGTAAAAAAACACCACCGCTTCATTGACTCTTATTAAAAGAGGCTCCCGGTATTCTCTGGGAATACGGCTTTTGAAATGGTGTGGGACATAGTTGACGAGGAGGTTCTTGTTCAACATTTCATGAATGACTTGCCCGGAATTACCAGTAGTGACTACATCAGCATTGTAAATCCCTGCTTGCTGCTCACGTTTGGTCTTCACAACAGATTTGGTGGAACCAAGGTCATGCACCGTCAATTTGATGCCGGGGTAGAACTTCGCAAATGGTTTGACCAGTTTTTGGATACGGCCCGATGAAGTATAAACGATCACTTCTCCTTCTTCGGTGGCCTTTTTAACAATTGCATCCCAGTTTTCTTTGATGGGTTCATATGGTCCCAATTCTGCTTTTTTCAACCAAGCCTGCATCTCAGGGGGAGGTTCAGGCTTTGCGAATGCTGAACCTAAACTCAAAAAGAAAACCAAGAAAACAACAGGATAAAAACGTCTGCATATAAACCAACTATCATTTTTCATATAAATCTCCATCATTGTTTTTGAATAGCAGCTCATTCTCTCAACTTTATGCCAAGAGTTTCATTACCGCTGATTTACTTAAAAGGACAGTATTGTGGTAAAATTAAAAATGCCGTAGAATTAATAATGAATTCATATGCTCCAGCTTATATAAATGGATTACAAGTTATACCATCAGATGTACCTAATTTTGGAGATGCTACTCTTGCAGATCCATTAACAGATATATCTTGTAGTGATATGATATTCTGTACAACTGTATGCTATGCTTCTATGGGAATGTCTAAAGAAAAAGCTGAAGAATTGTGTAGTTTTGCTAATTATTATATGGAAGAACCTAGTATTATAAGTCAGCTGGATTATGAAACTTGTATAAATGATGCA
>JAKUUI010000106.1 GCA_022448485.1 SAR324 cluster bacterium
CCAACACCAAAATATTTTGGATCAGAATAGCCAGGCCCTACAAACTCCCAACCTTTGCCTTTATCGGTCTTCAGGAAACCATCATCCATCGCAATTGAATCTGCCAGCAGCAGGTCTACGCGTCCTGCAATCGCGTCGAGATAGGCTTCATCCTGAGTCCCGTATCGCTTGATTTCAACGCTGTCACCAAACTCCGCAGTAATGAAGTTGTCGTGAGTGGTTGCACGCTGAACACCAACGGTTTTGCCTTTCAGACCTGCCTTGGAAATAGAGATTCCGGAGCCTTTTTTGCGGGCGAACTTGGCAGGTGTGTTGTAATACTTTTCCGAAAAAGCAACTTTCTTTTTACGCTCTTCGGTGATTGACATGGATGCGATTATCGCATCATACTTTCGGGCCAGCAAAGCCGGAATGATACCGTCCCAGTCCTGTGGAACCAGAACGCAGTAGGCACCAATTTCTTCGCATAGTGCATACGTAATGTCAATATCAAATCCTTCCAGTGTACCGTCCGGCGCAACCGCACTGAACGGAGGATAAGCACCCTCAACACCAACTCGAATTTTTTTCCATTCTTTTGCGTAAACACTGGTTCCCAGAGTCATCAAGGCCATTAAGGCCATAGTAATTAACTTTTTCATCGAATTTCTCCATTTGAAAATGAAAAAAATTGGAAAAACTTACAAAAAATTTTTCCATATTAAGCCTGAATGGCTTAATTTCTATTGCTCGACATGTTTGGATACAAACTGTCGAAACCGTTCTGAGGAAGGGTTCGTGAACACTTCCCGGGGAGGACCGTCTTCCTCGATACTCCCTTCGTGCAGAAAGACTACTCTTGACGAGACTTCCTGTGCGAAGCCCATTTCGTGTGTAACCACGATCATTGTGCGCCCTTCTTCGGCAAGATTGCGTATCACGCGCAACACTTCTCCCACCAGTTCCGGGTCAAGAGCGGAAGTCGGCTCGTCAAAAAGGAGCATATCCGGTTCCATCGCCAGCGCCCGGGCAATTGCTACTCGCTGTTGTTGACCTCCGGAAAGATGTGCAGGGTAATAACTTTTCCGATCATGAATGCCGACCTTGTGCAACAAGGCTTCAGCATGTTCAATAGCTTCTTTTTTGGCCATTTTAAGAACATGAATCGGGGCTTCGATGACATTTTCCAGAACGGTCATGTGAGACCAAAGATTAAACTGCTGAAAAACCATTCCCAGTCGAGTCCTGATACGTTCGACCTGTTTTATGTCCTCCGGAACAGTAACTCCAGAACTGTTCTTTTTCATACGAATCAACTCACCACGTACATAAATTTCTCCACTTGTTGGAGTCTCCAGCAAGTTGATGCAGCGTAGAAAGGTACTTTTCCCGGAACCACTGGCACCCACCATTGCGATTACATCACCTTCATGAGCTTCCAGCGAAATGCCTTTAAGGACTTCGTCAAGACCAAAATACTTATGCAGGCCTTCCACCACCAGAGCAGTATTGCGGTTATCCAAATTCCCCTTTGGTGTTAACGTAGAAGATCTGCCCCATCCGGGAATCATTCCCGAACTGGCAAGGGCTTCCGGAAGTAATCGAAAAAGATCTCACAAATCGCTGATTTACGCTAACCCTCTGGTGAAAAAATGTAAAGATATTTGTGTATCAATGAAAAGTATCTTTTTTTTCAAAAGGAAGCAACTTAAATTTCTAATTCCCAGACAAAGAATATATTAATTTGGCAGTGGCTAATCTAATTAAAAGTTGAGGTAAGAATTCTGTCGAGAACGGGATGAGGAAAATATGAATCTTCTTTTATTACTTTCTATGCACAGCGGAAAACGGAGCGATTCCGAGTGGTTTTGCTGCTTCGGGTTTATATCCCTGCTTCAATAGAGCTTTTTTTATAACTTTTGCCAGTTCTGCAACATCGGAATTCGGTTTTGGAGAACCACTGAAAATTGAAAACTGAGTTTCCTGTTTGTATTGTTCAGGATCGGAATATGCGAACATAGATTTGCAGAAACACTAAAAGCAACTTTTGTATAAAAACGAAAAATCTGATTTGTCAACTAAGGATAAGTTTTTTTGATTTTGAGTAATTTCTACTCTGATGTGATCGAAAGAATCTCCTCTACAGTAGTTAAGCCGTGTAGAATTTTGTTTACACCATCACGCCGTAATGTGATCATTTTTTCTTTCAAACCTTGTTTTTTTATTGTTGTAGAGTCGCTGCTTTTAAGAATAGTATTTTTGAGACCTTCAGTAATTTTTAATAATTCATGAATTCCGATCCGTCCGCGATAGCCAGTTTGGCGGCATTTATCGCAGCCTTCTCCTCGATAGAAACTTCTTTTTATTTTGCTGAAGTTTTTTTCTGTTATACCCAGCTCCCTGAGTTGTTCAGGATGTGGCTGGTAGCTTTTTCGGCAATCAGGACAAATGCGGCGTACCAGTCGTTGCGCAAGTACTCCGACTATGGTTGATGAAACGAGGAATGGTTCGATTCCCATGTCGATCAAGCGGGTGATGGTAGCAGGAGCACTGTTGGTGTGTACTGTGCTGAAAACAAGATGTCCAGTCAAAGCAGATTGAATGGCAATTTGTGCGGTTTCTGTGTCACGCATTTCTCCAACCATAATCACATCTGGATCCTGCCGCAAAGCTGAGCGTAAGGCGTTGGCAAAAGTCAAACCGAGTTTGGGCTTAACTTCGATCTGACTGTAGCCGGAGAGTTTGTATTCAACAGGTTCTTCAATGGTAATCACGTGGCGTGCTTCATGATCGATTTCAGCAAGTGAGGCATAAAGCGTCGTGGTTTTTCCGCTCCCGGTAGGACCGGTGACGAGGATGATGCCACCGCTGCTGTGAACCATTCGCTGATAAGGATTAAGAATGTATTTTGCCAAACCGAGCTGACGCAGCTGCATCAATTTTTCGTCTTGATACAAGAGACGCATTACAATTTTTTCACCATGTACAGTCGGAACAGTTGAAACCCTGATGTCAATTTTTCTCCCGGCAATCAGCACCATTGAGCGTCCGTCCTGCGGCAGACCTTTTTGGGCAATATCCAGGCGGGACACGACTTTAATCCGGTTAACCACCGTAACATGTACCTGGCGGGGGAAAACAGTGACTTGCTGCAGCACTCCGTCAATTCGGTAACGCACAATGCTGTCACGGGGTGTTGGATCAATGTGAACATCACTGGCCTCATCTTTTGCTGCCTGCCAAAGAAGACTGTTAACCAGGCGTTTTACGGGCTCTTCATCAGTTGCATCCAGCAAATCTTCCGGCTCTTCAACTGCCAGAATGTTTTCAAACGTTTCTTCAGAATCAAGCTGGTCAACGGCTTCTTCAGTCGAAGCAGAAGATTCATCATAAGCACGGTTGATCAAATCCAGCACTGCCTGCTTGTGTGAAATAACAGGCTCAATATGACACTTGAAATGCCTCGCCAGGTCGTCCAAAGGATGAGAAAGTTCCGGGTTTGTTATGGCTACTTCCAGGTTGTTTCTATCTTTTTTCAGCGGGAAGAAAACATTTTTTTTGGCATAACGGATAGGAATGAACTCAGTAAATTCTCTGACCACCGCAATATCATCAAAATTCTCTCTGTAATCCAATTCATAGTAAGAAGCTAATGCCTGTTGAAAAGCAGCTTCACTGGTCACTTTGTGTTTGAGCAGTGCTTCCTTCAATCCTTCCGTATTTTCGCGGTAGGCCAGCATCTGTTCATGCAGAGGTTCCAGTGACTCCGGAGAAGTTCCAAAGCTCTTCACTAAAATTTCAACAACCGGGTGGTAGGTATTCATACTCTGTTATGTTTTACGATCCATCGCGTGGTTTCTGTTTTATTACTGCCCCTTAAATCATGGGGTTTGTTTTATTCAAAAAAAATATCATAAAGGCTCAGGCGTGCAGTTCTAAAACAATAGTTGTTTCTCTGGGAGTGGATTTCTCAGAATGTATATTGTTAAGCAGACGGGTTCGAAAAAACAATGCTACTGCTGCAAACAATAAAAACAGTATTACTACTGGAATGCCAGTATATTGCAACGAATGAGCTGGGATGTTGCTGATTTTGAAACTCAAACGATTCGTGTCTGAAGCCTTGCTTTTCCAGCTTAGAAAAGCTGTGTCGTGCAAACTTTGCTGGCCGGAAAAAGTTAGCTGGTCGGATTTGATTCGCAAAAGTCCATCTGGTGTAAAAACGCTCACTTTTTCCAGGGAGTGACTAAACTCTCTGTTCATTTCCAAACTGCCAAACCAGGCAGAAAGGCGATATTGATAAATAATTTGTGTGCTACCCGTTGGAAAAACATGTTCAATTTCTAAAAGATTAGCTTCCAGTTGATGTTGTATCGTGGCTCCGGATTTGGTTTCTATCATCCGGAAATTTTCAACGCCTTTGGGGAGTACCTGTTCCAGAGACTTGGTCCGGGTATCAATTCTGTCTGGAGAGGAATTATTAATAACCAGCATTTCAGTTACTGTAATTGCTCCTAATCCAGATTCAATCACAAGTGAAACTTGAGAGGTTTCCAGTTTTTCAACATCTGCAGAAATACTTGGAACAATAATATCGATTTTAATCAGTTTTTCTCCGGCCTGCATAAAAAATACTTTAGAACTGTATAATTCACCTTCTACACGCGTGCCGATTTGATAGCCTGCGCGTAAATCAGGGCTGACTTTCACAAACTCAAAGTTACCACCGGTATCCGTTTTATCACGTCCCTGCGGACCGGTAGGAGTTACTTGACCTTCTGGACTCAACACAAATTTTAAAAGGACCACATCCAGTCCCTCATCGGGCATTGCCCTGTCGGAAGGCAGGCGGACCTGACCTCTCACAGTTAAATTATTTGCTGAAGACAGATTTTGTGGAAAGGCGATCAAGGGCATTCCCCCAACAAACAGAGTTAGCAGGCCAATCACACAAAGAAGTTGTCGGTTGTGTTTTTGTCTGTGTTTGCAAAAGCCGAAAAAAGCACAAATGTAGTTTCCAAACGATTCCTTTTTAACGAACTGTATCATCCTTGAGAAGACTGAATAGATTTTAGATAGTTGTCAATTTCTTTTGCCTTTTCTTTTGCCGCTTTTTGAAATTGTTTTAACTCTGCTGGAGCACGAGCTTTAGCAACGAGTCGATAATGTCGTAATGCGGATTTCCATTTTTCCTTTAAATGATATAAGGTTCCAAGTTCAAAGTGGATCTGCACATAGAGTGAGGAATTTTTTGGGACTTTTCGACCAGCCAATTCTTTGAGCCGTTTTAAAGCCATTTCTGGTTTGTTTGCTTCGAGGTCCAGTTTAGCCACCCAAAATGCGGACTGTAATTCCTGGGGTGAAGATCCTCCTCCATCAGAACGCATCAGCCAAATTCTGGCTTTATTATTTTGTTTAAGATGGGATGACTGATGATAGCCGATTAGGTAGGCATAAGTTCTATATTCCTTTTTTGGCCGTGAACTTTTCTTGAGTGCACTGTATGCACGTTTGTAAATACTGACCAAAGACTTGTAATCCTTTGAACGCTCATAAAGCTGTTTCAGTTCTCCTACCAGCTGCAGTACCAGATCAACATTTTTATCAGGCACTTTTTTTAGAGCCCTTCTATAGTATCCTTTCGCACGTCGATATCCACCTAATTTTTCTGCTGCATATCCCTGGTCAATTTGCGCTTTTACAGTTAGAGTCTTTTCTTTGTTATAACGCGCCAAAAGTGCATAGGCATCAAGTATTCCATTATATTTTTTGCTACCGGACTTTTGATTTTCGGCATAAAGTAGGAGTTCAAAATTTTCATCATCCAAAATTCTCTTTT
>JAKUUI010000107.1 GCA_022448485.1 SAR324 cluster bacterium
ACAGGAGTTTTACGAATGGCTTGGATTTCAAGGAAGTCGATGATCTTTTCAGCTTCAAGCCGATGTTCCATTTCCTCATCTCGTGCTGGTCCATAATACAAGGCCTGCCAGAACAAATTTCTTTTCATCTTCAAGTTTCTTCCGGCCATGATGTTGTTCAGCGTCGACATGCCCTTGAAAAGAGCCACATTCTGAAAGGTCCGTGCAATCCCCTGTACCGCAGCTTCATGTGGACGCATTTGTTTGCGATGAAGTCCCTTGAAGTGAATTTGGCCCTGCTGAGGATGATAGAAACCATTGATAACATTCAGCATCGAAGTCTTGCCGGCTCCATTCGGTCCGATAATGGCAATGATCTCTTTTTCCCGAATATCAAAATTTATATCCGTGAGGGCCTTTACACCACGAAAGGCCAAACTAATATGATCGACACTCAAAAGGATGTCAGAACTGTTATTTTCCGTGGACACTTTATACTATTGCTATGATTAAAGTATTATTTGACATGAGATTAAATCAGTGTCGCTTCCCTGATTTGCAAATCTGCGTGAACGGTGCCGATACGACCATCTTCAAATGTCATTTGTGACTCAATTTCTTTGTGAGTTTGATCAGGATCATCTAAGGCGTCTATTAACTCACCATATTTTTCTGCTATGATTCTCCTGCGAACTTTACGGGTACGAGTAAGTTCTCCATCATCAGCATCAAGCTCCTTGTGTAAAAGCAGGTATCTTTTAATTTGTGAACCGCGTAGTTTTTCGTCACGAGCCAAATCGGTATTAACAGTTTCAACACATTCTTGCAACAGATCATAAACTTCACTTCTTGCAGAAAGGTCCGTGTATCCGGAATAAGCTAAACTGCGCCGTTCTGCCCAGTTTCCAACAGCTTCAATGTCGATGCAAATGAAAGCCGAAGCAAAATCTTTTTCATGCCCGAAAGCGACTACTTCCTTGACAAATGGAAAAAATTTTAGTTTGTTTTCAATATACTTTGGCGCAAACATGGTTCCGTCATTCATACGCCCAACATCTTTGGCTCGATCAATAATTTTCAGGTGCTCATCATCATCAAAAAATCCAGCATCTCCAGTTGCCACCCAGCCCTCCGGATCTTTAGTTTCAGCAGTGGATTCGGGATTTTTGTAATAAGAATGAAAAACACCAGGGCTGCGATAAAAGACTTCGTTGTTGTCTGCCAGACGCAATTCAACCCCAGGAAAAACTTTTCCTACCGTATCAGCCTTAACTTCACCATCTGGCTGAGCACAGACAAAAACAGTTGCTTCCGTTTGTCCATAAAGTTGTTTTATATTGATTCCAAGTGATCGAAAAAATTCAAAAATTTCCGGTCCTATAGCTTCTCCTGCAGTGTAAGCCAAGCGAGTACGGCTTAAACCTAAATTATTTTTTAATGGACCATAAACCAAAAAATTGCCTATTCCGTAAAGAACCCTTTCTGCTAATGAGACTGTTTTCCCATCAAGAATACGTATACCCACAGTTTTCGCCAGATCCATAAAATAATTAAACATCACCCGCTTTATTTTTCCAGCGTCTTCCATACGTATCATTACTTTCGTCAAGACAGTTTCATAAATTGCAGGAGGTGCAAAATAATAAGTTGGGCCTATTTCTTTCAAATCTGTCATCACGGTCTCAGGACTTTCCGGACAATTTACACAGAAACCAGCTACATAAGCCTGTGCAAATGAGAAGAGATTGTCTCCTACCCAGGCCATCGGCAAATAGGCAAGTACTTGTTCTTCCCCCGAAAGGTTGTCAAAAGCTATACAGTTTAGCGAAGTAATTAGTAGATTTTCAAAAGTGAGAACTACACCTTTGGGATTTCCCGTAGTACCAGAAGTGTATAGAAAAATGGCAATATCACTTCCCCTGCTTTTTTCAATTTCATTAAGGAATAAATCTGGATTCTCACTGTGAAAGATTTTTCCTTCTTCCTGAACTTCTTTGTAATCGTGGAGAAAATCTTTTTTGTAGCCATGCATTCCGCGAGGTTCTTCAAAGAAAATTTGCTCAAGTTTTGGTAGGCGATCTTTTATTTCGAGGAGTTTGTCGGTCTGTTCCTGGTTCTGCACAATGGCAAATTTGACATCTGCATTTTCCAGCACATAAACCATTTCTTCAGCAACCGAGTCTTGATAAAGAGGAACAGGAATTCCTCCTAGAGCTTGTGCTGCAACCATTGACCAGTATAGACGAGGACGATTATCGCCAATCACGGCTAGTTTGTCTCCTCTTTGAAAACCTTTTTTTGCCAGTCCACAAGCCAGGCAACGGACCTCTTCAGCCACATCAGCCCATGACCATGATTGCCAGATGCCAAATTCCTTCTGACGATTTGCAGGATTATCACCTCTTTTCTTGGAATGATCCAACAACAACTTTGGAATCGTATCAAGCGTTTTGTCTAATGTGTAAGCCATTCTCTTTACTGGGAGTTCCAGATTAAACGAAGTTTTTTTCTTTAGCACATTGAAGCTTCAACAATAAAAAATCAAGAAATTTTTTTACTTAGTAGAAATATAATTGTTGATTGTTATTACAGGACAGGATAATGTGAAATCCTTTCAATCCCGGCATTTTCAGTTATTTTATTAAATGCCGATTTTTTCTTAACCTATAATTAGATGACTCATTATGAAAACATTATTAAAAAAAATTTTCCTGGGCACTTCCTTGATTGGAATGATGGTCCTACCATTAGTCGCGTTAGCGGAAGAATGTCACAGGGGAACCCTTGATAAAAGATACTGTGACATAGATAGAGATTTAGTTGCTGACTTGCCGTTGGATTCTAGCCAGTGGCAGAATCCAAGTACAATTATTTTTTCTTACACACCAGTAGAAGACCCCGCGGTTTATGCCAAAGTCTGGGATGGATTCGTACAGCACTTGAGTAAAGTCACCGGCAAAAAAGCAGTGTTTTTCCCGGTGCAGGCCTATGCAGCTCAATACGAAGCTATGCGTTCCGGTCGTTTGCATATCGCTGGGGTGAATACCGGTGGGAATCCTATCGCAGTTAGCTGCGCCGGCTTTGTTCCCTTTGCCATGATGGCTTCGGCGGACGGTTCATTTGGATATGAAATGGAAATTATTGTCCCGGCTGACAGTGACATCAAATCTGTTGCTGACATTAAGGGACGGAGCATGGCTTTTACCTCTCCCACTTCCAATTCCGGATTCAAGGCACCTTCTGCCATTCTGAAATCTGAGTTTGGAATGCTCCCGGACAAGGATTTCAAGGCCGCTTATTCTGGTAAACACGACAACTCTATAATGGGTGTGGCAAACAAGGATTATGAAGCAGCGTCTATCGCGAACTCTATTCTCACTCGAATGATTGACCGAGGTGTAGTGGACAAATCTAAAATACGAACTATTTACCGTTCTCAAACTTTTCCTACAACCGGCTATGGACATGCCCACAACTTGGACCCGACGTTGGTTGCAAAAATAAAACAGGCATTCTTCACTTTCCAATGGGAAGGTTCTGATCTGAAAAAGGAGTTCAAGAAAGAAGATCGGTTTATCTCCATCCATCACAAATCTGATTGGGATATTATACGCAAAATCGACAAAGCGAATGGTGTCAGTTACAGTTGCCGTTAGTACGATTTTGTTTGTGAGGAGATATAATGTTGCGTCTGGAAGCGCTGCATAAGCGCTATGCCACCGGTGAAGTCGCTTTGACAGGAGTAGACCTGGAAGTCCCTAAAGGCCAGGTAATGGCACTAATCGGTCCCTCCGGAGCTGGGAAAAGCACTCTTATTCGGTGCGTTAATCGTCTGGTTCCTCCAACTGGAGGCCGTATTTTTTTTAACAATGAGGATGTGACTCGTTTAAGCAGTCGCAAACTGCTAAAAATGCGCCGACAAATGGGGATGATTTTTCAGGAATTTGCACTGGTCGAACGCTTAAGCGTCATGGAAAATGTACTTTCCGGACGCTTAGGCTATGTAGGTTTCTGGCGCAGCTTTCTTCGTAAATTTCCACAATCCGATATTGACGAAGCCTTCCGACTGCTTAAACGCATCGGTTTGGACCATATGGTGGATAAACGCGCGGATGAGTTATCGGGAGGGCAACGGCAACGTGTAGGTATTGCGCGGGCACTGATACAAGATCCGCAACTGTTACTCGTTGATGAACCGACTGCCAGCCTGGACCCTAAAACTTCACGTCAGATCATGCGTCTGATTTGTGAGCTTGCTCATGAGAGAAACCTTGCTTGCGTGATCAATATTCATGATGTACCTCTAGCTAAAATGTTTGCTCAAAGAGTTGTTGGATTACGATTGGGAGAGATCGTGTATGACGGCACTCCGGAGGGGCTTAATGATGATGTACTGACTGAGATTTATGGAGAAGAAGACTGGCACATAAACAAATACGCTCCTAAAGCTGCCCAGCAGGAATCTTCATGGGATGAAGAAGATACTGAGGAACCAGCAGCAATGGCAAGTTGACACCAATATGACCAACCTTAGCCTCGCACGGACATGGAAACGTCAGCCTTTCATTGAGAATCAGACTGTTCGTTACAGTATTTACGCTGGAGTAATTCTCTATTTGTTTTTGTCATTTAATACGTTCGAAATCAACTGGATCCGGGTTTGGGAAGGCTTGCCGCGAGGACAAAAGTTTTTGGCAGGATTTGCACCTCCAGACTTTATTTCCCGTTGGGAAGAAATTGTTGATGGAGTTTTGGAAAGTCTATGGATGACCGTTGCTTCAACAGTTGTTGGTATTTTTATTTCCATTCCTGTCGCTCTAGGCGCCGCCAGAAACATAGCACATCCTTCCGTTTATTATTTTTGCAGGGGCATTATCGCTATTTCCCGGAGTTTTCACGAAATTTTGCTTGCTATCTTTTTCGTTAAATTTTTTGGTTTCGGCCCTTTTGCGGGATTTGTTACGCTCAGTTTTGCAACCATTGGTTTCTTTGCAAAATTGCTCACTGAAGACATTGAAGACACCAGCGTTAGCCAATCCGAGGCCATTCAGGCTACAGGGGCAAACTGGTGGCAATGGATCAACTACGGGATCCAACCTCAAGTCATGCCACGTATGATTGGGTTGGGTCTGTATAGATTTGATATAAATTTTCGCGAATCTGCAATCGTAGGAGTGGTCGGTGGGGGAGGCATCGGTGCCACCTTGAATACGGCCTTTGACCGTTATGAGTTTGATTCGGCGGCGGCGATTCTGATTGTGATCATCACTATCGTTTTTTTAGTTGAATATACCTCAGGAATAGTTAGAAAACAGGTGCAGTAATGGCTGTAAATCAACAAGGAGAGAAAAAAGTCTGGCAACGTTTTGATAGGAAAAAACAAAGGCTCCACTGGGCAGGATGGTTTACAGGGACAGCAATTTTTGTCTATTGTTTTCAGTTGATTTCAGAAAAAACATTCTGGATGTTTGTCTGGGATTCGCCTAATCAAGTCGGAGATTTGGCGTACCGCATGTTTCCTCCGACATGGGGCTATTTCGACAAAATATGGGAACCTTTGTGGGACACGATAAATATTGCAACACTTGGAACGGTCTTGGCCATTATTATTGCTTTTCCAACGGCATTCCTAGCTGCAAGAAATACTTCACCAAACGTAATATTTATCCGCCCTTTTGCTTTGCTTGTTATTGTATCTTCACGCTCAATCAACTCAATCATTTGGGCCTTGTTATTGGTTGCCATCGTTGGCCCCGGATTGTTTGCAGGAATCATCGCCATTGGACTGAGATCAATAGGTTTTGTGGCCAAACTTCTTTACGAAGCCATTGA
>JAKUUI010000108.1 GCA_022448485.1 SAR324 cluster bacterium
TTAAAACTTTTTGCTTGTTCTATGGCTCGTTCAAAGCATCTGATTGGAAGGGCATTAACATGCTGGTCAATAGCTTCGATACGGGAGATCGCATGCTCAACGACTTCAAGGGGGCTGATTGTTTTTCTTTTGAGTAAGTTGACAACCTCAATAGCTGTTTTTTTGTAGAGTTCATTCATGAACGATTTAGGATACCAAAATTTTTGTGAAGTGATTAATTAAAAGAATATGCAAAGAAAGTCCTCGATGAAAATAGTCCTAAAAAAATTATAATGACAGAATTATCTTTGGAATTATTAAGGATCTTGAAGTGGAATATATTTTTTAGAGATCGGTATTAGATTTTTTCAATGACAGTGAAAGGGTGTACACAATACATCCGGTAAACTTTTGGTGGTTCCTGAATCTCATCCTGGAAAGTTTGATTTTAAAGCAAAACTCAGCTTTTCACAGTAAGGATTCGTACATCTCAGTACACTGAGACAATCCTATATCCTTGCTGCTCTCTTACAAAGTCGTCTGACAAACCACACCATAAAACAAGGTTTTTGTTCCGGATACTCAGAAAGCTAATGATACATCCTGGTGATCAGACAAACAACTGGCTATATATTTCGCCTGGTCCTTGCTGAGATGATTTTGCAGACGAGCTCCGATGCTGCCGCTGAGTAAATTCTCATATTCCTTTAGTGTCGTCAAAAGCTGCTCAGAGGCTTGTTGTCTCCAGGCTACTTCCTGAGCAAACAATTCAAGACCTTTTTCGAGCATTTGGTCTGCTTTTTCTCTATCAGGATTTCGTTTCAAAGCACGTCTTGCCTTGGAAATCTTAGACTTAATTTTGCTCGAGCCAGCCACCATTCCTAATTGTTTTTCAACAACTTTGATTTTTTTCATAGCCACTTTTTCCGGATCATTAGCAATAATTGATTTGAGTCCGAGCAAATCATCTTCAATTAAAACTAGCTCTTCATATTGAGCAATCACTTTAATCAATTCAATTAATGGTTCAAAGGCTTCGTCTACGTTCCTACGATACAGTTTGCGTGCTTTTGTTTCAGCTTTTGCAAGCTCCAGATATTTTTTGCGTTCGACTTTCCAATTTTTAGGTATTTGAGCTTCAAGTTCAATTATTTTTGCTTTTAAATCAGTAATTTTTCCTTTAATTATTGTAATGCGGGAACCGGTAGTTTCTCCATTACGCTCTAAACGTCGAATCGTTTGTTCTTCATCTTCAAGATCAAGAGTAATAAAACGGATCTTTTTTTCCAGGAGCCGTACTTCAATGTGTAATGGACGATAATCAGTAATATATGTGTCCAATTCTTTCTCGGCTTGACGGATGTTTTCGACTAAACCAAAGGTAGCAAGCACCCTTTCATGCGTTTCAGAAAATTGCTTTTGATGTTTTTCCGGAATGAAGCTGACATTCAAGCCTTGTGCTGTAACAACACCTGAGCGAAGCCCATCACCTTCTGAATCATATACATTAAAGACAAACTCTTCCAGACAGACTTGGAGCTTGGGGTTGACAGGCGGCGGCGCATTTTCGGAAGCTAAATATATTCTTTTTGGCAGATAGTTGACCAAAGCCGGGAAATAACCCGCAATAGCGAGTCCGGCCAATTGCAGCAAAATGAAGGCTACCACTCCGCGGTAAATATGCAAGGTTTTTACAGTAGGTGGAGCTACACCGCGTAAATAAAATAAGGAGAAGCCAAAAGGCGGTGTAAGAAACGAGGTTTGCATATTCATGCCGATCATTACTCCCAGCCAAACGGCGGTGATGTTGGCCGAGGGATCAGAAAGTAATATCGGAGCGACAATTGGTACGACCACTACTGTGATTTCAATAAAATCCAGGAAAAAACCTAGAAAGAAAATAACAGCCATCACTACAACAAATTGTGCCCAGAAACCGCCTTCAAGACCTCCCAGAAATTCCTTGACTAATTCTTCACCACCGAAGCCCCGGAAGGCAGAAGTGAGCATGGCTGCCCCGATGAGAATGATGAAAACCATCGAAGTTGTTTTGGCCGTTTCGATCATCACCCCTTGTAAAGTATCTTCGATTTTGAAGATGCGCCACCCACTCCAGAAAACACCAATGCAAAGCACGATTACGGCAATTACCGCTAGAAATATGCCAAAAGCGTCAGATGCGGTTTTTATATTCTTTACATTCAACTGATAAAAGCTAAGGATGACTGAGAGAGCAATTGTTGCTCCTATTGCAAGTATTGCAGGTAAGTATGTGTCCTTTTTGCCAGAATTCAAACGATACCCACCCATTATCATTGCACCAATTGCACCGATTGATCCTGCCTGATTGACTGTTGCAACCCCCAGCACGATTGAACCGAGCACCGCAAATATCAGAAAGAGCGGCGGTACAAGGGAAAGTGAAATATTCATCACAAACTTTAAATCGTATTTGCCCTCATAACGCACAGGAGGAGCAACTTCTGGTTTAATCAATGCGTAAATCAATATGTAAAGCATGTACAGGCCCACGAGAACTAAACCCGGAACAAAGGCACCCATGAACATGTCTCCCGCACTGGTCGAGGTAATATCAAGTGTGGAGGGCAGGACAAATTCACCTGTAGCTTCTCTATAAGCAGTTTGTCTGGAAGTGCTTGCAATGTCTGTTGCATTAGACAGTTGATCGGCAAGAAGAATAAGTATAATTGAAGGGGGAATAATTTGTCCCAAAGTTCCTGAGGCACAGATGGTTCCGGTGGCCAGTGGTTTAGAGTAGTTATTCTGTAGCATAGCAGGAAGTGAAATCAAGCCCATGGCAATCACAGTAGCTCCCACGATTCCTGTTGTTGCGGCCAAAAGCGCTCCGACAAAAACAACTGAGATTCCCAATCCTCCAGGTATCGGCCCAAAAAGCTGAGCCATGGCAACCAGCAAGTCTTCAGCAATTTTTGAACGCTGGAGCATTATTCCCATAAAAACAAACAGCGGTACTGCAATGAGGGTGTCTCGTTCAACGTCCCAATATAAACTGCGGAAATTTGTCACTCCGGCGTTCAACCACTCCACTGGACCACCTTGGGCAAAATAGGCATCAATATCACCGACAAAAATGTACCCTGCAAAGGCCGCGATGCCGATAGCCAAAATAGCAGATCCAGGCAGTGAAAAGGCGACAGGGAACCCTGAGATGAGCGCGCTTATCATTAGCAGTAAAAGAAGACTTAGAAATAATAATTCCATGTTCAAATTACAAAATTTAAAATTAAAAGTCTCATTTTGTTGTTTACTATTTTCAAAGTGTTAAATTTTAAATATTTTGAATTCAAATTCATTTAAGTTACTACTTTATTGAAAGTCTAAGCTTCCAAAACTTCAGAAATTTCGTCTTTCGTAGAGGTGTCTCCAGGTTCACCACGTAAGTTTGCGATGTTATCCAGGGTGTAGCTCACGAATTGCACCAACATACTCAATGCAAAGATAATGAGGAAACCGACCATCAGATATTTGACGTACATTCCGTATCCCTGTTGATAAACCTCAAAACTCAAAAGCGGTCCGTTCAGGCTGCTCCCTTTTGTCCACATGCCGGTCAGCAAAATAGTCCAACACAAAGGAATTCCCAACAGCAGGGAACCCACGGTATTGCTGATGGATTTGTTTCGTTTTGTGAATGTTGTGTAGAGAACATCGACACGTACATGACCCTCAGTAACCAAACCATAGGCGCTTGCGAACAGAAAAAGACCTGCATACCAGAGGCGCACCAGGTCTCCCATAAATGCCTGTTCATAAGAAAAAACAAATCTTGTAATGACAATCAGAAACTCAGCAACGACAACCATTAATGAGAGCCAGATAAAATCAAGTCCACGTGAAAAAAAGGCTATAATAGCTCCGACGCCAATTAATGGATAAAGAACGAAGGTTCCACGGAAGTTTGAACGACCCAAAGACATCGCCAGCTTGTCCCCCACAATTATCTCCAAGAAATTTTCTACTCTAAGAAAAGAAATAACCACATCTATCACACCAATTAAGAGGACCGCCCAAAATGCTGTACGGACAATGTATGCAGCAAAACTGGACCATAGTCTTGCGTCAGCCCTCAAACTGCGCTGCTGTGTTTTGGAAGCCCATGCGGAAACAACAACCAGTACTGCGAAAAGACCGACAAACTGAATCCAGCCCAGAATGACGAGGTCATCCTTGAGTGGATTGCGTAAGGGAGCAAAACCAAACCACTCCTGGTGTTTGAGAAAATTGAGCGGTCCCGGCCAGCCTTGAAAAAAAATAAGGTAATCGTTGAAAATAAAAAGGAAAGCGTAAGTAACCATCACTCCTGCTAAAACTCGATACAAGATAGTGGTGGAAAGGTCGTTGATTGAATTGATTAGTTGCGGGGAATCTGTTGTGCCAGCTACTGACTCGGTGACATTGTCATTTGTTGCTGCTGTCATCTTAATTGCTTTTATGTGGTGCCGCCTCTCAATAAAAAAAGCGGAACCCTGAAGCTCCGCTTTTAAATGGGATTACTCACATTAAATTAGAGTCCCAGTACACGGTTGCGCTGTTCCACATAGGCTTGGTCGGATATTTTGGCCCAAGCACCAAGTTCTTCACGTGCGTGCAGAAAGCTGGCGTGAATACGTCCTGCCAAGTTGCTGTGCCCACGGACCTCTTCAAAGACTTCTTCTGCTGCTTCACCGAAACTGTCATAAATGTCGTCATTAAACCTGCGCAACTTTACGCCCTGTTCTTTGACTAGCTTGACGAGTGAGGAACCACTTTTGGCGTTATATTCGGACATCATCATCTCATTTTCCGATGTAGCAACTGCCTTGATGATTAGCTGGTCTGAAGCGGAGAGACCTTCCCACCACGACTTGTTCATTCCCGCGGAAATCTGAGATCCCGGCTCGTGCATACCAGGATAGTAGTAGTATTTGGCGGCCTCATAGAACTTCATGTAACTGTCGTTCCAGGGACCGACCCACTCAGTGGCATCAATTGCTCCTGAAATCAAGTTCTCATAAATTTGACCGCCCGGAATAGAAACAGGAGAAGCTCCCAACTTGGCCATCACGTCCCCACCGAGCCCCGGGATCCTCATTTTCAGACCTTTGAGATCGTCAGCTGAGTTTATTTCCTTGCGAAACCAGCCGCCCATCTGCACACCTGTGTTTCCGCAAGAAAGACATTTCAGGCCAAAATCTCCTGCCAATTCATCCCACAACTCCTGACCACCGCCCCAATGGATCCAGGCATTGATTTCAGTGTATGTCAGGCCGAATGGAACGGAAGTGAAGTAGGCCCAGCCGGGATGCTTGCCTTTCCAGTAATAATCAGCAGCGTGGTAAATTTGTGCGTTTCCGGAAGCGACTTCGTCAAAAGCATCGAAAGCCTTGACTTTTTCACCGGCAGCATAATATTGAACTTTCATCCGGCCATCAGTCATGGCTTCCAGGTTTTTTGCAAACCGCTGAGCTCCTGTTCCCAATCCAGGGAAATCCCGAGGCCAAGTTGAAACCATGTTGATTTCAATGCGATTTTGAGCAATCGCAGGTGCGGGAAAAGTTGAGGCGGCAACTGCGGTTGCCCCACCGGCAACGGCTGCGCCCTTAATAAATTTTCTTCGGTTCATATTGTTCTCCTTTGATTAAATTAAAGAGGATCGCTCTCAAGCCAGTTACAATTA
>JAKUUI010000109.1 GCA_022448485.1 SAR324 cluster bacterium
TATCCGCTGACGCAGTTCATGTTTTTGGATCTTGCCTGTCGCGGTTTTTGGTAGTGGACCGAAAATAATTTTTTTGGGTTTTTTGAAACGTGCCATTCGCTGAGTACAGAATTCTATCAGTTTTTGTGCATCAGTGTTTTTTCCTGTTTTTAACTCAACGAAAGCACAGGGCACCTCCCCCCAGGTTTCATCCTGCATTGCTACAACCGCGGCTTCACTTATATCCGGATGTTGATATAAAACATTTTCTATTTCAACTGATGAAATATTTTCACCACCTGAAATGATAATATCTTTTGCACGATCCTTAATCTGGATGTAACCGTCTTCATGCACAACAGCTAAATCACCGCTGTGAAACCAGCCGCCGGAAAATGCTTCAGCGGTGGCTTTTTTGTTCTTCAAATAACCTTTCATCGTGGTATTTCCACGCATGACAATTTCACCAATTGTGTTTCCGTCTGCAGGTACCGGTAGTTGAGTTTGAGGATCGATTACAATCACTTCTTCCATCATCGGGAAACGAACTCCCTGGCGCGAGAGAAGTTCTGAACGTAGATCTTCGCTTTTTGTCTGCCATTCTGTTTGAGGTGCCGAGAGAAGGATGTGTCCGTAGGTTTCAGTTAAACCGTAAACATGCATCACGTCAAAGCCAAAATCAGTCATACTTTCCAGAACTTTTGCGGGCGGAGGAGCACCCGCTGTCATTACTTTTATTGAACGCTTAAAATGTTTTTGTTCTTCCTTAGGAGCGTTGGCCAGCATATTCAGTACAACAGGAGCACCTCCAAAATGTGTAACATCGTGCTGCTCCAGTAAGTCGAAAAGCAGCTTTGGGCTGAACGCACGCATACAAATAACTGTTGCAGCGAGTAATGTCATGGTCCAGGCGTGCCCCCAACCATTGCAGTGAAACATAGGAACTGAATACAAATAGCGCGGGTGATTAGTCAATTCCCAGCCCGAGGCGGTACCCATACTCATGAGATATGCTCCACGATGATGATAAACCACTCCCTTGGGCTTTCCGGTAGTTCCGGAAGTGTAGTTCAACGAAAGCGCCTGCCATTCATCATCTAAAGGTGGATAACTGAATTTTGGATCTCCTGAATTCAGCAGTTCTTCATAATGTATTACCTCGAGTTCCACATCCGGTTTATCCACCGCCGTTTCGTCGTCAACCAAAATCAGGATAGGATTAGACTTTGTTTTTTGAAGAGCACTTTGTGTCAACGGCAATAGCTCACGGTCCACAACCATTGCTTTAACCTCACCAAAGTCCAGGATATAGGCCAGTGTTTCCGCATCAAGCCTGGTATTAATGGTATTCAGTACCGCACCTGTCATAGGCACAAAAAAGTGTGCTTCAAACATCTCCGGAGTATTGAAAGCCAAAACCGCAACTGTATCTCCCTTGCTGATTCCAAGTTCTGTTAAACTTGAGGCCATTTGCAAACAGCGTTCATTACACTGACCCCAGCTATAACTTCTATCTCCGTAAATTATTGCTTCCCTTTCACCATAAATATCTGCAGTACGTTGCAGAAAAGAGATTGGTGTCAAAGGGATGTAATTGGCAGGATTTTTGGCAAGTGCCTCATAAGCTTTTTTCATAAGAACAATCTCAATATAATGGGACAAACTTTTATGCTCTTCAGCATATTTTATTCTTAGATCTTCTTTTAACTATTTGAAATTTACAATCCAAGAGATTCAAAATTAAAAGGCAATTTCGTAATTATTGCTGGAACTTCACCAGTGGATGAATTTACATGAAGATCCTGAACATCAGCAATTGATCCAATGTCACACTTTGCAAAAGCAAGGTGTACGCTATGTTTAGGTGACCATGTATTGGAAGTGATCATACCGATCACTTTACCATCATTCATCAGGCGCAAGTCTTTCAGCTTAACCTGTTTCTCCATCACAAGTCCCATGAGTCTGGTTTTAACCGGCCTGGTGCGTAGCGCATCGATGCTCAGGCTTTCGATGTCTGCTTCCAGACTGACGTACTGATCAAGCCCGCATTCAAAAGGTGTGTTGTCGTATCCCATGTCTCCTCCAAAGGAAAGAAGACCGCTCTCAACTCGTTCAATTAAGTTGGGGCAGCCTGCCCTGACATTAAGGTCAACACCTTTAGAAAAAAGTTCGTCCCAAAGTTGTACACCGAGCTCAGCGTCATTCACGTAAATCTCAAATCCACCCTGTTTACTCCAGCCGGAACGGGCTACCAAAAAATCATTTCCACCGTAATTCATTTTTCTACTATGAAAAAACCTGATTTTTCTTATTTCCTCGCCAAAGACTCTTTTAATTAACTCCTCTGCTTTTGGGCCTTGCACTGCCAGAGGCCAAATTTCCACTTCGGAAACTTGTACATCTAGGATGAAACCTGTGGCCAATCCCATGGCCCAGAGCATAACGTCTGTGTCTGCAATAGAGAGCCACCAATGGTCTTCACTGTGCTTAATGATAATGGGATCATTGATCATACCTCCGTTTTCGTCACATAGCGGAGCATAAAAACACTGGCCATATTCTGCTTGTGATAGATCACGAGGAGTCATTAACTGGACTAGTTTTTGTGAATCTTTTCCGGTGATTTCAATCTGACGCTGGCAGGACACGTCCCAAACCTGAACAGCTTCACACAGGTGCCAATAATCTTCTTCGAGACTAAGGAAAACTGCAGGCAAAAGCATGTGATTATAAACTGTATATGCCTTTGCTCCGCAAGCAGCTACTCGACTGCTGAAAGGAGTTTTGCGGGTTCTGGTAGAAATTAAAAGCTCAGGATTCATGATTCATTACTAAAATAAGAAAAAGAATGCATGGAGTTCATTTTTTTGTCCATACATTATTTTGGTTTTGGAGAATTCAGCTGTACAATCTGGATTAGTGAGAGATGCGAATGTTTTACTATTACAAAACTTAAAATTCTGTAAGATACTAATATTTTACAACTATGATGAGGGTTCTTTTTAAGTGGCTCTCCTGTGCCAATTGCATAAATACTCATTGGCCCAATCTCTAAAAAACTATAATAATGGAAACTATAATGCAAGTTTATTGTTGTGAAGAAAAATAATCTAATTTATAATTTTTCCCTGCGTCTCCAGGAGTTTATAAATATTTTGTTTTATTTAAGAAATGTGTTTCAGAAAAATTAATTTCCAGATTTTAGTTTTTCCATGTTTGTTAACAAATAAATTTATCTATTAATTATTATTTTAAGTATCTATTAATTATTGTATTCAAAATGCCACATTTAACTATTGAAATTTAATGTCCGAACTTCACTCACAAATGCGAAAAGTTTTGGAAAAAAGTTCCAGCTTGGTTCCGGTTTTTTCATTTTCTGAAACTCCGCTTACGGAAATACGAAAATTATATGCAAAGGAACGGAAGTTCTGGAATTCAGGAGGTCCGCAACTTACCGCGATTTTAGATACACAGGTTAAAGGTCCGGTGGGAGCTATTCCAATATGTATTTATCATCCTGATCCTGAGCAATGTTTGCCAGTACTGGTGTATCTCCATGGAGGTGGATTTGTGCTTGGCAGCATCGATACTCACGACCGTATTATGCGTGAGCTGGCGTTTCGTTCTGGATGTGCTGTGATTGGAGTGGAATACTCATTATCTCCTGAACAGAAATTTCCTTTTGCGATAGAGGAAACATTGTCAGTTTTGAAATGGCTGAAACAAGATTTGCAGCGTAAAGACAATCCGGCTTTTAACATTGATCCGGAACGTGTTGCACTCGGTGGGGATTCTGCCGGAGCGAGTTTGAGCATGGGGGCTGCCCTCAATTATAAAAAAAGTTTGTCCGGATTGCTGCTGTACTATGGTTGGTACGGTTTGCGTGATTCATGTTCTTCACGCTTGTTCGGTGGAGCGGAAGATGGGTTGAGTTTAGAAAATCGTGCTTTTTACCAGGATTCTTATCTGCGTTCTACGGAAGATTTGCTGGATCCGAAAATGGACGTCTTGAGTGCAGATTTAAACGGCATGCCGCAGTCTTGTCTGATTGTTTCAGATATGGATCCGTTGCTGGATGACAGCACGACACTTGCCGCATTACTAGAGAAAGTAGGAGTTCCATGTGAACTGTATCTGCATCAAGGAGTCCTTCACGGATTTTTACACTACAGCCGCATGCTGGATGCTTCCATAACAGCACTTGATCAAGGTGCAGATTTTTTGAGGAGAGTCTTCGTTCTGTGAAGCAAAAATCAAATTATTATGACTTAAGTATTTGATGGTTATTGTAGGTTGTTTTACTTACGTAGAAAAAGTTTTCAGATGGATGATAATCCAATGTAAGCATATGAAAATTTAATCAGTTTTTTAAGAATATTGAACCTTAGAAAACGTGTTAAAACACTTCTCGGCACGTCCGGTGAAAAAGATTATTATCCTACTATTTAATAAGTTTACCTTATTTCCTAAGTGTACCAAACCAAAACTAAATTAGTCCTTCTTACTTATGCTTCTATTGCCACTGTCCGATTTTAACCTGTTCAGTGCATAATTCGAATATCCCTCCAATTTTTATCGGTTCAAGCACCCTAAAGGTCAAAGGTTACCAGCACCGCTCTGTGGTCTGAAGGGTATTTGGGGAAAGAAATATCCGAAGTTTCTGAAGCCTCACCAATACGCTGAACATTTTTCACCTTCACTTTTTTCCCTGTGAAATAAACAAAGTCAATACGGTCTGCTGGATCAGTAACGGATGAATCAGGAGTTTCCGGATAAGTACCAGCAGGCCAGGTAAAACCCGGAACCGCCACAGGGTCAGGATAGAGCTGCCTGAAGGCATCCTTTAACCCGGCTTCAGTTACCTGTATTGAGGTCGGGAAAGCCACCTTGAGGGGATGGAGCCCTGCTTGAGCAGCTTCTTTAGTCCAGTCGAGATGGGACGGTTCGTTAAAATCTCCCGTGAGAAAAATCGTTTCGCCACTGGCAATTACACTTTGGATATCCCATAAAACTTTAGTGATTTCAGTTTCATGAGCAATTCGTGCTGAATTAATTGCCTGTGCCTCAGTATTGGGAGTGTCCGGATCAATCGAGTATCCTTGGTAATAGTCAACGTTCATCAACTGATACGGCACATAAGGATAATGCCATAGGTGTGTGTTAAACATCCAGACTTTCTCTCCGGAAGGCAATTCTACCTGAATACCGGAACCTCCGAGAGATTGAGCCGTAATTGGATGACGGCTCAATGTGGATTGACCGGCCTGTTGAATCCAGCGGGCACGCAGCTTTTTGCCTCCGCCTCCGTTTTTTTCCATTGATTCCAAAATCGCGTGATGCACGTATGAAAACCCTAATGCCTTGGCAATCTCTGTGGTCTGATCTTCATATTCCCTGTTGACATTCTCCTGAATTCCCACCAGATCAGCACCGGATTTTCTAATAACTTCTATGGTATTTTCAAGCGGTTGACGGTGTCCGCCCCAGTAAATGTTATAGCTTAATACAATCAAAATTGTGCTGGCCATATTTATTGATGCTGTGAAAAGTGTTAAAATTCTATCAGTGATGATATCTTTTTCATCATTGCTTTATTCTAATTCTCACACTGAAATATAAGAACAAATGTGTAGAAAACAAAAAACCCTGCTACTGTGGGGCTTGATGTATTACTAATAAAATA
>JAKUUI010000011.1 GCA_022448485.1 SAR324 cluster bacterium
CAGGAGGATGTCCTGTTTCCAGATAGTCCATGCCCAATCCGATGACTTCATCACGGGGATGATTCAGCACCTCTTTCACCATTTCCAATCCCAACTGACTCGACTCTTCACGATTTATAGAAGGCAAAAGACGGCCGATGATCCCGAAATCCTCTTCAGCTTCTCTCAGGCCGCCAATGATACTGTCCACTGCCACTTCGTACTCTAATCCAACTAAGTCCTGATGATCTGTTGGATTCCAGAAAATCTCACGATAACGAACGCCATTTTCTGCAGCCTCACGCATTGTTTCATAAGCTACCAATGCAAAGTCCTCAGGATCCCGCATTACACTAACCGCAACTTTCAGCATTGGCAGGATACTCTTGAAATCGCTGCGATCATAAAGATCTTCAATCCTATCATGAGGCGGCAGATTGACTGAAAGTTTCCGTGACAGTTTCTGAAGAGTTTTCGGGAAAACCGTTCCGGTTAAATGAACGTGTAATTCAGCCTTAGGAATTTTTCTGAGAAACTCATGGAGATTCATAATTCAAATTAACCGTTTAATTAAACTGAGAGCATTTTTCAAATATCAAAATGAGTAACAAATGGGTAACAAAAAAGTGCATAGTAACAAAAAGTAACAATAATAAAGAACAACTAAGTAGTAAATTTACTCGTTATATCATACTTCTACTTGTCTTTGATTTCTATTGCAGAATCTGGCTCATGTTGAGCATCGGCAGGAGAACGGCGAGAGCAATAAAACCCACTATCCCACCCAAGACCAAAATCAAGACTGGTTGTAAAAGGGAAGTCAGGGCTTCAAGCAAGGTGCTTACTTCTTCCTGCATGCGGCCTGCCACTTTTTCCAACAACTCATCCACCCTAGCAGCTTCCTCACCGATTGACACCACATGGCCCACGTATTCCGGGAAATAATCAATCCGGGCCATTGCAGCGGAAAGAGGGATACCCTTGTTGTTCACATCGATAATCAGTTGATCCAGCTTGTAGATAAATAATTTATTGACGACAACGTGCTTCGAAATCTCGAGAGAAGTTTTTAAATCAACTCCACTTTTCAGCAATGTCCCCAGTGTCTGACAGTAGCGGGCTACCATGACCTTAATTCGCAAACGGCTCAGAAGTGGCAATTTTAGTTCAATCTTGTCTTTCCATTCTCGCCCACGTTTACTTCGGAAAAATGTCGTTATTCCGATTACAATTGCGAAAGTGGCCAGCATCAACAAAAACCAGTGATTCACAACAAAATCACTGATACCCATTAAAATACGGGTTGGCGCTGGTAGTGCTGCCTCCTGCCTTTCAAAAATGCGAGTGATTTTTGGCACAATCGTTGTGACCATGAAAACGACCACAGCTAAACCAAAAACCATCATGAAGGTTGGATAAATGAGGGCCCCCTTGATTTTTGAACGCAGACGTTCCTGTGCTTCATAATAGTCTGCGAGGCGATTCATGATTGTGCCAAGATTCCCAGCATTCTCTCCGGACCGTACCATACTGACGTACATATTAGGAAAAACATCCGGATGCATTTCCATTGCTCCAGCCAGTGAACCTCCTTCCATCACTCGCCCACGTACATCGGAAAGAATACTTTGAAATCCGGAATCCTCAGTCTGTGGAATGATCAATTGAAAAGCCTTGTCATAAGGAATGGTTGCATCCAGTAAAACCTCCAATTGACGTGTAAATTGCGTGAGAACTTTTCCAGAAATTCCTTTCCGAAAGGAAAATTTGGGCAGTTTTTTTTTGCCTAATTTTTCATCCCCGGTGAGTTTTACACTGGTAAAGCGACTTGAACGTATTTCTTTGGGAAACAGACCTTTTGTGCGCAAGAATTGGCGTACTTCAGACTCAGACGCGGCATCTTTAGTGCCCTTGTGCAAAGTTCCTTCACTATCAAAAGCCTGGTAGTGGTAAATTGGCATTTCCAGCTATTGTTTTAAATAATTTCCCAGCGTTCCTTTCACTGCCTGCAGTGAGTTGGCGCCATTAGGATTCACGCTAGCCTTTGAGGAACACACTTGCCATTCCCATTGATTTTCAGGATCATCACTCACGAATCCGTGCTGGCCATATTCCAATAAAGCATCTGCAAAATTTCATAGTTTACTGCCTTTTCAGCTGAATCTTGAAAGAGATCCCAAAAGACTTCGTTTTCATTGATTTCAGTCTCAGTTGATTTAGCAAGCACACTCCTTTTTTCGTCATAGTCTTTGGATGTAACTCCAAATGCGTATAACTCTTCGGGAATGGAAATAGTCATAAGAAACAAGATAATGGAGTTTACGCTTAACAGTTGACGGTTGACAGTTGTGCCCGTAAACTAGAGTCTGCCTTCCGCTTTAATTATACACAAGGAGTTAAATATCGCAATGGACTATCCTCCACTAACAAGTGTTCCTGGATTTTCCTGGCTTGGAATAAATCTGGGCATTAAGGATGAAACTTTAGATTTCGGAGTTATTGCATCAGCATGTATATGCACCGGAGCAGGTGTGTTCACACGGAATAATTTTCCGGGAGCACCAATTATAGTTGGACAAGAAAACTTACAAAATGGGAAGTTGCAGGCCATTGTTGTCAACTCAAAAGTTGCAAATGTTGCCACCGGACAAGTTGGAATTGAAGACGCAAGAGATATATGCCGCTGGACCGGAGAAGCACTGGGAATTGCTCCGGAACTGGTCTTGCCATCCTCAACCGGAGTAATTGGCCGACGCCTACCAGTCAAAATAATTCGTGAAGGTTGCCAGATAATCCCAGAAAGACTGGGGTCATCTACGGAATATATCGAAAGTTTTGCCCGTGCAATCATGACTACTGACAGGCATCCAAAATGGAACTCCACTTCAGTGGAAAATGCCACTTTGCTTGGAGTTGCCAAAGGTGCCGGAATGATTGAACCTAACATGGCAACTATGCTCTGCTATTTTGTGACAGATGCCCAACTGGGTTCTAAAGAACTGCAAAAAATGCTTCAGCGTGTTGTCAACCGGTCATTTAACAGAGTTTCAATTGATTCTGATACTTCAACAAGTGACACTGTCATCATTCTCGCCAATGGTCTAGCGGGACCGGTTGATGCTGAAAAATTTGAAACAGCTTTCACAAACAGTGCAGTGCAGTTGGCTAAAGAAATAGCCCACGACGGAGAAGGTTCCACTAAACTTATTGAGCTCACTGTATCAGGTGCAGAGTCTCAGCAAATGGCTTTGCAGATTGCAAAATCAATCATCAACTCACCTTTGGTCAAAACTGCAATCCACGGAGCCGATCCCAACTGGGGCCGTTTTGTGATGGCCGTCGGAAAGGTTTTTGAATATCCGGTTCTTTTAGACGATTTATCTATCCACTTTGGTAAAGGCAGCCAACGTCAAAAAGTGAATGCAGAAAGCTGGGATGCAAATACGGTTAATTTGGATGCCATTTCAAAATTACTCAATAAAAAGGAAGTCCATGTGGAGGTCGTTGTTGGTAACGGAGAGTGCTCTGAAACAGTTTGGGGCTGTGATTTGTCTAAGGGGTATATTGAAGAAAACGCCTTTTACACAACATAAAAAATTCCAAAAGAAGAATAAAAAAACATTCATTTTCAAACTTTTGGGATACTTGATTATTTTTTCTGCAAATATATTTAAGACAATAGGTTTAGCAACTTACAAATAGGAAACATGAAACCAGAAATCAGAAAGATCCAAACCGGTATTTTACTAATAAATCTTGGCACTCCTGGTGCTCCACGTTCCCGGGAGGTACGTGTTTTTTTAAGGGAGCTGCTTTCCAGCAAGAGAGTCTTGGATATTAACCCAGTCTGGCGCTGGCTGTTGGTCAACCTTATTATTCTACCCTTTCGTTCCGGAAAGTCGGCCAAAGCCTACCGAAAAATATGGCTAAAGGGTGGCTCTCCGTTTTTGGTCCATCTTCAAAAGCTAAAGAATGCCTTGCTTGAGCAACTAGCTGAAGAAAAAATCCCTGTTGAGCTGGGAATGCAATGTGGGGAACCTTCCTTGAAAAGTGCAATGGCTCGGCTTCACAAACAGAGATGTGACCGGATTATCGTTTTGCCAATGTATCCACAATACGCATCCAGCACGTATGGTTCGGCAATTGAAGATCTTTACAAAGAAATATTGGATGACTGGAATATTCCACACTTACAGATAATTCCGCCATTTTTTTCAGATTCACGTTTTATTGAGGCCTGGGCTAAAGTAGGATTACCTTATCTTGAAAATGGACCGGATCATGTGCTATTCAGTTTTCACAGTCTCCCACTTCGGCATTTGAAGAAAAGTGACTGCAGTGGTGCCTGGTGCAAAAATGATTATGTATGTTGTTTGGAATTAGTAAGTGAGAATCGCAACTGCTACTGTGCACAGTCTTACCACACAGCAAAATTGCTGGCAGGAAGTTTAAATTTGGAAACAGAAAAATGGTCGGTAAGTTTCCAGTCCCGTTTTGGACGTGATGTATGGATTAAACCAAGCACGGAAGAACATCTCAAACAACTTGCGGAACGAGGAGTGAAGCGGGTTGTTGTTTTTTGTCCGGGATTTGTTGCAGATAATTTGGAAACACTGGAGGAAATCGGAATGCGTGCAACTGAACATTTCAAGGAACATGGGGGAGAAGATCTTCAACTCGTACCTTCGCTTAACAACCATCCGGAATGGGTTTCGGCCCTGACTTCAATTATCCGACAACATTTAGCCTCCTGCTAAGATACCAAATAATTATTTTTTCCAAAGCA
This sequence comes from SAR324 cluster bacterium, assembly GCA_022448485.1. Lineage (GTDB taxonomy): Bacteria > SAR324 > SAR324 > SAR324 > NAC60-12 > Arctic96AD-7. The sequence goes on from JAKUUI010000011.1 coordinate 4,766, forward strand.
AATAAACTTTTGCACTCATTCCTGCCCTTAACTTGAGTCCTGGATTAGCAGCTTTGACATATAAGGGGAAATGCCCTGTTTGCGGGTCTGCTGACCAAGCAATGCGTTCAACAATTCCTGGAAATTCTATGCCCCGGTAACTTGGCGTAGTAAAAACTATTGCCTGACCTTTTTTAATCCTCGGTAAATCCTCCTCTTCCACTTGAATCTCAATTTCTACCTGTTTGATGTCAACGATTTGAAAAAGAACTGTACCAGGATTAATTACTTCACCCTCTTCGATAAATTTGCCATTGACAATACCTCCGATTTTAGCTCTTAGATGAGTGTCTTCCAAGGCCTCCTCGCGAAGCGCTATATCCTGTTTTGAGCGTTCTACCGCTAAGTTAGCATTTTCCACTCCAAGTCTGGCACGTTGTACATCCTCTTTGGAGCGCTCAAGTATCAGGATGGTATTATCTACTCCCAGTTGAGAGCGGTTGATTTCCTGTTTGGAGCGCTTTAATCCAAGTTTCACGTTTTTTACAGCCAGTACTCCCCGGTTGTACTGTAACTGCAAAGCATCTAGTTGCGAGCGGGTGGAAGAACCTTGTTCAAATAAAGTATTTTCATCTTCTAGCCGACGCTGTATGTCTTTCAAATTAGTCTCCAAATCTTTGACGTTGTTCGTACTTACTTCTATTTGAAATTTAGCTAATTCGAGTTGCTCTTTGCGGTCTTTAACATTGTTTTCGTTGATTTGCAACTGCACCTTTGCCAGTTCAAGTTGACGCTGCCGATCCTTGATATTGTTTTTATTTATCTTCAACTGCAGATGAGATAATTCCAGTTGCCGTTTCTGTGCGTCATTTTTGAGAGTCAGCAGCAATTGGCCTTTGGTGACATTCTGGTTTTCGTCCACATGAATAACCGCAACTCGTCCACCTACGCTGGACTGAACCTTCAAGGTTTCCGCTGGTTCAATGGCCCCAGATAGTGAAATTGGTGTTTTGAACGCACCAGTAAGCTCGGTGCCCTGGGCTGTCGCCATGCCGGCAAGGGGCAAAATAAGGAAAAAACCAATAAAGATCCTGTAATAATGTAAGCAATTGTACATAGTAGCTCCTGATTTCTGGTTTAGTCTGGAATCCGCAAGAACTGAGGAGAACACTTTTTATGGCTCTCGTCTGTAAGGAAAAACAGCACTTCAGAGTAAAAGCGTTTTTGCCCCAGGAGAAATCCAGTTTAGTTCAAGTTGAACACGAACTCTTTTCTGCAGTGTAACGAATTGTATCAACTGACTCATCTTTCCAAATGAGAATTACATAATCATTGGACACAGTCCATTCTGCATTTTTATTGATCTAATTACAAGTTTCATGCTATTCATAACATCATCAAATTTTGCGAAATAATCAGTGGTGTCGCGCTTAAAAGGCAAAACTTTGAGTGTTGCAAATTCGAAAAAAGTTCTTCTGAACAAAACATGAAATAAGCCATGGCTGACAAAATAACCCGAAGTGAACAGGAATGGAAAGAATTGTTGACTCCTGAACAGTACGAAATCTGCAGAAAAAAGGGAACTGAACGCCCTTTCAGCGGTGAGTATTATGAGACAAAAACCAAGGGCACATACCGCTGTTTGTGCTGTGGGAATGCATTATTTTTGTCAGAAGACAAATATGATCCCGGATGCGGTTGGCCGAGTTTTTGGAGTTCCCTTGGTGAAGACAGCGTAAGTACACAGGAAGATCGAAGTCTGTTTATGCAGAGGACGGAGGTTCTTTGCAAGCAATGCGATGCGCATTTGGGACACGTTTTTGAGGATGGCCCGGAACCGACAGGGTTGCGCTATTGCATCAATTCCGTTTCACTTGTGTTGGAGGCGGACGAGGAATCTTGATCTGAGAGTCTTTTCCTGTCAGACTTATACATTAGTAAAAAACTTGATAAGGCATACTCAGATGAAAATTTGTTCTGATGTGGATGGAGTAATCTTGGATTACATTCAAGGTTTTATTGATTTCACGCAAAGAGAAAATATTCCCTACACCCATAATCCGGAGCTTTACGGTGTAATACGGAATTTCCCCAACAACTTTGAAGTACGAGACCGATTTCACGCTGGAGATTCTCTGCGCCAATTAAAGTATATTGATGGCTCGCTGAAAATTTTGAATTTCTTGGCCAACCGGCATGAGTTGCATCTCGTGACTGCTTTGGAGCCGGAACAATTTCAAAAACGTGCTGAAAATTTGAAATCGGTAAATTACAAAACGCTGCAGTGTGTAGGTGATAATCGCAAAGTGCAGATTGTAATCGAAGAATTACAACCGGACGTAATGTTTGAGGATCGTCCGGAACTGATTGAAGCTTTCTATCGTGCCGGCCTTCAGGTCATGTATCCTGACTGGCATCCTTATACAAGGGGGATGGAACGTTATGCTACCCCATTTTCTCATTGGCAGGAAATTCCGGATTTGCTGCAAAATATTTCATTAACCAACTAAAGTTTACATCTGACTCTTCAAGCAAAACAAAAAAATCATGCCAAATAGTTTTTCCGTTTATTTTGCGGGTGATTTGTTTAATCACAAAGATTTGATCGGCAACCTGCTTCTGTCTCAATCTATCGAAAAAGAATCTGGAGAACGCTATGTCTGCGTTGTTCCGCAACACCTGGAACAAAGCACAAGCCGCTCCATAGATATCCGCAACAGTGATTTGAGTGAGGTTGTCAAAGCAGATTTGATTCTGGTAAATTTTGACGGTACAGAACTCGATTCAGGAACAGTAATTGAGTTCTTGTTTGCCAAAGCACTCGACATTCCAGCTGTTATTTTGCGCTCAGATTTCCGTTCAGCAGGTGATCAGGAGCGTGGCGATCCCTGGAACCTGATGTGTTCCGGATATCCACGCACCCGTAAAGTATCACTGAATGCTATGGCATGGTACCAAGAAGCGTGGAACAAGGGCGGGGGAACCTTAGCTATTCTGGAACGTTTCTACGGTAAATTATCAAAAACTATCCTTGCTGAATTTGACTTGGTCCTCAAAGAGCAGTCACTGATTGACAACGAACAAATGTTGCTCAACGTTTATGAGTGGGCGTTGCGTTTTCCAGGTAATGGTTTTACTGATTTAATTAGTGAAGAAGAACTCAGAACTTTGCTGCATGCCAAACAAAATAAAGGCTCTGTTTTAACTTAATCAAAAGTACGTAATGCAATTTGAACCTGTAGTTGGCCTGGAAATTCATGTTCAACTAGCTACTGCATCCAAAATTTTTTGCAGTTGTTCCACAGAATTCGGTAAACCGCCAAATGCTAACACTTGCCCGGTTTGCCTCGGTTTGCCTGGAGCCTTGCCTGTTCTGAACAGCCAGGTTCCAGAGTTTGCAGCGCAGCTGGGGCTTGCCCTGAATTGTGATATCCGGATGGACTCACAGTTTGCCCGCAAAAATTATTTCTATCCTGATCTACCTAAAGCTTATCAGATTTCCCAATTTGACCGCCCAATTTGCGAAAATGGCTGGCTGGAAATTGAAACCGAATCCAGAGGCAAAAGCAGGATCGGCATCACTCGCATTCACATGGAAGAAGACGCGGGAAAACTGATTCATGCGGATGGCAGTGATGAAAGTTTGGTTGACCTCAACCGTGCCGGAGTTCCGTTGCTTGAGATTGTAAGTGAACCGGATGTGCGTTCGGCAGAAGAAGCAAAAGCCTACATGGAAAAAATCCATGCGATTGCTACCACAATCGGTGTTTCTGATGGAGACATGGAAAAAGGGCATTTGCGCTGTGACGCAAATGTATCGCTGCGTCCGCTCGGACAAGAGGAGTTTGGCACCCGAACAGAAACAAAAAACCTCAATTCCTTCCGTTTCGTTCAGCAAGCTGTTAGCTATGAAATGGAACGTCAGCGCGAAGAAATCCTGGATGGCAAAAAAATTGTTCAGGAAACCCGCCTTTGGGACTCTGACCGCAAAGTCACTTTCAGTATGCGTTCCAAAGAAGAAGCCGATGAGTACCGATATTTTCCAGATCCTGATTTACCGATTGTACGCCTTTCTTCTGAATTGATTGAAACATTTCGAAACAATCTTCCTGAGCTTCCGGATGCAAAACGGCTGCGATTTATTGAAGAACACGGATTAAGCACAAACGATGCAGAATTCCTCTCTGCCAGTCGGGAAATTTCAGAATATTTTGAAAAGGTTCTCGCACTCGAGGCCTCGCCAAAACTCGCTTGCAACTGGATCATCGGCGACCTGACTCGTGTGATGAATGAGTCCGGAAAAACTCTCAAAGACATCAACTTATCTCCGGAGCATCTGGCGGATTTGACAAAATTTATTGAGAGCGGTGAAATCAGCAGTAAAATTGCGAAAACTATTTTTGAGGAAATGCTTGCTTCAGCCAAAGCTCCCGAAGTGATTATTGAAGAAAAAGGTTTGAAGCAGATTTCTGACGAGGGTGAACTTGGCCGGATTGCAAGTGAGTTGCTTGCTGCAAATCCGGAACAGGTTGAGCAATATCGGGCGGGAAAAACGAAAGTGATCGGTTTCTTTGTGGGTCAGATGATGAAACAAACGCGTGGCAGAGGTAATCCGGCTGTAATCAACCGTTTGTTAAAGGAAAAGCTGGATGGATAGAATGAAAAAAATTGTTTTATTCTTAGAATGGGGATCTATTTTGGGACTGCTTGGTTGCGGTCTTTGGGTCTTTTTGTGGACTCCGTTGGAAATTAGTCAGGGATTTCCACAAAAAATCATGTACCTCCATGTACCGACAGTCATTATCGCCTATTTGGCATTTTTCGTCGTATTTGTGTACAGCATCGCCTACCTTTGGAAACGTGAGCTAATGTTTGACCAAATGGCCAAAGCTTCAGCAGAAGTGGGTTTGGTTTTTTGTGCGCTTGTATTGATAACTGGAGCCATCTGGGGGAAACCGATTTGGGGAACGTATTGGGCTTGGTGGGATGTACGTTTGGTCACAACGTTGTTGTTGTTTTTAATTTTTATGGGCTATTTTCTACTCCGGATGTCTATCAATGACAGAGACAAAGAAGCACGGCTGGCTGCAGTTTTGGGAATCATCGGCTGTTTGGACATTCCAATCATCCACAAATCGATCGAATGGGCTAAAGGGCGTACTTTGCACCAGCCTTCGACTTTTTTTAAAGTAGAGACGGGAGAAATAAATCCATCAATATCTGATGTATTAAGTGACCCCCTCCCAGTTGCTATATTTTTCATGCTGACTTTGTATCTATACTTATTGCTATTGCGTTATCAAATCGAAAAACACCAGGACGAGCTCTATCAACTTCTTGCAGAAACACAGGACTAAATGTTCATTGGTTTAGAATACGTTGTGTCCGCATACGGAATTTGGGTTTGCACATTTGCAATTTACATTTTATTGACCAAGCGTCGCTTGAAAAAAACCAATCAAACAGTTGTTGCATTAGAACAAAGAGCTTCAGAATCATATCACAACTTTTAGAACGAGGAAGAATAATTAAAACAAGAGCTAAATTTGTAATCGGTGGAACTGTTATCTTCGCCGTAATTACAGCGTTATCTGTGCAGGGATTGCAGGAAATGAGCGTTTTCTTTTACACTCCTGTAGAAGTTTTGGCTAATCCAAGCATGTTTGAAAACAAAACAATCCGAATCGGGGCGCTTGTGCAAAGGGGCAGCGTAGAATGGGATGCACAAGATATTCGACTTTCATTCAACATCACGGAAGACGGTAAAAAAAATATTCCAGTGTTTTATGACGGAGTCAAACCTGATTTGTTCCGCGAAGGGCAGGGAGTGGTTGTTGAAGGCAAAATGAAAGGGCAACGCTTTGAAGCAGTACAATTGCTGGTCAAACATAGTGAGGACTATACTGTTGAAACTGAACACAAGAAAACAAAAGAAGACTACTACAAATCGATTCAGGCACAATAAGGCAAGGAATCAGGGAACAAGGACAAGAATTAAGAACTTCTGACCTCCGTTTCCCGAAAACCTGTCTACTCAGGCCTACCACCAAAAATGCCATCACGTCTCCAAGAATTACTGAAAAATTATAAAAAGTTAATAGCTACTGATCCTAATATCCGCAACAGGCTACTGGCAGTAGTAGTTTTATTGTTTTTGCTGATTGTGCTGGTCATGTTCAGTATGAAGCAAGGCTTTTCATTTTTGGAACAATCTGGATCGCAATTGATGGTTTTTGTGGCAATCAATGTAAATATTGTCCTGCTCGCAATCGTTTTCTATCTAATTGCACGCAACCTTCTCAAGCTCTCTTATGAGCGGCGACGCCACGTTCTGGGTGTAAATCTTAAAACGAAACTTATTACTTCCTTTATTGTCCTCTCGCTACCGGCAATGGGTTTTCACCTGTTTGCAAGTTTCTTCATTGCCACAAATTTAGAATCATGGTTCAAAGGTCAGCAGGAATCTATGATCCACAGCGCTCAAAACGTTTCTGAAGCTTATCACAACAATCTCCGCAAAACCATGGAACTCCAAAATTTGATCTGGGAAAGCCATTTGAAAAAGCATAAAGGAGAATTCAGTACACTAAACCCGCCGAAAAAAATTGAGGCAGATGTGACACTTTATTCTGAAGACCAGGAGTTACAATTTCAGTGGTTGCAAAACGAGATTTCACAAGTCTATTGGACAAAACCTTCGTTAAACGACTGGTATCAAATAAAATCCCAAGACCAAACCTGGTTCGCTGAAGAGACAGTAGATCGATTCATTTACCGCCACATCCGACTCGTCTCCATAGAAAATAAAAAGTTGTTTTTAGAAGTTTTTTATCCGGCCACCCCACATGCTTCGGGGGCAATCAACGAAATTATAGCACAAGATCAGAACGCCCAGTTTTTGGCTGAATCTGAGGATCTGGTGCGTGGATATTATTTAATTATTTTCCTGCTGATGACACTGTTTATTATTTTTGTGGCTACTTGGCTGGCCTTTTATCTAGCACGTGGTTTTGTACAGCCAATCGAAGATTTAGCACTTGCCACACAACGTGTTTCAGAAGGTGAATTAGGCTATCAGGTTGCACTCCGTGGAACTTTGGATAAAGACTTTGCCCTGCTCATGCAGTCTTTTAATTCCATGAGCCGTGATCTGCTTGAACACCAAATTGCACTTAATAAAACAACCAATAATCTCCAGAAAAGTCACCAAACATTGGAAAGCCAGATTCGCTTTGTAGAGCTTGTTTTGGAAAACATCACCACTGGTGTAATGTCACTGGATATGGACGGACACATTGAAATATTGAATCGCTCCGCAAAACAAATGCTTCAACTGAAACCCGGCGGTGGTGTCAGCAAACACTACAGGAATGTCCTGGAAAAGGAGTCTCTTGAAATGTTAGAGGAAATGGTAGAACTAATTGAAACAAAAAAAGAACGCTCCATTTCCCGTAACCTGATTGTTCACAAAAAAGACGGTCCAATTCAAGTCTCTGCAACTCTTCTTCTTCTTCAAAACAGTGAGGGAATCTCTGCAGGCATGGTTTGCGTTTACAATAATATCACTGAAATCCAGCGTCTCCAACGTGCCCGAGCATGGCGGGAAGTAGCAAGACGTATTGCTCATGAAATTAAAAATCCACTCACACCAATTCAACTTTCTGCGGAGCGAATCCACCGGAAATATGCAGGAGAAGTTTCGGATAACTCGGCCTTACAGCAGTCGACTCAAACTATCATCAATGAAGTTCAACACCTCAAGCGGATGGTCAGTGAGTTTTCTAATTTTGCAAAAATTCCTGAATCAAATCCTCAATTGAGTGACATCAACCAGATCATAAAGGAAACTTTGCAGCTATATCATGACAATATGCCTGCCAGAATTTCCCTGACCACAGAATTAAGTGAAATACTTCCGCAACTGCCCTTGGACAGTGAACAAATTCGACGGGTCGTAATCAATTTAGTGGACAATGCCATCAGCTCAATTGAAAAAAAAGGGACGTTATCTCGTATTTTCCGTCAAGGAGAAATCATTATCCGTACACGCCACGTTCCTGATTTAAACATTGTCTGCCTGGATGTAGAGGACAACGGAACCGGAATTTCTCCAGAAATTTCAGATCAGCTTTTTGAACCTTACACGACCACCAAACAACATGGCACCGGGCTAGGTCTGACCATCGTCAGTCAAACTATTTCCGACCACAATGGATTCACCAGATTTCGAAATCTTGACTCCGGAGGTGTCTGTTTTACAATTGAACTTCCTGTAACCTGAAAACTACAGACAAGCGATGAAGATTTTTCAGCAAGTTCTCAAAATCCAAACACGCGGCAAAGGCCTCCAGGAAATCACCAGCGAGGTTCGGGAAGTGGTACGAGCTTCTGAAATAACTTCCGGTCTCTGTAATCTATTCGTCCGACACACTTCTTCCAGTCTTGTTATTCAAGAAAATGCGGACCCTGATGTCCAGAAAGATCTTGAATATTTTTTTAGAAAGCTGGTTCCGGAAAACGATTTAGGATATACTCACACATTGGAAGGTCCGGATGATATGCCTTCGCATATCCGAAGTGCAATGACAAAGACTTCAGAGCAAATACCGCTTGCAGACGGGAAAATGCTTTTGGGAACATGGCAGGGAATTTTCCTCTGGGAACACCGGTCACGCGGACATTCCAGAAATGTTGTAGTCCATATTTCTGGTGATTGATACTTTCATTTGGCTTGAGAAAACCTTAGCTCTGCTTTAGAGTTCAAACTTTTTTAACCAAAACTAACGCTACTGAAGAAAAATACTAGATTAATGCAAACAAAATATATCTTTATCACCGGAGGGGTAGTTTCCGGACTAGGAAAAGGAATTGCGGCTGCTTCTATCGGAGCCCTACTAGAATCAAGGGGCTTAACAGTCAGCCTGATGAAATTGGATCCCTATATCAATGTGGATGCCGGCACCATGAATCCCTTTCAGCATGGAGAAGTTTTTGTCACCGTGGATGGTGCAGAAACGGATCTGGATTTAGGGCATTACGAACGCTACACAAACGCAGTTCTGACCCGCAGGCATAACTGTACAACTGGCCAAATTTATGATACTGTCATTCGCAAAGAACGAGCAGGGGATTATTTGGGTGCAACTGTCCAGATAATTCCGCATGTGATAGATGAAATTAAAGTCACAATTTCTGAAGCCGCCAGATTATCTGACAATAACGCAAAAGCTACTACTGCGCCAAATGCAGATATTTGTATTGTTGAAATTGGAGGAACAGTTGGTGATATTGAATCCCTGCCTTTTCTAGAAGCAATCCGTCAATTCAGGCACGATCACGGTAAAGAGCACACTTTGTTTGTTCACCTTACACTAATCGTGCAGACTTCAGAAATGAAAACTAAACCCACTCAGCACAGTGTGGGTAAGCTCAGGGAAATCGGAATTCAACCGGATATTCTCATCTGCCGTACTCCTGAAATTCTCTCCGACAAAGTACGCAGCAAGATTTCCATGTTTACCAATGTTCCAGAAAATTCAGTTGTGAATGGACTTAACGTAGAATCGGTATATGAGGTCCCTTTGATGTTTCACCAGCAGGAATTGGACAACGCCATCATGACATACCTGCAAATATGGACAGGTAGTCCAAAACTTCAACCATGGGTTGATTTGATTGAAAATTATAAAAATCCGCATGATGTGGTGGATATTGCTTTTATCGGAAAATATGTTGCACACCGAGATTCATATGAAAGCCTCAATGAAGCCCTCCTGCACGGAGGAATTGCAAATCGGCTGAAAGTTAATCTACACTATATCGATTCCGAATTTTTGACAAAGAGAAATGTGTTTGAGCAATTAGAATTGATGGATGGTGTTTTGGTTGCTCCAGGATTTGGTGAGCGTGGAACTGAAGGGAAAATTGTTGCCATCGAAATTGCCCGGACAAAGCAAATTCCTTTTTTTGGAATTTGCCTCGGAATGCAAATGGCGATCGTGGAATTTGCGCGGAATGTTGCCGGAATTGAAGATGCAAGTTCCGGAGAATGCCGACCTGATCATCCGGAAAACGTAATTGATTTGATGCCAGAACAAGAGGGGCAGAAGGAAACCGGAGGTACCATGCGTCTGGGAAGCCAAACCACAGTCTTGAAAAAAGGCTCAAAGATTGCTGAAGTTTATAATAAAACAAAGATTTCAGAGCGTCACCGTCATCGTTATGAAGTGATGAACAACTTTGTTCCCAAGTTTGTAGATGCAGGACTGACTATTTCCGGTCATCATCCTGAACGGGATTTAGTTGAAACAATTGAGCTTTCGGAACACCCCTGGTTTATTGGGTGTCAGTACCATCCTGAACTGCAATCGAAACCACTCAAGCCGCATCCTCTGTTTTCTTCTTTTATTGAAGCCTCTTATGCAAATCGGCAAACACGACTTAATCTTCTGCCAAAATCAAAAAAAACAACCAGTACTTCAAATGCCTAAACGGAAAACCATAAAAATTCTTTCTGCCGTGTTGTTGTTTTTCAGTCTTGTTACAACTGAACAGGTATGGAACTTGAGTCAAGTAAGCCTTGCTTCACCAGCAGGAGGCTTCAAAGTTACACGCAATACGTTGGATCATTTGCAAAGGGAGGGTTTATCAAAAGCACTTACTTCAATGCTTTCGCCAATGTTGGGCATAATTTACCCGAACCGCAAAGATTTTCTTAATGCATTGCCGATAATGCTTGCACCAAAAGATCTTGAAATTCTCTTTCGCTATGCTTCTACAGAGCAAATTAAAATTCATGCCGACGAGTTCAGCAGTGATCTTAATGAAAATGCAGCCGTTTTTCGGGGTAACGTAAAAGGTGTAATCCCCAGAGAAAATATTGAATTAACTACAGCTAAACTTCGTCTTATTTCAGGAAAAAGTAGTAACTTTGAAAAGCTAATCGGCGAAGGTGGAGTCCAAGTCAAACAATGGGACCGGGAAATGCGCTCAGATTTCGCAATCTACACACAGGTTGATCTTGAAAAACAAACTCCTGATACAGATTCTTCTGCAACAAAAAAAACAAGACCCCCTCAAAAAACTTTGCAGCTGCAGGGAAACGTCATAATGAAGGCTACACAAGGCAAGGTGTCCAGCAATACCGCTCTTTTGGATCTTCTTCATCAGCATGCAACCCTGGAAGGACAAAATACCAGCAAGGAGGGACGTATCCGGGTTGAAGCCAATCTGACAGAACTGGAAAAAACAGACAGGCCGAAAGATGCAACAAGTGAGGAGCCAGCAAACGGCGAACAAACAAAAGTACTCTTATTTGCCTCCCGTGCGGTGCTGGATAACAAAAAGCATCAGGCAATGTTTGAGGGAAAAGTGGAAATGGAACGTACTCCAGATAATCTCTATATTCGTGCAGGAAAAATCAGTTTGCTTCTGGGGGAATTGCAGGAATTACTCTTTATCCGCGCTGAACAAGGAGTGTGTTTTGAGCAACCTGGCCGAGTTGCCAAAGCTGACCAAGCAAGCTTTGATGAAATCACACAAACCATTTTACTTGAAAGCAACGCAGAAGTTCAGTCTGGGAAATATCACCTCCAGGGGAGCACGATCAATTTATATCTTGATGTAAACAAAGGAGTGGCACAAGGGGACAACAAAGCCCCTATACAAATGACGATACTTGGAGAAGAATCTCCTGCTATATTTACTTGTAGATGAAAGTCGCTGCCTCCGCAACAGCACAACAACAAGCTGCAAAAGTAAATAAGCGACCTCAATTGGCCCTCGATGCAGCTTTTAAACACTCCAGTTCAGGTGTGCAAGTCTATGTAGAACGCCCTGGATATGGAGATAAATCGGTAGATGGCAGCCATATCAAAGTTCATTATGAGGGATGGCTAGCCAAGGACTACAAGATGTTTGACAGCAGCCGCACTAAGCGTCGTCCTTTTGAGTTCGATTTAGGAAAAGGCAGCGTGATTACTGGTTGGGACGAAGCCCTCAAAGGCGTGAGGGAGGGAACCAAACTTCAAATCATAGTTCCGGCCAAACTGGCATACGGCAGGCAAGGCGTTTCCTCGATGGGTATCCCGCCAAATGCAGACTTGATCTTCAAGATCGAAGTGATCAAAATCACTTGAAGTGTATCTCTTCTTCTTTTAGTAAAGCACGTAAACGAAATTCCTTTTCCCATGCACATTATGAAATCTTGGCCGTTTCCGTGCCCTCTTTGCGGAGTACTCAGGTGGGTATGAATCTTCTGTTCACAAAGATCTTTTAATTTATCAACTCCTTCTCTGCTTTGAGCAATTTTTTGAGGTTTTTTTACTTTCACTTGTGCCGCCAAACCTGAGTCCGGCGGTTGAGTTTGCGGGCGAGCAAAGCATGAAATACTCGAAAGATAGCTGAAGTGTAAACAATCATCAAAGCCATGGCCGCAGCTGGAGCAATGTCTCCTGCATCATCCATGTTCAAGACTGCAACAGAAGCAAGCATCGTTTCCGGAGAATATAAAAAAACCACAGCAGATACCGTGGTCATTGCATTTAAAAATAAATAACTAGCCACATCCAATAGCGTAGGCAAACACATCGGTAGAGTGACTTTTTGAAAAGTCCGCCAGACTGGAGTTTTCAGAGAAAGTGAGACTGCTTCAAATTCCGGATCAAGTTGTTTTAATGCAGTGAGACAAGTCAAGTGACTGACTGTGTAAAAGTGTACTATAGTGCAAATCACCAAAATTCCCATACTTCCGTAGAGAAAACCAAGTGGATTGTCCGGATGATTAAAAAAGAAAATATAGGCAATCCCCAAGACCAAACCTGGAACTGCGAGCGGTAACATTGCTGCCAAGTGTAGAATAGTTCTTAGCCAAGTTATTCCTCGTGCCTTTTCAACAAGATAACTTCCAAAAAATATAAAGCCGGAACCAATTATCGCGCAATAAATTGCCATTCGAATTGAGTTGTAATATGCCTCCCAGCCTCCACCATCCATCACATCAAAATTGTAGTTTTTTAGCGAAAGAGTGAGATTATAAGGCCAGAAAGTGACGAATGAAGCGTAAGCTGCCATTCCCAGCATGGCAATTAAAATCACAGCTACAATTGCGCAAAACACAAAAAGCAAACCGTCACGCAAAGGCTCTGATTTTGGCTGGAATGGAATTGCACGCGCTGAAAGTAAGGCAACCTGTTTGCGCTGCACCCAGCGGTCTGCAATGAATGCCAGCAGGGCAGGTAAAAGCAAAACAAGCGAAACGACTGCCCCCATTTCAAAATTCTGCTGTCCAACCACCTGTTTATAGACATCTGTGGCCAGTACATTGAAACGTCCGCCAATTACCTTTGGCACACCAAAATCTGTTATGACGAGTGTGAACACAATAAATCCGGCACTTAAAATACCATACTTTGCACCAGGAAGCGTAACTGTCCAAAAAACACGCCATTTAGGAGTACACAAAGCCTCGGCGGCTTCGTAAAGTCGTGCATCTGCAGTGGAAAGTGCAGTGACTAAAATCATCAGTGCGTGAGGAAAAACCCAAAAACAAGAAGCTATGATGATACCGATGGGACCATAAACCGATGCACCAGCCAGCCATGACTTGAGTACGCCTTGATTACCAAACCAGTAAATCATCGAAATCGCCGCCAACAAAGAAGGGGCAAGAATTGGAATGAGTGCAATCCCCCGGAAAAGCCAGCGCAACGGCATTTGTGTACGAGTCAATGCATACGCATAAACAAAGGCAATCACCATTACAATCAATGCTACTGAAGACGCCACACCTAAGCTGTTGGTGATTGAGGTGAAAAGTGCTGGAGTTTCAAAATATTCACGAAAATTCTGTAATCCGACAAACTTGCCGTCCATATCTTCCAAACTTTTTGACAGCAAAGAATAGAGCGGGAAAACAACTGAAATCGCAAGCAAAATGATCAGAATGATAAGCCCGGTTCGTAGGGCGTAATCATCCAGACTAAGGCGAATACGCTGGGCAGGAGGAGCTGCAGACATTGAAAGTGAAACCGCAGAATTCATGAGCTTTCAGGGAAAATTCGGAGATTACGGAGAGGGAATTCAGCTGTTAATGTAGAATCCGTGGTCACGTTGAGTTCGTGAAATTGTTGTGTAGAAAGGTCTGCTTTGAGTTTTCCGAAACCCTCTGGCCCTGACATAATCAATCGACAAAATGAACCTAAAAATTCAAGTGATTCTACTTTGAATAAAAAAGAATTTGCATTTTTTCTCTTTGCTGAACTTTCCTTACACAGTATATCTTCCGGACGCACGGTCACGCGAACTTTGCTACCCCGCGGAATGTTTGCAGTGTCACAATCCAGAGAATCCTTGCCGATTCTAACTGTTTCGGACGAAGTGATTTCGCCCTTAAGAAAATTCATGACTCCAATAAAATCTGCAACAAATGGAGACGCGGGGGTGCTATAAATTTCTTCCGGTGTTCCGACTTGTTCTATTCTTCCCTGATCCATCACTACTATGCGATCTGCCATGGAAAGTGCTTCTTCTTGGTCGTGTGTCACAAGAATTGTGGTCACGCCAAGACGTTGATGAAGAGAGCGAATTTCAAGACGAAGTGCGGCACGCACACGGGCATCTAGTGCACTTAAAGGTTCGTCGAGCAACAACAATCCGGGCGAAGTTGCCAGTGCACGTGTTAGAGCCACCCTTTGTTGCTCACCTCCTGAAAGTTGTGCCGGATACTTATCTGCTTGTTCTGGAAGTCCAACTAATTCCAACAAATCTGAAACCCGGACACGGATTTCTGCTTTTGAAATTCGTTGATTTTCCAAACCATAGGCCACATTCTTAAAAACAGTCAGATTCGGAAAAAGAGCATACGATTGAAAAACGATGCCGAAATCACGTTCAGATGGTGGAAGGTTGGATATGTTTTTTCCGTCTTGTGTAATGCTTCCGGAAGATTGCGGATCGAGTCCGGCAATGGCCCTCAACAGTGTAGTTTTTCCGCATCCGGACGGCCCGAGAAAACAGATGAATTCACCCCTGATGATTTCCAATGAAAGTTCACGAACGGCAACAAACTCGCCAAAATGCTTGGTGAGATTTTCAATGTACAAGTACACTTGTTTTGACTCAGGCATGTATAGATTTCCGGGTCGGAAGCAAAATCCGACCCAGAATAAAGGAGGGTTAAAACGTAATTTCAGACTTTGTCCGAAATATTACTTGGCTTCAGACTTTGCGTCATAGCGTTTTTGCCACTGTCCAAGAATGCTTCTGCGATTCACAGCGGCAAATTCAAAGTCATTATCAATCATTGCGTCCAATATTCCTGTAGGAAAATGCTTGACCGGCTTAGCAATTCCAGGATACGCCACTACAGCGTAACCTTGATTGTAAAGCTTATTGGCTTTTTTTGTGATCGACCAGTCCACAAGCTTTTGTGCAGCAGCAAGTTTTTTAGTGCCTTTCATGATTGCGGTTGCTTCCATGTCCCAGCCTACGCCTTCTTTTGGCAAAATGATGTCTAAAGGTGCGCCTGCAGCTTTTGATTTTGCACCACGGAAAGCAAAGGAAATTCCTATCGGTGTTTCACCACGAGCAGCCTGTTTACAGGGCTTAGAACCGGAATGTGTGTACCAAGCAATGTTCTCGTGCAGGTTGTCCATGAATTGCCAACCGCCGCGTTCTCCGTACATTTGGAGCCATGACGAAACATCGAGGAATCCTGTTCCTGACGAATTTGGATTCGGCATTACGAGGTGTCCCTTGTAAACAGGATCGGTGAGGTCCATCCACGAAGTTGGTGTAGGCAGGTTATAACGCTTGGCTTCCACCGTGTTCACACAAACGGCAGCAATCCACGCATCCATTCCTGTCCAGCTTGGTGGATTGGCTGAATCCCGAAATTTTGTATCGAGTTTCCCTAAACCTTTTGGAGCATAAGATTGCAACATTCCTTCGGATTGGAGCAACATCAAACTGGTTGCGGCCAATCCCCAAATCACATCTGCTCTAGGGTTGTTCTTTTCCGCAAGCAATTTTGCGGTAACAATTCCGGTGGAATCACGCACCCAGCGGATTTTGATGTTAGGATGATCTTCATTGAACGCAGAGGCATAGCGCTTGAGGTCTTCTGCTTCCACTGCTGTATAAACGGTTAGTGTCTCTGCACTCACAGGTATTGCGAGCAACAGTCCAATTGCCAAACCAAGAACACCTCGACTTAGTAGGGTCATTGTCTGAAAAAACTTATTCATATTTCTCCTCTTATGAAAAGTTATTGAATAAAGTGAAGAAGATAAAACCTGATTGGGTTTCTTCACATGAGCCGTGTATACTACCAGCAACTTTCAGGAAAACACAACCCAAAAATTAATCTTTTATGGTTTGAGCCTAATTCTTTTTATCAATACAAATACACACTTGAAAACACTGTACAAACAATTCGGGTACACCACACTGTTTTCTCACAACAAAGCGAACAAATCCTTCCACAAAACTTCCACTTTTTCTGAATTTTCTGGATTTCTCAAACTCTCCAAATGTCCTCGGAGCTCCTTGACGGAGCAGATTTTCAATGTGAGCGTCAAATCATCATTTTCAAAATATGGATCACTTTCCAGCGTTATTCGTGGAGCTAGTTTTAAGCTTTTTCGTCCCTGATTGAACTTTCGCTGTAAATCACTCAGTTCCGGAAAACGCCATATCTCCAATTGCTGTTTCAGCAAGCGATAGCGTATTGGACTTTGAATGCTGGAGCGCCCAAGGATCTTCAGAATTTCCGGTAAATGCAAAACATCGCTCACAGATATCTTTCTCAAACGACTGACTTCATCCAGTAATTGAAGAAGGTTGCGCCACTTTTTACCACTGACTTCCAATCTTCCGAACAGCGCCACAACATCCGGAAGAACTGATTGCGAAAATTTCAATAAAGGTAGAACATCTTCACACCCCAAAAGCAACATAGATTCAGGCAGTTCCACTCTCAAGAGCATTTCATGTAAATCCAATAATTGACGAGCCAATCTTTCTGATGATTTCTGTCCAAGTCGAGGCAAAACTTGTACGGCAATTTCTTCTTTTGAATAACCGGATTCCTGCAGCATTTTTATTACTCTGCTAACGTACACTCCAGAAAAGTTCTCTGAAGATGTGGGCAAGGTTTCCAGACGAATAAGCGAAGTTTCCTGCTCCGGCAACGATTCCGGAAGAATAAAGCACGGAAGTAAAGTTTCTTGTTTTTCCTGAGCGAAAACACCCGTGTCGGTTGTTAACCAAGAGAAGCGTTTGAAACCGTCAACTAAACGATATTTCGAGTGCTGAATTGCTTGCACCAGAAGAGGAAGCTGTATACCATTCTGCTCAAGTGAATTCTGCAGACTTACAGACAATACTCCTGGGAACCAATCGAATAACGTGTCACCTGATTCAATTTGACTGAATGTGAGATTGGAAAAAGACCAGGCCGGTGTTATTTTCATTTAATAAATTTGTTCAGGAAGGGATTTTGCAGATCATTTATCTTAGATAATAGAGTTACTTCCAGTATCAGCAAACTGAGACTCAGATTCAAGTCCAGAACAAAACAAGTCACACATATGCTAAACTCAGCTACAGTCAGCCTGATTGCCTTTGGGGGTGCAGCTATCTTTGGCCTGCAAGGTGCTTTAAGCCTCGCTGTGCAGCATCATATTGTTCAAGGTCATCATAAGCAATCTGCCTGCAACAAAGTTGCCCGTTCAAAAGAAGCATATCTTGCAAACATTCCGGTGGCTTATGGAGCCGTAATTTTTTACGGCCTAGTGCTTTTTGAACTTCTGCTCAGAATTTTTGATGACGAAATACAGCTTTTCTGGCTCAATTCAGGAATGATTTTAGCCATACTGGTGACATGTTACTATGCTTTTGTGATGTTTTTCAAATTGCGCATCATTTGTATGGGTTGCCTGCGCATCTACCTGGCCAATCTGCTGATGGCTGCGTCCTTGCTGAGTTACCACCTGTACTGAGATTTTTCTATCGATTTCTAGCATTCATTTACCAGATGGAGTTAAAAAACGCAGCAGACAGTTATGTACAACTCGGACACCTGACACGTCTTTCAGCCGTTGGAGTTACTACAATTCCTGTTGCGATGGGTGTATAGCCTTTAGTTCGGCGAGATGTTTCTTTCGGTTATCTCTTCTTAGCATAGATTAGGTACAGCGTTGTTAACTGGCTACGGTTTTCAACTCTGGGTTGAGTTTTGAACGGTGCGACTGAATTCCGCAACAGACGGTGCCACACATGTGTACACAAGGAAAAATATCTTCAATCATAAAATAATTTCAAGGAAGACTCTCATAGACACATCCTGGTTTATATTTCCTGCGTTTTTTTGACTTTACAGGCTATTTCTACGAACTCCCCTTTCCCATCAGATTTTCTTAAAGAATTTGTTTTGTCACTCTAAATTTGATAGAATCCAAGGCAAAAAAAATTCTTTTCAAGAAAACCTCGATCAAATATAATCAACATGTCATCTTTCTCTTCCGGTTCCAGAAATTTTCAAAAAAACGACAAACCAGCCCGCCTGAACGAACTAGAGCAGCGTGACCGCTTTGTTCACCGTCACATAGGCCCCTCGAAAAATGAGATTACTAAAATTCTGAAAATTCTCGGGATGTCCTCCCTGGATGAGTTGACTGACAAGGCGGTTCCGGATTCAATCCGCATGTCCGGCGAGCTCGACCTGACAAACAGCCGTACCGAAATAGAAGTACTCGATGAACTGCGCTGCATTGCAAGCCGCAATCAGATCGCAAAATCAATGATCGGGATGGGTTACCACAGTACAATCCTGCCAGGAGTTATTCAGCGAAACCTGCTGGAAAACCCGGGATGGTACACTGCCTATACTCCATATCAGCCTGAAGTTTCGCAGGGACGTCTCGAGGCACTGCTGAATTATCAGCAAATGATCATTGACCTCACAGCAATGGACGTCGCGAATGCATCGCTCCTAGATGAAGCTACTGCTGCCGCAGAAGCTATGACTTTCTGCAAACGTATTTCACGTAGCAAAAGCATGCGCTTTTTTGTAGCAGACGACTGTCATCCGCAAACTATTGATGTACTGAAAACACGGGCGGAACCTATGGGTTTTGAGCTGGTCTACGCAAATGTTCGGGAACAGCTGTCGAATCCGGGAGCTGATTTATTTGGTGCCTTAATTCAATATCCGGGAACTTTTGGAGATATTCATGACTTTGAAAAGCTGATCGAAATATGGCACGAATCCGGAACCTTGGTGACTGTAGCTTCCGACATCATGAGCCTTGTTTTGCTTAAGCCTCCCGGAGAACTGGGAGCTGATGTGGTAATTGGTAGCTCGCAGCGCTTTGGAGTGCCTATGGGTTTTGGTGGTCCACACGCCGCTTTTTTTGCTACACGAGAAAAAAATATGAGAAGCATTCCCGGACGGCTTATTGGAGCCTCCGTAGATCGCCGTGGAAAAACTGCGCTAAGGATGACACTACAGACTCGAGAGCAGCATATTCGCCGTGAAAAAGCGACGAGCAACATTTGCACTGCACAAGTTTTGTTGGGCGTGATTGCCGGCTGCTATGCAGTATATCATGGACCCGATGGATTGAGAGTTATCGCTCAACGCATACACAGACTCACCAAAATCCTCTCAGAAGGATTGAAGCAGCTCGGATTTTCTGTCGACAATTCTCACTTTTTTGATACTCTCACTTTGTCAGTTGGAGAGAAGCGTAACGGCTTTTACAAACTTGCCCTGGACGAGGGAATCAACCTGAGAAAAATTGGTACCGAAAGGTTGGGTATCAGTCTGGATGAAGTTACTTCCACTGAAGATATTGCTACACTTTGGGAGGTGTTTGCGGGTGGCAATAAATTGCCGTCAATCGAAAATCTGGATTCACATTTTGTGGACGGCAGCAGTGATTTGGGAATTCCAAAAAAACTGCGCCGTACCTCCGAAATTTTATTACATCCTGTTTTTAATCAATATCATTCGGAAACAGCAATGTTACGCTACCTACGTTATTTGCAGGGCAAAGATATTGCCCTGGATCGGGCAATGATACCACTTGGATCATGCACAATGAAGCTCAATGCGACTTCGGAAATGATCCCAATCAGCTGGCCGGAATTTGCCAATATTCATCCATTTGCACCCCCTGAACAAACTATGGGCTACAAGGAATTGATCAAAGAACTGGAAAATTTACTAGTTCGCGTCACCGGATTTGATGCAGTTTCAATGCAGCCCAATTCCGGAGCACAAGGTGAATATACTGGTTTGCTCACCATCCACTACTATCACAAATCACGAGGCGAAGGACACCGCAATGTCTGCTTGATTCCCAGCTCTGCACACGGCACAAACCCTGCCAGTGCAACGATGGCTAGTATGAAAATCGTCATAGTCAAGTGTGATCAAGGCGGTAACATTGATGTGGAAAATTTGCGGGAACTAGCAGAAAAACACGCTGAAAATCTTGCTGCCTTGATGATCACCTATCCCTCGACGCATGGCGTATTTGAGGACAGCTTAATCAGGATCTGTGATATTATTCACGAAAATGGCGGCCAAGTTTACATGGATGGCGCAAACCTGAATGCCCTAATGGGAATTGCCCTACCAGGAAATTTGGGACCAGACGTTCTGCATATAAATTTACATAAAACCTTCTGCATTCCACATGGAGGTGGTGGACCGGGTATGGGACCGATAGGTTTGAAAGCACATCTTGCTCAGTTTGCACCAAGTCACAGTGTAGTTCCGATCGAAGGCTTACCATTGAAAAACACAGCAGTTTCAGCAGCACCATGGGGCAGCCCCAGCATCCTGCCAATTTCCTGGGTTTATATCAAGCTCATGGGTGGAAATGGTTTGAAAAAGTCATCTCAAGTTGCAATTCTAAATGCCAATTATCTGGCACAACGCTTAAAGGATCATTATCCAGTAGTCTACACTGGAAAAAACGGTCTTATTGCTCACGAGTGCATTATAGATGTTCGGCATTTAAAAGAGGTTTCAGGAATCACCGAAGAAGACATCGCCAAGCGCTTGATAGATTATGGTTTCCACGCACCAACCATGTCCTGGCCGGTACCAGGAACATTGATGGTTGAACCCACTGAAAGCGAACCCAAAGCAGAGCTTGATCGTTTTTGTGAAGCCATGATTTCTATCCGTAAAGAAACAAAGCGTGTTGAAAGCGGAGAGTGGGACAAAATCGACAATCCACTTAAAAATTCACCACATCCTGCAGAAGACCTCACCGATCCGGAATGGGCGCACCCCTATTCTCAAGAAGAAGCCGTCTACCCGCTGGCTTCCCTCCGGCTAAACAAATACTGGCCTCCTACTGCCAGAGTGGACAATGTGCACGGAGATCGAAACGTGGTTTGCACATGCCCTCCGTTGGAAAGTTATGAGGAATGGGAGTGACTAAAACCGAAGCCTTCGGAATAGTTCATAACCTTCCTTTTGAGAAGTACCAGCAATTGCCAGGCCTAAACCAATCCACCCTCAAGCAGTGGCTTTCAGCTACTCCAATACAACATGACAGCTACAAAAATCTGCAGGCTTTGCAATTTGGAAATGCTGGGCATTGCCTGTTGTTGGAACCAGAGAAGTTTGAAGATCTCTATGTTCGTGCTTCAAATGGTTTGAGGCAGCGTGGAAAGCTTGGGAAAAAACGCTGGGCAGAATTATGTGAACAGCATTCCGGAAAAGTAGTGCTTCGTGCAAATGAGTGGGAACGATTAGAAAACATCCGCAAGGTCTTTCAAATACATCCGCAAATTCAAAAATTGTGGGCTGGTGGCAATGCAGAAGTATCTTTGTTTTGGCAAGATAGAGAATATCGTTTGGATTGCAAGGCACGGCTGGATTGGTTCAATCCTGGCTCTGGAAAAATCATTGACCTAAAATTTACAAATAACATTGGAAAAAATTCCACGCAAAAACTGATACAAGACTTTTATGCAGTTCAGGCAGCTTGGTACTGCCGAGGAATTTATCAACTAACCAAAATAACTGCTGACTTTTTGTTTATTTTTATTGAAAAATATGCTCCACATAAAATCATTTTATCCTCTGTTTCTCAAGAAAATTTAGATAGCGGACAGCAAAAAATAGAACTTGCAATAAAAAATATTTCTCAAAGCAAAAATTAATGAACAATCCACACCCCTTTGAGTCTGTCTCAGTATTATTCATGCATCAGGAACAGATTTTTGCAGTACAGCGGCAGCCTTACCTGCTTGCATTCCCGGGATACCATGCATTTCCTGGCGGTAAAATTGATGCTAGTGAATCCTCAACTCCATTTGAAACAAAATTTCTCTGCGAGCATAATTCTCTCCGTATGCACGCTCTGCAGCGGGAAATTATCGAAGAGCTGGGTTATGACCTGGAGGAAGGAATCCGGAACGGCGAGGTACTGTCGGTCAGTGAGCTTGCTGAAGCCCTAGCTCCACCTTTTTCTCCGGTGCGCTTCAGAACATGGTTTTACAGAATTGACCTGCAGGAACGGATTAATTTTAAAGCTGATTCAGGAGAATTCACCAACAGTTTCTGGAGTTCTGCAAAAGAGATGCTTGATAATTTCCACAGCGGAAAAAGCCTGATGGTTCCCCCAACTCGTTGGGTTTTAGCAGGATTGCTGAAGAATCCGCTAGCCACAGAATTTGGTGATTTATCACAGAATTTTGCTGAAGAATATAGAGTGCCTTGCATGGAAATGCTGGATGGAATTCCGATGTTTGCAGTCCGATCAGACACACTTCCTCCAGCTAGTCGGACCAATGTTTTTCTGTTGGGAGACACAGATTCAGCAAAATTACTGGTAGATCCATCACCAAATTCTGAAGAAGAATTCCAGCGCTTGCAAAATACTATCAAAGACAAAGAGATAGATGCAATTTTTCTAACTCATCACCATCCGGATCATCACCAATTTTCTAACCAACTTGCCCTTAAACTAAAAATTCCCATCATTCTCAGTCAAGACACACAACAGCGACTGACTGAAAAACACGGTGAAAGCTTTTTCGAGGATGTTGAGTTGAGAATTGCTGCAGAAAACGAAGAAGTGACCCACTGGCACGGTTCGGCCGTGCGTGTGTATGAAATACCCGGACATGATGCAGGACAATTGGGTTTGGCTCCGGACTCAATGGCCTGGTTTATTGTTGGGGACCTGATTCAGGGAATAGGAACAGTAGTCATATCCGCACCAGAAGGTGACATGGCTACTTATTTCGATACACTCGAAAAAGTAATTGTTCTTAACCCGGAAGTAATTATTCCCTCGCACGGAATTCCAATGCGCAGTACACATCGTCTTCAAGAAACACTCAAACATCGTCGCGAACGCGAATCACAAATACTAAAATTGCATAAATCCGGAAAATCCAAAAAAGATATTCTGGATCAGCTTTATGCGGAAGTAGATCCCCGCCTGCATCACTTGGCAATGAAAAATATTGAATCCCACCTAGTCAAGCTGCACAAAGAAAACCGAATAAACATATGAAATCACATAAAAATTCAATACTCCGCATGTTGGAAAAACACGGAGATTCACTGTCCGCGAAACAAATACGCAGCGCACTTGGACTGAAAAAAGGGGCAACCGCAAAACTGAAGGCAGAATTGCAAAAATTGATAAAAGCAGGAAAAATTACCAAACAGGGTACCCGTTATTTAAAAGCCAAAGAAACACAAAACAAAGTAGGGTTAAGAGAGAAAATTAAAGTAAAAAAAGAAAAAATTCAAAACGAGACCTTCTGGAAACAGAGGCCAAAAAATAGACAAAAGAGCAGTTCTGGTAAAACAGAAAAAGGTTATTTCACCCGGAACAGAAAGGGCTTCGGTTTTGTAAACATTGGTGGTGGTCGTACGGACGTGTTTATTGGCGAAAATGAACAGGGTTTTGCCATGGAAGGCGACTTGGTGGAAATCGAACTTTCCCGGAAGCGTGGTTTTCGTGGAAAGCAAAAAGGTGAAATTGTCAGAATACTGGAGCGTGCATCGCGTGAAATATTAGCCCGTTTGAAGAGGACTAAACGCGATACAGTTGCTGTTCCGGTGCACCGCAATTCCGGATTACCATTCCTATGGATTGCTCCGGGAGACGATCTTCCGGAGCTTGAAGCCGGAACTCTGATCGAGGTTGAACTTTTAGAGGAAAATAAACACCCTAATAAAACATATCCGGCACCAAGCGGACGAGTTTTACGTGCTCTGGAAAATACAAGCGATCATGAATTGGGCTTTCAATTGATCATCAATGAAAACCTGATTCGCACAGAATATCCAGCGGAGGCGCTGGTGCATGTAAAAAATTTTGCACCACAGGTGCGTTTCGATCCAGCCTCCGGACGCAGGGATTTACGCAATTTGGATTTTGTGACAATTGACGGAAAAACAGCCCGTGATTTTGACGATGCTGTTTGCGTGATTACGGACAAAGATTCACCCGGTAGTTTTCGGCTTTTTGTAGCAATTGCAGATGTGGCGCATTATGTTTGGCCGGAAGACCCAGTGGACATGGAGGCACTTGAGCGAGGAACTAGTGTCTATTTCCCAACGCATGCAGTTCCAATGCTTCCGGAAGAGCTTTCCAACAATTTATGCAGTTTACGTCCTAATGTTAACAGGCTGACGTTGACTTGTGAAATGCGGTTTAATGACGAAGGAGAAGTCGTCGGTTACTCGCTTTCTGAAAGTATAATCCGCAGTCGCGCACGCCTCATTTATGAGGATGTAGCAGATTTTCTCGACGGTCGGCATTCTTCAATTCGCGATCCGAAGCTACAAACGAACATCCTGAATATGCACAAACTGGCAATAATTCTTGAGCGAAAACGGATTCGACGCGGAGCTGTGCAGTTCAGTTTTGCTGAAGAAGTCTTTGAGTTTGATGCAGACCAACAAATGACCGGAGTTGGAAGAATTTATCAATCAAGCGCAATGAAGCTGATTGAGCAATTCATGCTGGAAGCCAACGAAACCGTGGCCCGACACTGCGTGAAAAACAAATTGCCCGCGCTTTATCGAGTTCACGACCGACCTGACATGCGAAAATTGAAAAAATTACAGCAAACATTTTTTCGCTTCGGCGTAAGGACTCCTCTATCGAAATTAGCAAATCCTCAAGAATTCAATGCTGTTATCGAACAAATTCAGGAACTGCCACATTTTGAACAATTGCAGATCCTTTTACTACGCACAATGGCTTTGGCTGTCTACATGACAACGAACAAAGGACATTTTGGGCTTGCTGCCGAATATTACGCACACTTCACTTCACCCATCCGCAGATATCCGGATTTAGTGGTCCATCGTGCGATCAAAGACAAACTGCACCAGGATCAAGTATTAAAGTCCAAAAAAAAGAGATCTCCACAAGTAGGCGGTGACTTGGCTGAACAATGTTCTCAGCAGGAGCGGCGGGCAGAAAAAGCGGAACGCCAGAGTATTGATTTGATGAAAGTAGAATTTCTCGCCCCTCATGCAGGACAAACTTTTCAAGCTGTGGTCGTTTCTGTAGAGAGCCAGGGATTCATGGTGAACCTGGAACCGCATGGTCTTGAATGGTTCTTAACTCTTGAATCAATGCACGACGATTCATATGTCTATGACGAAATCCGGCTTAGTTTGCACGGGCGCCGCAAAAACCGGACACTGCAAGCAGGACAACGCCTTGAAATTAGACTGCTGCGTGCTGATCCGATTCACCGTACGTTAGAGTTTGAGGTGGAACGCTGGCTGAGCTGAATCATTAAGAAAAAACACCAAGTATTTACATGAAATGGGAAAAATAAATAAAATATTCGTAACAAAAACATCACTATCACTGCCGATTTTGATCAAGGGAAACTACACTTCTGGATTAAATGTTCCACCAAAGCGGTCTCTTTCGTGAGAATCAAATCATGGGTGAGTGCATCATGGACAACATGGATTTTGAACGAATAATCAGCATACCGTATGTCCTACAAAGTCATAACTAAATTCAGGTACAGTAATAAACAAAGACTTAACTAAAAAAATGTCCAGCAGACAAGTATTTCTCCAAGGGTTAAATGCAAGTTTTCCTATTGTGGCAGGATATCTGCCTGTTGGTTTTGCCTTTGGTGTGGCTGCAGAAGGAGCTCAATTCGGAACCTTTTCAGCCGTTTTTGTTTCACTCTTCATTTATGCAGGTGCCAGCCAGTTTGCGCTAGTAGGCTTGCTTAAAGATGGAGTTCCCCTTTTCAGTGCAGCCCTGATAACCATTGGTCTGAATATCAGGCATTTCCTCTATGGACCCGGATTATCCCGCGAAACAGAAGGGTTTTCTTTGCGGGAACGACTTGTTGCAGCATTTGGTCTGACCGATGAAGTATTTGCAGTCGCATTCTCCCGAATCAAGGATATTCCAAGTGAATCAAGATTTTTGTGGCTCATGGGCTTGGAGGTTGGAGCTTATTCATGCTGGGCCGGCAGCACTTTAGCCGGTAGTATAGGAGGGAATGTACTCCTCAATTATTACTCTTTTTTAAGACCTGCGCTTTTTTTTGCCCTGCCAGCACTTTTTTTGAGTTTGCTGCTTTTAATGCTGAATAAAAAAACACTTCCGGCTGTAATTATTTCTCTGTTTGTTGCTGCATTTTTTCATTGGAGCGGGCACTCAGAAACGGGAATCATTGCCTCCGCATTTATTGGTCCAGGAGTTGGATTTATCAGCAGGAGAAGCCTATGAAGATTGATTTATTAACTACAGTACTGCTGATTGCAGTTGGAACTTATCTCACCCGTGCAGTTCCGTTTGTGCTAAGCTCAAAAAAGAAAACTGAAATGAAAAGCCGATCTCAAATCAATCTCTTTTTCCAGCTTATGGGACCATCAATGATTGCCGCGCTACTGGTAGTTTCCATTGAATCACCTTTGGAGACTCATGATTATACAGATCTTATTAACACCTGCATCGGCTTTGCCGGGGTAGGAGTGAGTCACTGTTTATGGCAAAATTCAGGAGTTAGTGTACTTGCGGGAGTTACGTTTTTTTCTGCTTCACTGTTGTACTTCAGTTCCTGAAAAGACCTAAGATAAGCTTTGGTATAATTAATCACTTTCAGCATTATCCGGATGGTCAAAACTCAAACGGCCTAATTCCCCTGCCCTGAAATCCCGCAGCACCAAACTCTCTGCACGAGAATTATCAATTGTTCCACCGCTTTTCAGACAACCGCGTTTTTCAGCAATTTTTTTCAACAAATTTCCGGGAAGCAAATCAAGGTCTTCCGGAGTCAACTGGTAGTGCTGCTGGATCTGCAATGGAGCTTTAAGCTGTAAAACACCAAGCAAATAATCACTCAACTGCGAGGTTCCAACAACTGAGTCTTTGATCGCACCTGTTATTGTCAGTCGCAAACCGGTTTCACGATTTTCAATTTTTGGCATCAGAATTCCTGGAGTATCGAGAAGTTCAACATCCTTGCCCAGTTTGATCCAGTCCTGATGTTTTGTCACTCCCGGATTAGGCCCTGTTTCAGCTGCTTTACGCTTTGACAGTCTGTTGATCAAGCTGGATTTCCCAACATTTGGAACACCGATTATCAGCAGTTTTAGAGACGGATGACGAATGCCCCGCTTACGAAAATTGGACCATTTTTCCTGCATTAATTTGCGGGAAAGGGGCAATACTTTTTGTAAATTTCGTTTGATTAAAGCATCAACAAACAGAAAGGGCGTATCCCTTTTTTTGAAATATGCTTCCCATTTTCTGGTAATTTCCGCATCTGCCAGGCCTGTTTTATTGAAGAGCAGTATTCGCTTTTTTTGCAACAGCAATTCCTCAAAATCATGATTTACCGAAGAAACAGGAATCCTTGCGTCGCGTATTTCCAGTACCACATCAACACGCTTGAGCTGTTTGGCCAATTCCTTTTTGGCCTTGAGCATATGCCCCGGATACCAGTTTATGTCCTGCGTATCCCAACTTTTTCCCACCAATTCTGGAGCCTCTATCACTCCATATTTGATTTGCTTTTTTGAGTTACAAGTAGTATGATGCGCGGATAACTTGCTCATCGGGTTCTGCCTCAATTTGCTCATTTTCTTCAATTTCCTTTTCCTGCTGGCGTTTCTCGCTGGCCAGTCTGCTGCCTTGGTCAATGATGTCCCGGATGACGTCCTCTCCGGAAACTTGACCCTCATCGTCTTTGTAACCTAAATCTTCCACACAGAGCTGCTCCTGAACAATTTGTTCCATTTCGTCAAAAAGCGTGCCCATGCTTAAATCAAATTTCCAGTCCGGATTTTCATAAAATCTTTCTGCACTCAGCAATGCTAAAAATACAACTCGATATGGATCAATACCTTTGTGTTCTGCAACAGCAACACGCAAATCTGACCATTGGTCACCTTCCAGTAAGTCCGTTTCGGGATCGCCGAATGCACCCTCAACCAGATCCACATAAGCATAGATATCAAAATGAACAACATATGCCTCAAGCTGCTCAACCAAATGCTGATAAACCTCCCGGCCTTTTTTGGTCGGCTGATAATAATTATCGTCGCTAACAGTCAGAGTACCTCGTTCTTCCATAAACCTCAGCAAAGGCTTGAGACCCTCATCATCAGTTTCAGCAAGAGCCAGATGCAGACGGCAATGTTCATTTTCCGCCATTTCTTTCTCAACTTGAGAAAGTGCCTCTTTTGCCTCACTTAATTCGTTTTTTTCAAAGCTCAGGTCCTGATCCTGCTCCTCGGAGTGAAAGAAGCCTTTTTTCAGCTCTGCAACTTTTTTTTCAAGTTGACTTACTATCTCATCCAAGTCTTCCTTTTCGTGCAGGAGCAGTTCGTAGCACATCAACTGGTCCAGTAACAGTAAAGCTCCAAATTCCTGCCGGGATTCCTGGCTCAATGGACTTAAATGGGAAGATTCCACGATTAACCTTCAAAACAAAATGACAATAATTTCGACACTTACAAAAAAAATGAGATTGCTTTCTCAAAAAAAACCTGTTAGAAACTAACTTATAAGTTAGAATGGTGTTCACCATATCACATTCGGCAATTATTCGCATCAGGTTCCATGGATGTGCATCACGAAAAAATAAATTCAAGATCCGCACTGATGCGGATTAAAAAACCATTAGTCAAAAAGGGGTTATAGTGCAGGAGAACGACAGCAAGCAATATCAGATCAATATCAGCGGAAATCGTTTCTCAATTTCCAGCCCGTATGGTGAAGAACACGTCCGTGAGGTGGAGAAATTTCTGGACCAGCAAATCAATGAAGTATCTAAACAAACAGAAGCATTTGGTCCATCGAACATTGCTTTGTTGGTCGCTTTGAATTTAGCTGATAGACTGCTGACCCTGCAAAAAAGGGTCTCAAAGTTCGATGGTATTGAAGATGATCTAGATACTTTATGTTATAAACTGGATAAAGTTTTAGCTGACTAAAAAATTGATGAAGAGTCATGGTAACTAGACTGCCATAAATTCTTTTGTCATACCGATGGATGTAATAAATATTTACTATATCAGGTTACTATAAGATTTTTTCCTTCAGGTAAAATGCTTCTATTCTGACTTTTTTATGGTTCCGGCAATACCAAAATCTTAATCTACAAGTGATTTGAGCTTTTGCTTAAGGGTTTGAAAATACTGCAGCCAAACTGATAGTGCTTTTTGGTGTCGCAACTGCCTTGATTGTTCCTGCTGAGTTAGTAAGATTAATACAGAGTATTGGAGTCTGCGGTGTTCGTGATGTAAAACTTTTGCTACCTTATATTTTCAGAAAGGAGTTCGTCCCTAGAAGGGGTGTGCAAGCCTTCCGTTGAGTAGGACGCCTAAACCTTTTATCACATTGCTCCACCTTGTTTGGCGAGGTAACAATAGCCACTTTTTACACACGGCATTGCGGGCTTCTTTTCAAATTTTTTCTTACTGCACACTTTTTTACAAAGCAGCCACTTCTCTCTTTCCACTGGGCCAGTTTAATTCAATATGCAGCCACTGGTTTCGGAGTTCATAGATTCACTTCGGAGCAAAAAATATGCTCCAAACAGCATCCAGAGCCATCGTTTGGATCTGAGGAAGTTTTTGCAGTGGCTAGAAATAGACGAGGAGGACTCCGACAGCCAAAAGCTGCTCGCGCTGCTCCGCAAACTCAATCCAGAAGATCTTGAAAACTACCTCACCTTCCTCCGCGAATCCTGCAAACCAAGAACTATGGCGCGGCACATTTCATCACTGAGACTATTTCTCGATCACTTGGAATTGAACGGTTTGATCAAAACAAGTCCGGCACATCAAATTCGTTTCCCGGAAGTCATGCCGGAGGCACCTGAAATTCTGTCTCCAGAAGAGGTTGTAGCTCTACTTGAAGCACCCTCACTTGAGCATTATTTAGGGTTGCGGGACAGGGCGATGCTGGAACTACTTTATTCAAGCGGACTGAAAGTCAAAGAATTGCTTGGACTGGATGTTGAAGATTTGTTTTTGGATTTGGAGTTTTTGAAGGTTTGCTCCAAACGCGAACGTATGGTGCCGATGACATCAAAAGCTGTGGAGGTGCTGCGGATCTATCTGGACCAAGCAAGGAATAAGCGATTAATGCATCCGACAGATTCCTGTTTATTTCCAGGCCGCAACGGAACGCGCATGAGCAGGGTCGGATTTTGGGCAATGGTCAAAAAACATGCTCTCCGGGCGGGCATCACCAGCCGTATCAATCCGAGAATTTTACGCCACTCATTTGCCGTACATCTGCTGCAAAATGGTATTGACCTGTCTGATATTAAGGATTTGTTCGGCTATGTCAGCCTCGACGCAACCTTGCAATATTCACATGTAAACCGGCCCGATTTTTTCAAAGTTTATCACGAACTGCACCCTCGTGGGCAGAAACATACTGAAGAGAAGTAATTATTTTTCTTAGAGCAGATGCTCCAGACCGTAAACCAGTTCGTTCAAATCCATGACTTTTTTGCAGGCCAGGCACACACCTGGCATGAATGAGTCACGGTGAATTGAATCGTGACGAATAGTCAAGGTCTGGCTTTGGCCTCCGAAAATTACTTCCTGGTGTGCAACCAATCCGGGAAGCCGCACAGAGTGGATACGGATATCTTCGGCATTAGCACCTCTTGCTCCGGAGAGAATTTCTTTTTCGTCGACTGTTGGTGGAGCCGAGCCTCGTGATTCAGCAAGTAGATTTGCTGTTTTAATTGCTGTACCCGAAGGTGCGTCTGCTTTGCGGTCGTGATGCATTTCAATCACTTCAACATGTGGAAAATATTTAGCTGCATCTTGAGAATATTTCATCATCAGTACAGCGCCAATCGCAAAATTCGGCACAATTATGCCACCAAGATTTTGTTTGTTACAAAGCTTCTGAAGTTCAGCAACCTGTTCCGGAAGTAAACCGCTGGTACCAATCACGGGTCGGGCACCGGATTCGATGATACAGCCAGCGTTTTTCATTGCAGCCGCGGCTGTTGTGAAGTCCACCACGACCTGGGCTTTGGTTTGACTAATTTCCCCTGGTAGATTGTCACCCAAATCTGTTTGTGCAACTAAATCCAAATCAGGATCTTCGCTGACAGCTTTTACGGATTCCTTCCCCATTCGACCCTTGGATCCGTTGATTAATACACGTATGAGACTCATGGCTGGTAAAGTTGGTTCTTAGTTTATCTGCATCCGAAACAGTCTGAATTCTCGAAAGGCTAAACGTTCTTTATGCCGTTTCAACTAAAAGGCCAAAGTTCAATTTACATGATCAGCGAAATGGCCGGAAAAGACAAGGCACGGAGTACTTATTAATGAAAAGTTATCAATTTTATCTCATCAATTCAAAAAAATCAGAGGAAGTGGTGAACGGTTTGAAGCAGCTCACTTTAGGATGCGAAAATCGTGCGGATGCTTATGGATTCATCTGGATTGATGGTGAAAAATATATTCAGCAAATTCAGTTGCTGTTCGGAGAAGTAGTGCTCGAATGGTTTGCCGGAAAAGGAGTCAAGTGCAGCCGGACAAACCGTGCTTTGGAAGTTCCAAAGGGAATCGGCTTTCATAAAGGCGTACGCATCTTACATCCGGTTGAGGACAAGGCCATAATTGAATCAGTTCTGAAAGAAGCCCGGAACGCTGATTACCCTCCGGAATGGTCGGACAAAATTCTTGAAAAGTTTTAATGCTGAGCTGAAGGAAAAACAAGAACAGATCTCGACGTCTTTTCCTGAATGAATTGCCGCCGGGGAAAGGAGGGTACGCGCACAAATTTATTGCAGACTACACTGCTCTCAGAGCAGTTTGCTGGCTTTAGAAACCAAAACCGAAAGTTATCACAAGTGTACCGGCAAACGCTTTTATATCAGTCGATGTTTTAGTTGCCTGCGCCAGTGTTGCAGGCGTTTCTGTTCCAGACTTGAGTTTAACTGTTACTTCATCACTCAGTTTACTGCCCCCCTGATACCAGTCTATGCCATAAAACCCTCCCCAATCATAGGTCCATTCGTTGCCGATTCCGTAACTCAACTGGGTAATTGAATAATTAATATCATAGGTCACACCCGAATAAACCCAATCCGGATATGAATACTTGTAATTGGCATAACCGAAAGGAATGTTGAACGAATTCCCGATATAAAGTCTACCGGTTACTTCCGCCGTACTGAAGGTGACGCTTTGATTTTTTGTTGAATAACCTGTTGATTCGTTATAGTCAGTGTAAGAATAAGAGTACTTCCCGGAGCCGGAGGTCAAGCCAAAAGTCCAATCTTCACCGGGTATTTCAAGCACAAAAGGAGTTGATGTATTGTACATTAAATGGATTCCGGTTTTCATCCCTAATCTCATCGTTTGATCTATCCTGTTGGACAGAGAGTCGGCCGCAAAAGCAAGACCACCGCAAAACAAAAAAACCGATAGGCCTAACAGGCTTAGTTTCTTTTTCATAGGTATCCTCATTTTGAGAGCATTTTTTAGTGAAAACGGCAGAACCACCACTAACCTGGATGACCGGAGTAGTTTTATTACCGATCTGAGACTTTTGACAACCTGCTTGACATTAATTTCGCAAAAATCTACTCTTGGCTACCGAACAGATTGCGTCTGGTAAAAAAGTAGAACCCATAGACAGTAATCCGCAGATTCTGCGAGGCTTACGCCTTAATTGGTTCTTGGAACGGGCAAAGGTCATAGAGCATGCAATCAACACGCCTTTTATGTACTATACAGAGGGGAATGTAAAAACGAAAGAAGTATAAAGTGTTTGAGTTGATTTGATGATTTTTATTGCTTTATGCGTTCTTGGGTTTCTCTTATCGATGTACCTTCCTTTGTTCAATATGGCTGAACGCTTCTGAATCAAAGGGCAGTTCTTCTCCTGAAAAATCCAGGGTTCTTTCTATCCAGGTTGGAGAGTCAGGATGATGCACAGGAAAATCCGGTAAATGCCCCAAGCCAATTTCCAGCAGACGCAAAATCAACTTGGCTGTCAGACCCCAGATGTCATAGCCCTGAAAATCAAAATGATGCGCAAGAACAGTTGCAATTGGTGTTTTAAATTCCTCAGTCCAGTGATTGTCGCCATTCATGAAAAAGGTGAGGGGAACCTTGAAGACAGCTTCAATTTCGCCCGTATTTGGAATTGGTACAAAATCGTCGGGAATGAGAGCGACAAAAGGCGTAACTAAATAATAATGAAGTGAAAGAATTTGGTCCAGCGTGCCGATAATTTCTACTTTTTCAGGAGGAAGACCTATTTCTTCATGGGTCTCCCGGAGCGCAGTTTCCAGCGAATTTGCGTCCTGAGTGTCCTGCTTTCCTCCTGGAAACGAAACTTGTCCTGCATGTGAATGCAAGTGTTCGGAACGCTGGGTCAGCAAGACAAAAAGCTCTCCCTCAGATTCGAGCAACGGAATGAGCACGGAGGCACGTTTTTGGATTTGTGAATTTTTAAGAGGATGATGGTCGGCAAGGCCGTGCCTGATTTTTTTTAACATAGTCTCTGAACGATGTCATCGAGTTTTGTATCTATCAAATAATGAGTAGTTTTAGAATAAAAAATGATTTAGCAGCCTGTTTCCCGCTAACTGCTTTGATATTGCCGTTTTATTTAAACCAAAGGCCGAAAACTGACGACTGAAAGTTAAATCTTCGTACCCTCAAGGCGTGTTGTTTCACAGTTAAACAACGGGAGAATTGACGCAGTTTTTAGGTACTAACAACCAATCATGGAGCAAAAAAACGGTCTTTGTTTTGCAACCAGTAGGCTTTGATAATTTTGTGAATTTGCCTACTTGCTTCGTACAAAGTTTTGGCAAATGTAGGAGTGAACTGGATATTTTTTGGCCTGGTGTGTCCCAGTAAATCACGATTCAGGGCACTGTCAAGCACCTCACATTGTTGCCTCGTTTCCTCAACTTCCAAAGCAACAGAACCGCACAGATTGAGCATTTCCGTTGAAGAGTAAGCCGGAAGCTGAAAATGCCCCTGTGCCTGCAAAATTGAACTAAAAGCATTGATCGCTGACTGGTTACTCAGAAGACAACTAGTGCTAGGATTTGTTTTGATAAAGGATTTTGCCATTTCCAGATCTCCCTTTGATTGCTCCCATGAAACCTGGGCACGGTGAATACTCTGTTCAGATGCTTGCGCTTTATTCATACCTGTGTTTTTAAAAGTTATGCACTTTTTCGAAAAAGACTCCTTATCTTTTCGTTCAAACATTTTAGTGAAATGGTTGGTTTAGACTATGGTTCGACCTTTGCGTGATTAGCACACAACTGCCGGCGAGCCGATGGCATGTAATCTTTCGAGAGGCCGTCACGTAATGCGGCCCTGCCACAGGTAATCTTTCCATAATATCACCTGGTTCGGACGCTGTGTTCTTCAAGGTAGCGCTCAATTTTCAGAAAAGTGGCATCACCCAAAACAACAGTACCATTGATTTCACGGTTTTTCAAATAGTCGCAAACTTCACGGATAGTGATAATCGACCAGACGGAAACACCGGTTTTATCCACAAATTGTGCGATCGCATCGTGACCTTGTGAATTTTTTTCCATCCGGTCAAGTGCCACAAGAATTCCGTTAAACTCAACTTTGCAAAGCTCCCGAATCAAACCTACAGACTCGATTTTGGTCAGTCCATCGGTGATAACATCATCAACCATGACCACAGAATCTTGTGGAAGTGGTAGCTGGCCAACAATAATTCCTTGATCGCCATGTGTTTTTTCCTCTTTTCGATTAAAGAAATATCCGATATTCTTGTTAAGGGTGCTGGATAAAGCAGTGGCCGCAGAAACACACAAAGGAATTCCTTTGTAGGCAGGGCCGAAAATTAAACTACAGTCAGGAATATTTTCCTTGATTGCAGAAGCGTAGTATTGACCCAGCTCTTTAATCAGAGGACCTGTGTTGAATTTTGAGGAGTTGAAAAAGTACGGTGAACTGCGTCCGCTTTTGAGAGTGAACTCTCCGAACTGCAGAGCTTTTGCACGGATAAGAAATTCGGCAAATTCTTTTTTATAACTTTGCATTTGACTCCTGCGACTGTTTATGAGATATGTTTCACAGCATAACAGTAAGTTTCATTCAACTCAATCCTGGATCATTTTTTCTTTAACGACATGACTCCAGAATATTCTTAGTCATACCAGCAAGTAAACTAATGTCTACTGACCAAGGAAAAAGGCTGCAAAATGTAATTGATGCTTTGATGGCATCTTACCGGAAACATCCGGAAATAGAGCATATCGGCACTGTCGATTTACCGGCTAAGGAGAGTATTGTCTCATTAGTTGAAGATATTCAGGTTCTACTGTTTCCCGGATTGATCCGCCAGGAGTCTTTTGATTATCTCAATTTACCCCATATGGTGGGACAGCAGACTGTCTCCATTTTCTACCGCCTCAAGGAAGCCATCGAACTGGTGCTTTGCTGGAAGGCCTCCCAGGAAGGAGAGCACTGTGAAGAGCTTCCGGAATTTGAGGGGCAGGTTGAAGCGATTGCATTTGAATTCCTAGAATACATTCCGGAACTGCGTGATATCCTCTCTGAAGATGTGGACGCAATTCTTCAAGGCGATCCGGCTTCTGTAAGCAAGCGGGAAATTGTGTTGGCCTACCCTGGACTTCAGGCAGTGAGCGTGTACAGAATTGCTCATTTTTTGCACGAAAGAGGTGTGCCCTTGATTCCGCGAATTATGACCGAATACATCCATTCTAGAACCGGAATAGATATTCATCCGGGTGTTTCAATTGGAAAAGGCCTGATGATAGATCACGGCACTGGAATTGTAATTGGTGAAACCGCAATAATCAAGGATCATGTTCGGCTCTATCAGGGTGTGACTTTAGGGGCGCTCAGTCCGCAGCATTCTCTGGCCAACCCTGATTTGAAACGTCATCCAACAATTGAGGATAAAGTGATAGTTTACTCAGGTGCAACAATATTGGGAGATACGGTGATTGGGGAAGGGTCAATTGTAGGCGGAAATGTCTGGCTGACTCACAGCATTCCTCCCAATAGCCGGGTTTTTCTGAATGAAGATACTTCCGGACAGGAAGTAAGAATAAAGGCGAGTTAGGATTAAATTAAAAAAACGTATTGACTTAGCAAATAATTGAGCTAAAGTGCACATGTCTGCTGAAAAACAATTTGTGCGAAAAAATCGTCTTGAAATGATTTTGTCCGATTATTTTAGTTGATGCTCCGGTAAAAAGGCGTCATTCCCGTAAAGTTTTTTCTCGCTGTGATCAGGGAATGGGAATCCGGACTATCATGAGCGACTGAAATCGCAGATTCCTGCTTTCTCGGGATGATAAATAAGAGCTTAGCTGGACTTTTTACGGTTGCAGCATAGTTAGTTCTCAAGAAAAGAATCATGAGCGAAATTGAACTTGATGAACAGGTAAAGAAGAAAACACGGCAGAAATTGAAGCCTCCTCAGAGCTACAAAGTTCTGCTTCATAATGATAATTATACCACAATGGAATTTGTGGTATTTGTTCTGGAAACCGTGTTTAGAAAAAGTTTGATGGAGGCAACACAGATCATGATCCATGTTCATGAAAACGGGATTGGGGTTTGTGGATCCTACACGTTTGAGGTGGCAGAAACGAAAGTGGAAGCAGTGCATGAACTGGCAGAACAATATGAGTATCCTCTGCAGGCAACAATGGAAGAAAATTGAGTTGAGCTTATGTTTACAAAAGACTTAGAAATGTGTTTGATGGCGGCCCAAAGTGAAGCTATTGACCGCCGACATGAATATTTGTGCGTTGAACATATACTCTTTGCCTTGCTGCACAACGATGCAGGACTTCATGTTATCCGTAGTTGCGGAGGAGACACAAATCTCATCAAGCAGGATTTGGAGGATTTCTTTTCTCAACAGGAAGAAGTTGATGAAAACAAATTGCCGCGACAGACCCGGGCCGTCCAGCGTGTGCTGCATTTGGCAATCATGCACGTCAACAGTTCCGGAAAAGCTTCTGCAGATGTTGGTGATGTGCTGGTGGCTATTCACCGTGAATCTCAGTCATATGCATCCTATTTTTTGCAGAAACAGGATATCACCCGTCTTGATTTGCTGAATTATATTTCGCACGGCATTGCCAAAGTGCCGGTTGAAGAAGAGGAGGGAGAAGGTCATGATTATGAGGGAGCAGAAGAAGAGGAAGAAGATGGTGAACAAGCACGTCCTGAACAGAATCCGCTGAAACTATACACCCAAAACTTATGTCAGCTTGCAGCAGAAAACAGGATTGACCCGCTGATTGGACGCGAAAACGAAATCAGCCGCACTCTGCAGATATTATGCAGACGGCACAAAAATAATCCAATTTTTGTGGGAGATCCAGGGGTCGGAAAAACTGCTGTTGCAGAAGGGCTTGCCCTGCAGATTTTCAACGGTGATATTCCTGAAATGCTGGAAGGAACCGAAGTATTTGCTCTCGATATTGGTGCTTTGTTGGCAGGAACAAAGTTTCGCGGAGATTTTGAGCAACGCATAAAAGCTGTACTAAAAGCTCTGGAAAAGCGTCCGGGTTCAATTTTATTCATCGATGAAATCCACACAATAATTGGAGCCGGTGCAACCAGCGGTGGATCGATGGATGTTTCAAACCTGTTGAAACCTGCCCTTGCAAAAGGAGAAATCCGTTGTATTGGATCAACAACTTATGAAGAATACAAAAAGATATTTGAAAAAGACCGCGCTCTTTCACGCCGTTTCCAAAAAATTGATATCACTGAACCTTCACTGGCGGAGACAATCAAGATTCTCAAAGGTTTGAAGTCACGTTACGAAAAGCATCACCATCTCCACTACTCTTCAGGATCCATAAAAACTGCTGCTGAACTTTCTGAAAAATATATCAATGAGCGTTATTTGCCGGACAAAGCAATTGATGTGATTGATGAAGCAGGTTCCCTGGTACGGTTACGACCCGGTAAGCAACGTAAAACAGTGGGAGTGCAGGATATTGAAAAGGTGATTGCCAGTATGGCAAGGGTTCCAGTTGAACGCATGAATTCCTCTGATAAGGATAAGCTGCGTGAACTGGAAAAAGAATTGAAGATGCAGGTTTTTGGGCAGGACGAGGCAATAGGGACTTTAGTTCAGGCCATCAAGCGTTCCCGTGCTGGACTACATCACCCTGATCATCCGATTGGCTCTTTTCTTTTTACCGGCCCCACTGGAGTTGGGAAAACAGAACTGGCCAAGCAGCTGGCCTTTACAATGGGAATCAACTTTGAACGCTTTGACATGAGTGAATACATGGAAAAGCACACTGTGTCACGTCTTATTGGTGCGCCTCCCGGATATGTTGGCTTTGACCAGGGTGGTTTGTTGACGGATGCAGTACGCAAAAATCCGCATTGTGTGATCCTGCTTGATGAAATTGAAAAAGCTCATCCGGATATTTTCAATATTCTGCTGCAGGTGATGGATCATGCAACCTTGACGGACAACAACGGTCGTGAGGCGGATTTCCGCAATGTTGTCCTGGTAATGACTTCTAATGTTGGCGCAAAGGAAATGAGTTCGGCCATAATCGGATTTGGCGAAAGTACACCAAAAGGGCCTTCAAAAAAAGCAATTGAAAAAACCTTCAGTCCAGAATTCCGCAACCGCCTGGACAGTATAATCTCTTTTGAGGGCCTTCCGGAAGATGTTGTTTTGATGGTTGTAGAAAAAATGCTTGTGGAACTTGAAGTTAAACTGCAGCAGCAAAAAGTGATCATCAATGTAACGGATGCAGCAAAAACCTGGTTAGCCGAAAAAGGTTATGATCCAATTTTTGGCGCACGTCCAATGAGACGCACAATTCAGCGTGAAATCGAAACCGTTCTTGCAGATGAGGTCTTGTTTGGCAAGCTAGAAAATGGAGGAGAGGTCAGCATTGGTCTGAAAAAAGATCAGCTGAACTTCAAGTATTCCTGATCAAAGCAAATGTCGTATTTCATTTTTAACGGAGTACTTGAATGCGGCAATCAATATGAACTGAAAGGCGAAGAAGCTCAGCACATATTGAAATCACGCCGCATGCGTACTGGTGATTTTTTTCTCATTCAGGATGAAAAAGGTCGACGTTTTGAAGTGCTTTTGAAAAACCTTTCTCGGAATTCACTTGAGTTTGTTCCGGGAAAAAATATTGCTGTTCCGCCACCATCGCCTCTTCAGCTGGAAATTTTACAAGCACTGCCCAAAGAAAAAGCACTGGATTTTATTCTGCAAAAAACCACCGAACTGGGCATTGATCGTTTGGATATATTTGGCGGCATTCATTCTTCAAAAGTTCCCCGTGCTTCTCAGATAGACCGTCAAATGGTGCGCTGGCATCGTGTTACTTTGGAGGCCTGCAAACAATGCGGAAGGCAATTTCCTCCCGAAATTTACTGGCATCTGGATTTAAAGGCGGCTTTGACTGCTCTTCCTGAATGTCAAAAATCCTGGGTACTCTCTCCTGACTCAGCTAACGCTGTTTCCTGGAAAAATCTCAGTACTACTGGTGAAAAAATAAAAGCGCATCAGCGGTTGCTGGTTGGTCCGGAAGGAGGTTTACATCCTGAGGAACATGATCTGGCGCTCCGCGCAGGAATGCGTCCGGTATATCTTGGTCCCAGAATTCTCAGGGCAGAAACTGCGGCAATGACGGCTGTTGCTATTTTGCAGTTTTTGTGGGGAGATTTATTATAAATTACTTGTAAAAACAGTTAACTAAATATTAGAGCAAACATGAAAAAAATAACCTTACTGATCTGCAGCTCGGTTATGGTCTTTTCGGTAGTAGCAAAAGAATCCATCCGGGGTCACTATGACGTTGTTGGAAATATTCCTGCAGCACATAGTGTTAAAAAAGTTGTCTATGAAGAATTTATGAATTTCGGCTGCCCACACTGCAATAACCTGTACAAAGCTTCAAGAAACTTCCGTAAGAAATTTGCGGACAAGGTCGAATTTATTGACATTCCGATTGTCTTCCGTGGACAGGATGATTCGCCCTTGCGCCTCTATTATGTGGCAAAAAAAATTGGTAAGGGAGATTTGATAATA
This sequence comes from SAR324 cluster bacterium, assembly GCA_022448485.1. Lineage (GTDB taxonomy): Bacteria > SAR324 > SAR324 > SAR324 > NAC60-12 > Arctic96AD-7. Next base: position 45,331 of record JAKUUI010000011.1, read on the forward strand.
GATGAACTTTTCAAGGCCAGTTTCACGCATAATGTTAATGTCTTTGATCCCGGAATAACAAATTATCTTGCCCGTTCGCTTGGAATTCATAAGGAGTTTCAAAAGGAAAAAGACCAAAAGTGGGTCAATCAACTGATCAAAGACGGAGAACGAAAAGCCACCATTTATGGGCTAACTGGAACACCAACAATCGTAATTCAGTATGCACTGAAAATGGACATTGGTCCCTATGGAACTATGGCTGGATTTGTGAAAAAAATCCCTGAAACAATAGCAGATTTGACACAGTAACTAAATGAGCAAGAAACCCCGCCATTTTCTAAAAGGTGGCGGAGCCATTTCTCCCGCACGAGAAAAACTCTCCCACCTGCCTGATCTCCCAGGAGTTTATCTTTTCAAGGATGATCAGGAAAGCGTCCTCTACATCGGCAAATCAAAATCCATCCGGAACCGGGTCCGCTCCTATTTCCATGGCTCTGCAAAACACAACTTGCGAATCAAGCTCATGGTATCCCGTATCCATGATTTCTCCCTGATAGTTACCGACACTGAGGCCGAAGCGTTGATTTTAGAGGAGCAACTGATTAAGAGACACCATCCACGTTATAATGTGGCCCTCAAGGATGGGAAATCATATCCTTACTGTAAGCTGACCGTTGGAGAAATGTATCCCCGTCTTGTCCTGGTTCGTGAAAAAATTGACTCAATATCTGAATATTATGGCCCCTACACTTCAGTTAAAGATGCCCGCCAGGTCTTGAAAGCAGTCATGACATATTTTCCGCTGCGTACCAGTAAAATGTTGCTTGATGGAAAAAAGACATATCGTCCCTGTCTCAATTTTCAAATGAAGCGTTGTCTTGCTCCATGCCAGGGAGATGTTTCTGTAGAAGATTATGAAAAAATTGTCCGCCAGGTGCGTTTATTTTTAAAAGGCCGCGACCAGGAACTCCTGCAGGAACTCGAAAAGCGGATGAAGCAGTCTTCCAAAAAACTTGAATTCGAAAAATCGGCTCAATATCGTGATCAGATTCAAGCCATGCGCCGGATTTTTGCCAGACAAATGGTACTGGATGTTCAAGGAAAGGATCAGGATGTTTTTAATCTGTATCGTGAATCCGATTCCACCGGAGTTCAGGTCTTGTTCATCCGAAACGGCAGGCTGCTAGGTACAGATTTTTTCTTTTTTGAGGACAGCAGCGAAGCTACCAATGATAATTTACTTGGGCAGGTGCTACACAGGATTTATATGCCGGAAGGTTCAATTGTACCCCGTGAAATATTGTTGCCCTTTGAGTATTCAGACAGAAAACTGCTTGAAGATGCACTTAATCAAAAATCAGTACGGCGCATTTACGTTGTTTGTCCGCAAAAAGGACGGAAAAAAGAACTTGTCTCAATGGCTTTCAGCAATGCAAAAGTTAATTTATCCGAGCAGCGCAGCCGTTTCGCAAAAAACACAAACATTTTGAAGCACGTCAAACACGAAATAAAATTGAACCGTCTTCCGGAAGTTGTGGAAGCTTTTGATATTTCACATCTTTCAGGAACAATGACGGTTGCTTCAATGGTTTGCTGGAAAAAGAACTCACCTTCAAATGAAGATTACCGGAAATACAAAATCAACAACATTTCTGGTCCTAATGATTTTGCCAGCATGAAAGAAGTTCTCACTCGCCGCTACAGCCGCACTCTGGCAGAAGGGAAAAACCTACCAGATTTGATTTTAATTGACGGCGGAAAAGGACAAATCAATATTGCGGCAAAAGTTTTGACAGAACTTGGAATTTTGCAGAAAGTTGATTTGATCGGCCTGGCAAAAGGACGTTCAGAACGAAAGAGGGGACGAAGTCGTGGTAAAAATGTAGATTACGAATATGTGGTTAAACCTAACCAGAAAAACGAAATCCGGATGCACCGCAACTCCGATGTACTCTTTTTTTTGCAGAACATCCGGGACGAATCACACCGTTTTGCTATCGAATTTCAACGTAAACTCAAACGCAAAAATACCCTGCATTCGCAAATTGATAATATCCCGGGAATCGGCCCTAAACGACGGCGGCTACTGCTGAAGCACTTTGGCAGCTTAACAAGTTTAAGGCAGGCTGCTTTAGATGAAATATTACAGGTTCCGGGAATTCCGGAAAAACTGGCTAAAGAAATACAGAGTTCTCTGAAAAACTAGAAAGGTTTTGCAGCGGAAGCACCATTCTTTATTGAAGCCCGAAAAATAGAAACTTGTTTGCCATAGGTTCTCATAAACTACTAAAATTTATTAACTGCCAGCTCTCATTTCAACTTAAGGGAGGACTCCTGATTTCGTTCTGACATTGCACTAGGCCACTCTCAATCGCTATTGATCACAAAACAGAATCTATAACTATTCAGAATAA
>JAKUUI010000110.1 GCA_022448485.1 SAR324 cluster bacterium
AATGGTGGTGTAGAATGGTCACCAATGACGACAAACACTGACTTAGGTTTGGTTTATGCCATTAACCTACACCAGCCAATGACCTATCACGTGGAGAGTACACCCTATCCTAGTGGTAAACTCTGGCTAGGTGGGGCTTTCAAGGTGATCGCCAGTGAGGAGCAGTGGGGCAATGTCGTAGCTGTAGACTATAACACTGGGCAAATTCGCTGGAAGGTCAAGACCCCACAGCCGATGATCGGTGGAATCATGGCTACAGCAGGAGGACTGGTGTTTGCCGGGGAAGGTAATGGTCAATTCAAGGCATACGATGCCGCTACTGGCAACGTCCTTTGGTCATTTCAGGCTGGAGCAGGTGTCAACGCACCCCCATCCTCGTACACGGTTGAAGGCAAGCAGTACATCGTAGTGGCTGCCGGAGGCAACGTTCAGTTGAACTACAAGAGAGGCAACAACATCATTGCCTTTACGCTGTCTGACTGAAGCTTTGCTTCTGAGTTATGTAACCTTTTCAAAGGGCCGCTTCAGGGTGGCCCTTTTTTTTGTCTACCATTAGAACTGCTCAAACGGTCTCCAGTCAGGGCTGGACTGTCAACCGTCTCAACCGTTAACCGTCTTATGCTCCTAGATCGAAAATCTGAAAAAAACAATTCCCCTATAAAAAACTGGCTCACAGTCCTGTTCCTGTTTCTCTCAATCTCCTGGAATGCAGAGTTGTTCGCTGATGAGTATGCCGACATCCGCCCCCAACTAACTCTTTGCTTCACATGTCACGGACAAAATGGTGTCTCGACTCAGCCCAAGTATCCAATTATTGCCGGACAGCATTTTTATTACCTGTATGTTCAACTAAAGGATTTCAAGACTGCGTACCGGTCCAGTGAAATCATGGGTCCTATTGCCAAACTACTTGAAAAAAAGCAGATGATTGCAATGGCAAAGTTTTTTTCAGAACAGAAATGGCCCAATATCGGCTACAGACCTATTAAAGAGAGAGCCCAATTGGGTGAAACCTCTGCTGCCGCAGGTCAATGTGTTCAGTGTCATCTAGGAGGATACGAGGGTGACAGCCGAATTCCTCGCTTAGCCGGACAGTATCCAGAATATCTTAAGAATACCATGCTTGATTTTAAGAACAAAATCCGGAACAATTCTCCCGCAAAAGGTTCCTTGCTTGTGTCATACAGTAATGATGAAATTGCCGCCATGGCGGAGTATATAGCTGGAAAGACTATCCATGCCGCACAAATTAATCTCGAAACTCAGTAATCACGTAGAAACCGATGGAAGATCTAACCACCTGAATACAATGTCTCACTAAACTAAGGAGAATAGTGACAAGTTCCTGCAAAATTCCAAAGGAGCGAAGATTACAGGTTTATAATACAGTCAGTGCGTCTTCTGTAATCGTATTGTTGTTCTGGTGCCTGTTACTTCTACCGAATGGGATCTTCGGAAAAACCGTAATGATCAACGGATTGGCGGTCGACACTACTAACAGCAGACAACTAAATTTCGCTCTATTTGATGCCGTTGAATTCGGACGTATGGAAGATGTGCGACAGTTGATGGAGTTAGGGGCTTCAGTAGAGGCACGCAACCGATTTGGCAACACGGCATTGCTACTCGCAGCTCGAAAAGGACATCTGAACATCGTGCAACTCCTCCTGGACGCGGGCAGCGAACTCCACTATAAAAATTTATCCGGCAACACCGCACTTTTTCAAGCCACCAGAGCACGACGAAGAAAGGTGGTCAAGTACTTGCTCGGCAGCAAAGCCAAGGTTAATGTTGTCAACCGTCAGAAACTTACGTCACTGATTGCCGCCGCCTACAACGGAGATCCCAAAACCGTACAACTCCTGTTAAGTCACGGGGCCGATCCTACTATGGCTGACCAAACTGGTAAAACTGCCTTGGTTTATGCCTCAGGAAAGGGCTTCAGCAAGATCGTCGGCCTGCTATTAGACACTGGTATTGACACCAATATCCGCTATGGAAACGAACTCACTATTCTCATGTGGGCATCAGGACACAGTGACGACGTACCTTCGCAGGCGGCATTGAATACCGTCAAACTGATATTGTCTAAGGGAGCTATTCCAGACTTAGCAGATAAACGCGGACAAACTGCACTGATGATCGCTGCTGAGATGGGACACCTGCGTATAGTTGAACATCTCCTCGCAATTGGGGCGAAAGCAGATTTACAAGATGATGAAGGCCGTACCGCCTTCGATTTGGCAGAAAGTGCGGATCACTCTGAAGTATCAGAGCTTTTGCGGTAATTCATTGATTGGTGACCGCTGCGCTTGGACATTACAGGAAAAAATTTCAATCGATCGTTCAACTAACTTAAAGGCCATTCCATGAATAAAACCGTTAAACAACTCATCTTTGCCGTAAGCTTACCCTGTTTCAATTTGTTGTTTACTAATACCCTGGTCTCAGCAAAAGGGACAGGTTTGATTTTTGTAAGCAATGAAAAGGGCAACACACTTTCTGTACTGGACAGCAAAACCAATCAGCTTATAAACACCATCGATACATGTGGGCGACCGAGAGGCATGCACTTCAACCTAGACAAGACTCTTTTCTATGTTGCTTGTGCGGACGACAATCAGATTGCCGTTTACGATGTAGCAACTCAGGAGCTCGTGGAGCGTATCCTTGACATTGAGGAGCCAGAGACCTTCGACTTGCACCCAAACGGGAAAATTCTCTACGTTTCAAATGAGGAAGACGCAATGGTCTCGTTTGTCGATCTGGAAACAGGTGAGGTGGTAAAGGAAGTGGAAGTAGGCGAAGAGCCAGAAGGAGTAATGGTTATGCCCGACGGTTCTATGGTGTTTGTCACTTCTGAAACCGCCAATATGGTTCATGTAATTGACACTAAAACCGGAGAAGTTCTTGCAGATATTCTTGTGGGCACGAGGCCACGCCGGTTTGCCCTGACTCCGAATGGTAAGGAACTCTGGGTTTCTGCTGAACTTGCCGGTTCCGTGAATATCATCGACACCGCCTTGCTCAAAGTCACTGATGAATTGCTCTTCCGTCCGCAAGGTTTCCGAAAGGATGAAGTTACACCCGTAGACGTTCTCATCACCCGCGATGGTAAGACAGCGTTTGTCGCCCTTGGGAGGGCTAATCACGTGGCTGTCGTGGACGTTGCTTCGAAGAAAGTGAAAGACTACTTGCTCGTGGGCAAACGTGCCTGGGGTCTCACTATGACTCGTGACGAGAAATTGCTTTATGTCGCCAACGGTCTTTCCGACGACCTTACCATCATTGACGTGCAGAAGGAAAAGGCGTTAACTTCGGTTTCGGTTGGCTTCGTTCCTTATGCGATCCTCATTGACGATTGAAGCATGATTAGAAAAGCCTTTGGGATATTTTGTTTTGCCGGATTGCTGTCCATCCAATCAGTCTGGGGGGCGGGGAAAACAACGCTCGTCATCGGGTATGCGGAACTCGATGGCGATCCCCGTTACCGGGAGGATCGACGTTACGCAGGCATTGAGTTCAAACCACGGGGCCGCCCTTGGCCAGGGGCCGAGGTGGCCCTCCGGGAAAGCCGGATTGTTGGGCGAGCGATTGGCATAAAATTTAGGCTAGAAAAGGTGTCTGTAAAATCCGAGCCTGAACTTGCGGAGGCGATTGTTCGGTTACATGAGAAACAAAACGTTTCGTTTGTTCTTGTGGATGCCCCTGCAGAAGCGTTGCTGACCGTGGCCAACGCGGCCCAAGGTAAGCCTCTGCTGCTCTTTAACGTCTCCGAATCTGCTGACGAGTTGCGCGGCAACCAGTGCAGACCCCACCTGATGCATACAATCCCCAGCTACGCGATGCTGGCCGATGGTTTGGCGCAGTACCTCGTCACCAAGCAATGGAGGAACCTGTTGCTGCTTCAGGGAAAGCTCCCCCGCGATCAGGCGTTTAGTCAGGCATTTCGGAAAACCGCCAAGAAGTTTGGGTTGAAGATCACGGAGGAGAAAGAATTCGTTCTCAGCAACGATCCCCGGCAGCGGGACCAAAACAACATCGCGTTGCTCACAACGCATCAATCCGAGGTGGTCTTGCTTGTCGATACCGATGGCGAATTTGGCCGCTATGTGCCTTACCAGACGGTTCATCCTCGTCCGGTCGTGGGAACTGAAGGTCTCATCCCCTCGGCGTGGCACTGGGCGTGGGAGCGTCACGGCGCTCCGCAACTCAACCAGCGCTTCGTGAAGCGGGCAAAACGCAAGATGCTGGGCCCAGACTGGGCCGCGTGGGCGGCAGTCAAGGTGATCGTGGAATCCGTGTTGCGGACAAAATCCATGGATTTCGAGAAGGTGACGGGCTACCTCAAAAGCGATCGTCTCACTTTAGATGCCTACAAAGGCACTCCGGCCAGTTTTCGCCCTTGGAACAACCAGTTGCGCCAACCCATATTGCTCCACACCCACAACGCCGTCGTGGATCGGGCACCTCTCCGGGGGTTTCTGCATCCGACCCAGAATCTTGACACTTTGGGCGTCACGTCTGAGGGATCGGGATGTCGGATAGAGGATTGAGACCGCATCGTCTATAAATTCATTAAGAAAGCATTTTGTAATTGTTTTTGCCCTTAGAGAATCAAATGGAATCCGAGCGAACATGGTTTCTCCTGGTTGTCAAGAGTTTTTTTCTCGCAAACAAATATTTGCGGATCCCATCCTTCAATTTTTTCCATATCTCTCCTTTCAATTTATTTATTGGTTACGTCTTGTACTTCGAGATTCCATGGCTGTTTCTTAGCCCACTCCTCAAATTCCTCCATCTTAATTTTTTCCTCTGGAGTAGGATCAAGTCCAATGGTGTCCTTCCTATGCTCACGGGCTTCCATTCGAAAGAAATAATTATCCCAAAGGGCTTGGAACCTTCCCGTGTATAAACCCAGTCTCTCTTGTTCTTCTTTAGTTAGTTTTTCCATTTTAGTTCCCCATTAAATTTTGAGAAAAATCGTTATGGGAAAATTAGACGCAGTTGTTCATTTGACAGGAACCAAACTTATCTAAGCTAGTATTGAAATGCTGATAGGATTTAAAACCCAGGCATTTTGGCTTTCACCCATATCGTCCTTCGTTCATACGAAGCTTCTGCAAGCACCTTCAGGACACGCCTGTAAAGGTTGCTGACCGGTACGACACTGGATGTGCCGATGCAAACCAAACCGGTTCTCTTGATATTTAAGATTTATTATACATATATACTGTCAGTTTCGTCAACAATAAACATTGAAAAACTAGCATGCTGGTGATACAACATAGACGAATAGGATTACTAATTAATGTTGAATTTTAAAAGGAGTGTATATGATCAAAAAAATATTTTTATCATTAATACTAGCCACCGCAAGAAAAACCACTACACGCACGCACAAGGGCAAAACTTTTGTGCCATTTTGTGCCATTAGCTTACAAAAACCGGTCATATTGCTAAGTATCCCCAAATATATTAGTCCTTTTATCATATTGATTATATTAACCTTATTTGTTGCAGTCTTTCCCTGTTTACCCACTACATCTGACTTTTAATCAGGTGGCCCGGGGTTCGAGCCCCCGCCGACCCACCAGCATTTGA
>JAKUUI010000111.1 GCA_022448485.1 SAR324 cluster bacterium
CTCCTGATGGGCAACAGCCCATTGTCCCGTAGTTTGAAGATTTCCTGTTCCTGCACCGGAAGCTGGCCCGAGTCGAAAACCTTCAGTTAAGGGATCTCAGGACTTACTTCAACCACATACTCAAGACCAATTACAACTTCACAAGCAAGGAGGCCGGAGTCTACATTGGAAATAATGAGGTGGTGAACGAACTTCATTACTCTCCTTACCATGAGCCAACCATCAGAGAAAAGATGCGAAAACTCCCTCTCAAAGAGGCCATGGGAGGGTCGTGAAGTTAACAATAGCTACCACCCCGCTACCGGTAAGGTAGGATGGGTTGGGGTGGCAACATTAATAGCGATATCATACTGATATAATAATTGATTTATTTTAATTTGTGTCAGTTAGATTTCCCTCCACCAACCGAAAGGGGTTGAGAGTCGAATCTGACTCAGCTAGAATATCCTACATGACAAGCATCCATTCGAACATGAATATAATCTAAATGCCAGAATTACCTGAGGTCGAGACAGTCGTTCGAGAATTACGCGGTGAACTAAGCGGAGATGTTATTACATCTGTTGAAATATTCCGTAGCAATCCGATTGTGCAGGGAGACTGTGATTTGTTTCAGGAACAGTTGAGAGGGAGAAAATTTCTAGATGTCACGCGCCGAGCCAAATATCTAATTTTTCATTTGCAACCGGAAAGATATTTACTTGCTCATTTACGTATGACGGGAAAATTCATTGTCTGTGATCCTCTTCCGAAGCCGTCAAAACATAATCGTGTCTTGTTCCATTTAAAAAGCAGACGGGTTATGATTTTTGATGATATTCGCTGCTTTGGAACTTTGGAAGTGTACGATAATCTAGCAGATTCAAAGTCATTACTCAAACTGGGAATCGAACCTCTTTCCTCTGATTTGACTTCAGATTTTTTCATGAAACGTCTGGCATCCTCTAAGCGTGCAATAAAAACTGTACTGCTGGATCAAAAAATCGTTGTCGGACTCGGAAACATTTATGTCTCAGAAATATTATTTCGTTCACGAATACATCCGCAGCGTAGTGCTGGAAGCATCGGTAAAAAGGAATGGCCGCTGATAATAAAATACACAAAAAAAATCCTTGTAGAAGCTATAGAAAATAACGGAACAACAATTTCTGACTTCCGCAGAGTTGATGATAAAACGGGTAAATTTCAACAATTTCTTCAAGTTTATGATAAAAACAATCATCCATGCGCTAAGTGTGGAGTACCAATTCAGCGGATAGTCCAGCAGCAAAGAAGCACTTTTTTTTGTCCGGAATGCCAACGTTGAATAAAGATTTTCGATGAAGCATATTTTCATAACATTATTTCCACTATTACTGCTCTGCTCTACATCAATGACTTTATGGGGCCAGCAGCAAAATATTATTCTGACAGGGAATCAAGGAACAGGTTCATATATTTTTGCTACAGAATTGGTGCGGCTATGGAAGTCGTCAAGGACAAACAACAAAGTAGAAATGGTGACACATCCGGAAATTTACCCAGAACACCGACTGACCCAACTTGAGAATAACCGAGTTTCTCTTGCAATCATTGACGCTAAAACCGCACATGAATATTTAAATAAACATCCGGGCTTACGTGTACTGTCTGTTCTCTGGCAGAATTGGCTGTATGTTTTAGGTACAGTACCCGGACCGTATCTGACACTTGAAAGCACTCAGACTTTGCTTGTGCATGACAACTCGCTTTATTTTGCTGAAGTCTGGAAAAAATTGGCGCCGCAAACAAAATTAAATTGGTTCAACGCTGACAGCATTCCTGATTTCTCGGATGGATTTTCTGAAGAAGTCCTCACGTTTACCGCCCCAACTCCTTTACAGGAGGTCAACGACTGGCTTGAGCAGTTTCCCGGGATCCACCTTTTATCACTTGACCAACTGTTAGTCCAGGCTTTACGCTCAAAAAATGCCTGGCTCACGCCACAAAAACTTCACGCTAATACTTTTTTATACCAAACAGAACCTTTGGAAGGTGTAGCGTGGTACCCGGTTTTGGTCGTGCGTAGAGATTTCCCGAAAGAACTAGTATCAACATTGCTGCAGATGATTTTTGCTCAAAGTGAATCACTGAACCCTCATGCACTTTTTCAGAATTTACGCCGCACTCACAACATAGCTTTTCAAAAAATTTATAACTATCATCCTGTGGCAAAAAAAATGTTTCGCTTCAAATGAAAACACAATTTGAACATATTTCGGTGTTATCGCAAGAAGTGGTCGATTTTGCGCCGGAATCAACTCAAACAATTCTGGACTGCACTCTTGGTGGCGGTGGTCACAGCAAACGTTTGTTAGAAAAATTTCCGGACGCAAAACTGTACGGCATAGATAGAGATAGGCTCGCTCTAAAAGCTGCAGCAAAACGACTGAAGACCTATGAAGAACAAACCCGGTTGAGTCAAGCCAGTTTTTCTGAACTTCCCACCTTTTTTACCAAGCACGGTGGACCTCTATTCGATTATATTTTGGCTGATATCGGCCTTTCTTCAGAGCAACTTGTACGACCGGAGCGGGGATTTTCTTTTTTACAGGAAGGACCTCTCGACATGCGGATGGATCCGGACCGTCAACAAATCACTGCGGCATATCTGGTCAACAATTCAAGTGAACACGAATTGCTCAAAATATTACGTAATTATGGCGAAGGACGTTTTGCACGAAAAATCGTGGGCACGATCCTGGCTGTCAGGGAAACAAAACCTTTTGAAACCACTAGGGAGCTTGCTGAACTGGTGGGCAAGGTCATACCAAAACGTTTGCAAAAACAGGGCTTTAATCCAGCAACACTAACTTTTCAGGCACTGAGAATTGCTGTTAACAATGAATTACAGGAGCTTTCAGTGTTGTTGGAGCAAGTGCCGGCACGACTAAAACCAAATGGACGTTTGTCCATCATCACATTCCATTCACTGGAGGACCGCATCGTCAAGCACCAATTCCGAAAATGGGAAAATCCCTGCGTTTGCCCTACTGATTTACCTTACTGTATTTGCGGTGAAAAACCTTTGGGGCGAGTCCTGACCAGACGACCGGTGAAGACCTCAAAAAACGAAGTTGCCGATAATCCTCGCAGCCGCAGTGCTCATTTAAGGGTTTTTGCTCTTGACAAAACTGCCTCATGATTGAAATCAGCTGCGATGAAAACTGGGAAGACTTGATCAACAAGACCCGGCTCCAGAAAATATTAATTATTTTTTTAAAGCACTTATTTGATACTGAGCGCGGTATTTCTTTGTATCTCACAGATGATGGAGAAATTCAAAAATTAAATAAGGAATTCCGCGGCAAAGACTGCCCCACGGATATTTTGTCATGGGCTTATGATGACAATGATCTGGAAATGAATGGAGCACAAACGGGTGACTCGGCTTCTGGAAAGCTGGCAGGTGAATTGATAGTTTCCGCAGAACGTGTACGTCAGCAGGCCGTTGAAAACGGGTGGGATTTTGAAACAGAACTAATCCGGTTGTTGGCCCATGGCTGCGCGCACCTGGCCGGACTGGACCACGAAAGTTCCACAGAGGAGGCACGTGAAATGCTGGAACTAGAAATTGAGTTATTAAAGGAAGTCGATTTGACAAATATTTATTAACAATTCAGCTAAAATTTCACTTGTCATCCCTGACTTGATCCGGGTTCCAGATCACCAATCAGGTAGAGAACAATCTTTGTAGCAACACCTCTGGATTCCTATGTTCACAGGATTAACAATCGAGTGGGAAGTTATGGGAATGGAGCGGAAATAACATTCGATTGTGAATAACAAACATATGTTAACCTGACTTTTTAAGAAACTGCCACAAGTCCTTTAATCACGAATGTAGTGCAGCTGTTGAAATGCTTTCCGGAACTCTATCACTTCAGATCTCAGCTTTTTCGGTTTTTCCTGCTGGACGAGTACGCGGCAGAAAAAGCTAGCAACAGTTTCCATATTTTCCGGACGCATTCCCCAACGTGTAATTTCTTGAGTTCCCAGACGCATCGCATTGAAGTCTCCCAAAACCACAGGCAGAGGCAAAGCAATCCCACTGGTGAGGAGATTGGCTTTTTCCAGGAGCTTACAAGCAGTGTCACCGCCGCCGTAAGTCGCGGAAGGCAGGGCTACATGTTGTGAATTCGTAAAGCCTTTCCCGCTAACCTGAAACACTTCACATCCCCCAGCATGCAGGGACTCTGCAAGCGCTTTGGCGTTGGCGATGCACATTTTCGCATATTCCTGACCGTGGGTCAGCAAATCCAGCACGGCTATGACCATTGCAGCAACACGGCTGAGGTCGAAATTTGCCGTAAGTCCGGGAAAAGCAATTTTATCCAGGCGCTCTGCCAATTCAGCTGAATTTGTCAAAACCATTCCTGAGGGCGGACCTCCAAAACTTTTGTATGTCGAACCGGTAATTAAATCTGCACCTTCTTTGAGTGGTTGTTGAAATTCCCCGCCTGCAATCAAACCTCCCATGTGGGCCGCATCATAAAGAATCCACGCCCCAACTTCATCTGCCACCTTGCGAACTTCCTTTAGAGAATACGGAAACAAACACATACTTCCGGCCATAATAATTAGCTTAGGGCGTACCTTTTTTGCTTTCTGCAGCAAAGATTCCGTATCAACATCCATTTGAGAATAATCAAAAGGCACCTCGTGAATTTCCAGTCCGTAAAGCCCAGCAGCACCCTCGACATGATGGGTCACATGACCTGCAGCTGCATCCGAAAAAGCCATGATTTTGTCACCCGGTTTAGTTGTTGCCATGTAGGCACAGAGGTTTGCAATCGACCCGCTGGGCACTCGGTACTCCACATATTTAGCCTTGAACAATTGGCACATGAGCGACATGAGTATGATTTCCAGCTGATCGGCGTGCTCCATTCCTTTGTTGTACTTCGCCCCAGGATAGCCCAAGCTGGTTCTGCTACCTATACTAGAAGAAAGCATTTTTGCGACTTTTGGATTGATCACATTCGTACCGGCATAGAGCACGATGCTTTGCTGATCCATCAATTGCTCGTGTGCTTCAATCAGACCAAATGCTTTCGACTCCAGTTCATCAAAAGACATTTCCTGATACCGGGCCACATGCTGCTGAATAAAAAGCTCCGTATCTTCCGGCACCCATGGGCGTAAATCATTAAGATTGTTCATTTTTTGTTTTTGTGAATTGATAATGTTCTACTGAAAAATGTTTGAGAAAAATTAAACATGTGTAATATATCTAGAATCCACTGTCTTGAGGTCGCAGTTTACAATCTCCAATTTGATAGTTCTTCGTAGTTAATTTCATGCATAAAATAAGCTAGAAACTGATTAACATTTTTTCGAACATCTACTTTTAATCTCGTGGTTTCTAAATCATACAACTCCGCTAAGTCTTTATCCCGCAAAACTTTTTTATTTCCGCATTAACGGGATTTTCCCCGAAATCTGCCCCCTAGGGTATCATTTTATGTTTTGCATCACTCATCATTCAACAATACTCTTTTTTTAACTGGGATTAAAATGTGCTCTAGGACACAGCCTATTCAAGCGAAGTATCAAGTTTTCATTGTGAAA
>JAKUUI010000112.1 GCA_022448485.1 SAR324 cluster bacterium
ACTTCCTAATTCGGAACTGGTGATCTAATTATTTATCCGCACAATTATCCACAGGATTCCTTCAATAATGACTTCAAGAAATTCGGTACTCACCACGGGTGAGATCGATTGCTTCTCCAGTTTCTATGGAGCGGTGTACTGCCAGTCCTATCAGTACGGCTTTTAGGCCATCCTGCAGAGTAACTTCCACTGACTGTTCTCCGCGTAGTACCCGGGCAAACCGTTCGTGCTGATAGAAGGTCGAACCATTATGGTCTCCAGCTTCCAAAAGTTTGGGATCGACAGGAACCTCTAGTGTCTTTGGACCTTTCGGGTCGCGGGGACTGAGAGTAAGTTGTGGTGTCGGGGACTCTCCCAGTGACTCCTTCGGCCAAAATCGCGTCGGTCCAGGAATCTGACACTCGACTTTTGCTTGAGAACCGACCACAACGATCGATTCTTGAAACCATGAGCCGTCCGCGAACATATTTAATTCCAGCATTGCACGCTGTTTAGAGGCGAAATCCACGACTACAAAGGCGTTGTCGAGAATGTCCGGAACACGTCCGTCGTAGTGCTCGTCCAAATGATTCAAGTTCTGTGCTCCCGAACCATAGACTCGTACCGGTTCGCTCTGCAGGATGAAGCACATCAGGTCGAAGAAATGACAGCATTTCTCAACCAGCGTTCCTCCGGTGTTTTCGTTGAAGCGGTTCCAGTCTCCGATCTTGGTCAGGAACGGATAGCGGTGCTCCCGGATGCTTAGCGATGTAATCTTGCCGAGCGCGACTCCGTTATGTACCTCCTCCACAAGCCTTGAGATTGGAGGCATATATCGGTATTCCATTGCCACCCAAATCGGTGATGGGTAATTCGTATCCAGTCTTTGGAGCGCCCGAATTTGTTCCAGCGATGTGCAGACCGGCTTTTCCACCAGCACCGGAATCGGACGAATCGTGGAGATGCGTTCCAATTGTCTGCTGTGTAGATAGTTCGGACTTGTGATCACCAAAGCGTCCACGTCTTCGGCGCGGATGACTTCTTCCTCAGACTCCGCGAACCGTGCCTTAGGAACCAATCGAGCACTTTCAGAACGCATTGCTGCATCTGGCTCATAGATCGCAATCACTTCAGTACCTTTGATCATTGCCAAGTTGCGTAAATGCTCCTGTCCCATCATGCCGCAACCGATGAATCCGTAGCGTAATGTCTTCGACATATTAAGTCAGCTCCAGCACAGGCAGTTTGAGTTGGCGGGCCAGAATTCTAAGCAATTTATCAACTTTACTGTAGGTGATGGCATAATGATGTTCCAATCCTTCGCTTATAACTGTGTCCATCACTTGTGAAGCTGGTTTGTCAAAGCGGATCACTCCGGATGTTCCAGAAAAACTTTTAGGTGCCTTGAGCATCTTCCCCTTACCGATCACCATCCTTGTAAGATTGAGGGACTGACTCAGTCGAAAAAGTGTAACCTCTCCGGGCTTAAGGGCAAACTCGTTAACCAGTGGTTTCTTTCGGTTGGAATGGATACCGGCTTCGACTGAAGCATCGGGGTCAGCCATATTCAGTGGTGCCAGTCCACAGTGCCAAAAGACTCCCGTATCATCGCTGTTGTCGATATCTACAAGATCGGCTATGAATGAGGGTTCACCCCCGAGCCAGTTCAGTATAAGAGTACTTATAGTACCATATACATCCGCTTCGCATCCTGACGCAATTCCTTGCGAATTAAGAACACCCATTGCTCCACAAGCTGCGCAACCGTATTCAGTAAAAAATTCTGGCCAGCAACGAACCGAAAATCCTTGATAACCTTCACTCTCAGCTTTTTTTCGAAGGGTTGACAAAATGCGAATACTTTTTTCCAGTGGTTCCTGTTCAACTAATTCTAAACCATTAATTTTTGAATCCAGTTCACTTCGGATCAAATTAACTGTTTTTTGTTCGATTTTTTCGGCTTCATCGAACAGGTCAGTAAGTTCCATCTGTTCAACTGTTACCCCGGATATTTCCTTCAATTTCCCACTGTCAAAAGCACAAGTGTGGAATCCATCCGGATGTTTCCCGATTACAGCGATTTTGGTACTTGAGAGATTTTTACGAGTCTGGAAGGCACGTATCCAGGAACTAAGATCCTCTGAAGTTTCAGGATCATTTGGACTAAGATTTATGTAGTCGCACTGAATTCCAGATTTTCCCAAGGCGTGGGCTGCTAGATTGACTCCACATAGAGAATTGAGACGCAAACGGCCTCCTGTCCTTTTCTCAGGGAATGACCAGAAAAGGAGGGGGACATCAAAAGATTCTGCTATCTTTACAGTCATTGTTGCATCTGTGAAAGTCAATTGCATTATCAACAATAGGTCAATGGGTTTTTTCTTTAATTTTGTAAGTTGAGATTCAACTGATTCAGCATCGAACAGCAGTTCGCCAGAGCCAACCCAATCAACTGGGATCTGTTCCATTAATTTCCAGGCATCCGCACAGACCTGCTCGGCAAAAGGGACATCGAAGGTTGGTCGTGCTAAAGATAGCACACCAACACGCAAAGGTTCGGCAGGGCTCATGTTGTTCCTTTATATTGGAGCAGTGCTAATTCGTTGAGGACTGCATGTTCTTTGGCGGGGATCAACACCTGATTGTTAAACAGCGTAAAGTGTGAGGCAGGCCAAACAAAAAATAGGCATATCAGCAACACTCTAGATTCATCAACATGGCTATCCCCCAGCATGAGCTTTATACCGGTAAGGTCATTCCAAGTAGATTCATCACTTTCCAACCAATAATTGCTGTTGTTCTGAATGGACTGGCACTGATTGATGACAACCATCCTGAATTGTCCGGAGGAGTCTGCGAAGGGCCGCAGTCTAATCCATTTGCCTGCAGCTAAACTCATGATCTCTGCCTGATAAAGGTTTCAATTTCTTTCCTCACCGGAATCGTCTTTCGGCCACCTGATTTAGAACAGTGCAGTGCTGCAGCTGCTGAAGCCCTAATCAGGGCATTACTCTCCAAATGTCCTTCCGCTAGGCTCAGGGCGAAGACACCATGAAAAACATCCCCCGCTCCAAGCGTATCCACCGTCTTGATTTCGAATGCTGGAAGATGACGTAGTTTTCCATCATCCAACCAGCGGGTTCCTGATGAGCCTTCTGTTACTCCCACCCAACCACGGTTCAGTTCCACGGCATAATTAAGGGCTTTTTCTGTGGACTTTCCTGATGCGAACTCCTTCAGTGCTGGCTGTGAAAAAAGGACGTGAGTAGCACTACTAATCACATCCTCATTCAGACCCTCAGGTACCAAATCGGCGTCAAGAACGCCCGGTATTCCGAGTTCACGAGCTCTGCGGAGGGTTTTAAGCGCTCCTTCCTGCCAACGCAGGTCAGCGAGTACCGCACCGGATTTTACCAGCTTTCCCAGTGGAAGCCAGTCAGCGTTATTAATGAGTTGCCGGTCAATGTAGTTGGTGATTAGTCTTTCGCCTGCAGCATCGATCAACACGGAGGAAACCCCGGATTTCACCCCTGGTAACCGGAGGACATCCCCGACATCGACACCGAACGCTTCAAGTTCTGACAGGATCAGGTCTCCATTCTGGTCATCACCAAGTCTTCCCCAAAAAACCGCCTGCCCTCCTGCCCGGCTAAGTGCAACAGCCGCTGTTGCTGCATTTCCTCCGCCCACAGGGTGGTAGTTTGTGGCAAAACTCTTGATCGGGGTTTTGGGTATTTCTGGCAAGTAAAAAACATGGTCAAGAACAGCCAGACCACAGCAAATAACGTGTTTCATCCTTTTACTCCGTCACCTGATTATGCAGTATACCATGTGCCAGAGATAGTTTTGGTTCCTTTTTATACCAGATTACATTAGAGCAGTCTTTTCTTGATAGACATTTTGACATTGTTCTTTTCTGTTAAACATCATACTTAATCACCTTTTGAAACCCATAATATGTATTGTATCCGGTCTTATGGGAAAATAATATGCTTTAAAGTTATTTACTTTTACCTAGTGCAAATATACAATAATGACTGAAAGCATTCGCATCCTCACAAGGTAAATTTAAATGAAACGAGGACCAAAACCACGACAGATAACTAAGGAATTGCTGGAGCAGATTGAGCACCATGCTGCAAGAGGTCTCAGCCAGAAGCAAATTTGTGATGCCCTCGGTTTCTCTGAGACCTGGTGGCACGCAAAGAAAGCAGAATATTCGGAATTAGGTGAGTCATATAAAAAAGGTTCTGCTTCAGGGCTGGCAGATGTCACGAATGCTCTTTATGAAAATGCAATGAGTGGTAATCCTGTTTCGCAAATATTCTTCTTAAAAAATAGAGATCCCAATCGCTGGAACGATGTAAAAAGCATTAATCATCTCCAGTTAAATGTCAGCAAAATGACTGATTCTCAATTACTACAGGAATTAAAATCTGACCCAGTTCTCTCCAGTACCTTCCAAAATATTATCCCTCAGTTAGACCAGACCAATGATGAATAATCTATCTCATGATAATGAGGTGGTGTTTTGCAATAACAGTTAATTAGTAAAAATAGATGCTCCACATTGCTCCACTTCTAAAAACAACGTGGAGCAGCTCAAGCCCAGTTAAACACTGGTAGGCTCCACATTGCTCCACTACTCCACTTCTTTTTTAATATTATAAAAATAAGATATAACTAGTAGGGTATTAGTGTATTTGTAATATTCTGTACGAATTTAAAAACAACGTGGAGCAAGTGGATTTTCTCTGTAAACCAAGTTAAATACTGGCCTCATGATGCTCCACATACATTAGCTAGACGTGGAGCAATTCAGATAATCAGTTAATTTCGAATACATCACTGTCAAGTGAGTACTTATCTGTAAAAAACAATTGGCATTCATTAAGTGAAGGGAATTGGTATTCTCTTGGCCCACTTCCTACCCTTTTTATCTCAACATTGGAAACTAACTTTCGGAATTGTCCACAGAATCTTTTTACTGACCAAAGTCTATGTCTAGGGTTATGCTCTTTAGCATATTCATCAAAGCTGGTTGATAGATCAGATATAGGCACCCTGTTGTCCTGTTCAAAGTGTAGTATCTTCTCTCCAATGGTGAAATTTTCATCACTTAGTTCATCAACCCACCATTTCTGAATCATATCCATTGACAAAAACTTTTGATCCAACCTTGCTGGTGTTTCAGGGATACTACGAACCTCAAAATCACTTAAATCAAAATCCATCAGGGCATTTAGAAGTGCCTCACTTCCTCCATGATTTTGTTCATTGATCAATTGTTTAAAGAAGTCATGATCATTTTTTCTGGAATTTGAGACATCCAACACAAAGTACCTACGGTCTGTTAAAGATACCGGTGCTGCCCATTCAGAGTTTGTTGCCAACATGACTCGGTGAAAACTTTTTACTTCAAAAGCATCTTTCCCTTTCATTTCAATCATTATTGAAAGCTCAGTTATCAATTGTTTTATAATTG
>JAKUUI010000113.1 GCA_022448485.1 SAR324 cluster bacterium
CGCACCGACCATGTGAACGTGGTTACTTAGCTCACAAGGTTTTCCACTCAGCCAGTGCATTGCTGTTGCTGAGAAACAAAAATCTAATCTCCTCGTTTGAGTTACTAATTCAATATTTATCTATTACTATGAAAGGGTGTACACAATACATCCGGTAAACTTTTGGTGGTTCCTGAATCTCATCCGGGAAAGTTTGATTAAAAGCGAAACTCAGCTTTTCACAGTAAGGATTCGTACATCTCAGTACACTGAGACAATCCTATAACCTTGCTGCTCTCTTACAAGGTTGTCTGACAAACCACACCTTAAAACACTGTTTCTGTTCCGGATACTCAGAAAGCTAATGAAACATCCTGGTGTTCAGACAGGCATCCGGCTACAAATGCCGCCTGTTCGCTGCTGAGACGATTTTGCAATCTGGCGCCAACACTACCGAAGAGTACACCATCATATTCATTTAATGCAGCTAGTAATTTCTCAGAAGCATGTTGACGCCAGGCTACTTCCTGAGAAAACAATTCCAGTCCCTGCTGCAGAAATCCGGCAGCTTTTTCTCTGTCCGGATTTCTTTTCAATGCACGTCTTGCCTTGGAAATCTTCGACTTAATTTTGCTGGATCCTGCTACATTCCCCAAAAGCTTTTCAACTACTTTGATTTTTTTCATGGCCACTTTTTCCGGTTCATCGGCAATTATTGATTTTAGACTGAGCAAGTCACCTTTTACTTCTGCAAGCATAGCATGCTGAGCAATCAATTTGCGCAATTCCAATAATGGTTCATAGGCTTCGTCAACGTTACGTCGGTAAATCTTGCGTGCTTTGTTTTCAGTATTTGCTAAGTTGAGATATTTTTCAAGCTCTCCCTTCCAGTTTTCAGGAATTTTGCTTTCCAACTCTGACTTCCGGCTTTGTAAAGATGCGATATTTTCTTTTATTTTCGAAACTCTTGCTCCAGTTGTTTCTCCAACATTTTCCAGTCGGCGAATTCTCCTTTCCTCTTCCTGAATATCAGCATCAATAAATTTGATTTTCTTTTCCAGGAAACGCACTTCCCGGTGAAGCGGACGGTAGTCAACAATAAATGAGGCCAGTTCCTTTTCTGCATTTCGGATATTTTCGACTAAACCAAAAGTAGCAAGAACTCTTTCATGCGTTTCAGAAAGCCGCTTTTGATGTTTTTCAGGAATGAAGCTGACGTTCAAGCCTTTCGTTCTTTCAACTCCGCTTCGTATCAATTCTGCTTCTGAATCATAAACATTAAAGACAAACTCTTCCAGGCAGACTTGGAGCTTCGGGTTGACGGGCGGCGGTGCATTTTCGGAAGTTAAAAATATTCGTTTTGGCAGATAGTTGACCAAAGCGGGGAAATAACCCGCTATAGCGAGTCCTGCCAACTGCAGCATAATGAAGGCTATAACTCCGCGGTAAATATGAAGGGTTTTGACAGTGGGCGGAGCAACACCGCGCAAATAAAATAAAGAGAAACCAAAAGGCGGTGTGAGAAATGAAGTTTGCATATTAATGCCAATCATGACTCCCAACCAGACTGCAGTTATGTTGGCTGAGGGATCGGCGAGTAAAATAGGAGCAACAATCGGTACAACTACTACTGCTATTTCAATAAAATCCAGGAAAAATCCCAGCAGGAATATTACGGCCATCACTACAACAAATTGTGCCCAGAAACCGCCTTCAAGGCCAGTCAGGAAATTTTTGACTAATTCCTCTCCACCGAAGCCCCGGAACGCAGAAGTGAGCATAGCTGCCCCGATGAGAATGATAAAAACCATCGAAGTTGTTTTGGCCGTTTCTATCATCACACCTTGTAAAGTGTTATCAATTTTATATATGCGCCACCCACTCCAGAAAACACCAATGCAAAGCACGATTACGGCAATTACCGCTAGAAATATGCCAATGGTGTCAGAAACAGTTTTTATATTCTTTACATTCAGCTGATAAAAGCTGAGGATGACCGAGATAGCAATTGTTGCTCCTATTGCAAGTATTGCCGGAAAGTATGTGTCTTTCTTGCCGGTATTCAAACGATACCCGCCCATTACCATTGCGCCAATAGCACCGATAGATCCTGCCTGATTGACTGTTGCAATTCCGAGTACGATAGAACCAAGTACCGCAAAAATCAGAAAGAGTGGAGGTACGAGGGAAAGGGAAACACTCATCACAAACTTTAAATCGTATTTGCCATCGTAAAGCACAGGAGGAGCAACTTCCGGTTTAATCAACGCGTAAATCAATATGTAAAGCATGTACAGGCCCACGAGAACTAAACCCGGAACAAAGGCACCCATGAACATGTCTCCCGCACTGGTCGAGGTAATATCAAGTGTGGAGGGCAGGACAAATTCACCTGTAGCTTCTCTATAAGCAGTTTGTCTGGAAGTGCTTGCAATGTCTGTTGCATTAGACAGTTGATCGGCAAGAAGAATAAGTATAATTGAAGGGGGAATAATTTGTCCCAAAGTTCCTGAGGCACAGATGGTTCCGGTGGCCAGTGGTTTAGAGTAGTTATTCTGTAGCATAGCAGGAAGTGAAATCAAGCCCATGGCAATCACAGTAGCTCCCACGATTCCTGTTGTTGCGGCCAAAAGCGCTCCGACAAAAACAACTGAGATTCCCAGTCCACCGGGAATTGGCCCAAAAAGCTGAGCCATGGCAACCAGCAGGTCTTCAGCAATTTTTGAACGCTGGAGCATTATTCCCATAAAAACAAACAGCGGTACTGCAATGAGAGTATCCCGTTCAACATCCCAGTACAAACTTCGGAAGTTGGTAACTCCGGCTGTCAGCCACTCCACAGGACCACCCTGGACAAAATAGGCATCAATGTCACTGGCAAAAATATATCCGGAAAGCGCCGCTATGCCGATGGTCAGGATAGCTGAACCCGGCAGTGAAAAAGCGACAGGAAACCCTGAGATGAGAGCGCTCATCATCACAAGTAAGAGCAGACCAAGAAAATACAATTCCATGTTCAGATTACAAAATTCAAGTTTAAAATCCTAATTTTATTGTTTAATTATCAATTTTTCGTATATTGATGCAGTCGTAAAAAGTCCTGTAACCATGTCATTTCGAATGAAGTGAGAAATCTTGTATTAACAATCACACTGATATAAATATGATTTATCCATATGGTCGAAATGACAGTGTGGATTTCAGGTTATTTTCTAGACAGTCTATATTAAATATTTTGTTTTCAAATTCATTTCAGTTGCTGCTTAATTGAAAGTCTAAACTTCCAATATTTCAGAAAATTCGTCTTTCGCAGGGGTATCTTCAGGTTCACCACGAAAGTTTGCGATATTTTCCAGGGTGTAGCTCACGAACTGCACCAACATACTCAAGGCAAAGATAATGAGGAAACCGACCATTAGATATTTGACGTACATTCCGTAACCCTGTTGATAAACCTCAAAACTCAAAATCGGTCCGTTCAGGCTGCTTCCAATTGTCCACATGCCTGTCAGCAAGATAACCCAACACAAGGGAATTCCCAGAATTAAGGAACCAACTGTGTTTGTAATTGCTTTATTCCTTTTTGATAATGCAGCATAAAGTACGTCAACACGAACATGACCCTCAGTAAACAAACTATAGGCGCTTGCGAACAGAAAAAGACCTGCATACCAGAAGCGGACCAGGTCACCCATAAATACCTGCTCGTAGGAAAAAACAAAGCGTGTAATGACGATCATAAATTCTGCAATGACAACCAGTAATGTGAGCCAGATAAAACCAAGTCCACGTGAAAAAAAGGCTATAACAGCACCGACGACAAATAGTGGATAAAGAATGAAGGTTCCCCGGAAGCTTGATCTACCCAGCGACATTGCCAGTTCGTCACCAATTAAGATCGGTAAAAAATTTTCGACTCTTAGAAAAGAAATAACAACATCTACCACTCCAATTAAAAGAACCGCCCAAAATGCGGTACGGACAATGTATGCTGCGAAAGCTGACCAGAGTCTTGCGTCGGCCCTCAAATTACGCTGCTGTGTTTTGGCTGCCCAAAAGAAAACAATAGCCGGTACTGCTAACAAACTGAAAAACTGAATCCAGCCCAGAATAATAAGCTCATCCCTGATTGGACTGCCCAATGGCGAAAATCCAATCCATTGCTGGTGTTTGAGAAAATTGAGCGGTCCCGGCCAGCCTTGAATAAAATAAGAAAATTGTTGAAAATGAAAAGGAAAACGTAAGCGACCATCGCTCCAGCTATAACTCGAAACAATAGAGTGGAGTTTAGAACGTTGATTGAATTGCTTAGTGGTTGGGAATCTGTTGTGTTTGCTACTGAATCAGTGACATTTCCATTTGTTGCTGCTGTCATCTTAGTTGCTTTATGTGGAGCTGCCTCTCAATAAAAAAAGCGGAACCCTCAGGTTCCGCTTTTTAATGGGATTACTCAAATTATTAAATTAGAGACCCAGTACACGGTTACGCTGTGCCACATAAGCCTGGTCAGAAATCTTGGCCCAGGCACCGACTTCCTCTCGCACCTTTGCAAAACTTTCATGGATGCGGTTAGATAACTCGCTGTGAGCACGGACCTCTTTAAAGACTTCTTCTGCTGCTTCTCCAAAGCTGTCATAAACATCATCATTGAACTTGCGCAGCTTCACGCCCTGTTCTTTTATTAGCTTGACGAGTGAGGAACCACTTTTGGCATTATATTCCGCCATCATCAGCTCATTTTCCTGTGCAGCTGCGGCTCGGATAATGCCCTGGTCGGCACTGGAGAGACCTTCCCACCATGACTTGTTCATACCCACAGAAAGCATAGAACCAGGCTCGTGCATTCCGGGATAATAATAGTACTTGGCAGCTTCATAGAACTTCATGTAACTGTCGTTCCAGGGACCGACCCACTCAGTGGCATCAATTGCTCCTGAAATCAAGTTCTCATAAATTTGACCGCCCGGAATAGAAACAGGTGAAGCTCCCAACTTGGCCATCACGTCCCCGCCGAGTCCGGGGATCCTCATTTTCAGACCTTTAAGATCATCAGCAGAGTTTATTTCCTTTCGAAACCAGCCGCCCATTTGGACACCTGTGTTTCCGCCAGGGAGACATTTCAGTCCAAAACTTCCGGACAATTCGTCCCACAATTCCTGACCGCCACCCCAATGGATCCGGCATTGATTTCGGTGTATGTCAGGCCGAATGGAACTGCAGTAAAGTAGGCCCAGCCGGGATGCTTGCCTTTCCAATAATAATCTGCAGAATGGTATATTTGCGAGTTTCCGGAAGCAACTTCGTCAAAAGAATCAAAAGCCTTGACTTTTTCCCCGGCAGCAAAATAATGAACTTTCATCCGGCCATCAGTCATGGCTTCCAGGTTTTTTGCAAAGCGCTGTGCGCCTGTTCCCAATCCAGGGAAATCCCGAGGCCAAGTTGAAACCATGTTGATTTCAATGCGATTTTGAGCAATCGCAGG
>JAKUUI010000114.1 GCA_022448485.1 SAR324 cluster bacterium
TTATCTGCGTCGCTTGTTAGACCGCATACCGATGAATGATTAGCAGCTAAGTAAGTTTTTATTTGCCACTAAGATCGCTAGAATAGCTAAGATAAAATTAAATTCAGCGGTTCAGAAATGATGAACTAGTTAAAAGTCAAAATGTCACAATTGTTTGTAATTCCCGCGATAGTGTGAATTAAGAAGTTCACATTGACCGAAATGATAGATCCCTGACAAGGCATTTTGTTTCTCTGATGCGGTAACACTGTTCTCTCTCATTGTTCAAGATTGTAAAATCAGTGTTTGCCTTAGCAATTCCTGGCGAATTTAGCAGTACAATCAACTAACCGACAGCCACCAATAAATGGAACGTATAATCGGCATAGATTTGGGGACAACAAACAGTTTATCCGCCACTGTTTTTGAACAAGGGCCGGAAGTGATAGGTGTAGAGGACGACAGTTCAATAACACCTTCGGTACTGTCCTGGACTGCTTCTGGCTGGTTGGTTGGGCAAGATGCACAGGAACGTAGAATCTCCCATCCAGAATATACAGTGTATTCCATCAAACGTCTGATGGGGCGGAACTTGGAAGAGTTGGGTGATTCAGTTAAAGATCTGCCGTACCAAATTGTTGAAGCCCAAAGGCAGCTGGTCAAAGTCAGGATTGGTGAAAGGGATTATACGCCACAAGAATTATCTGCAGAAATACTGAATAAAGTAAAAATGCAGGCAGAAAAAGCATTGGGTGAACTTGTTAAAAAAGCTGTTGTTACCGTTCCTGCGTATTTTGATGATGCACAACGGCAGGCCACACGTGATGCTGCCAAGATTGCAGGACTGGAAGTGTCACGCATCGTCAATGAGCCGACTGCAGCAGCAATTGCTTACGGGCTTGATGAGGGAAAAGACGGTTACGTTGCCGTATATGACTTGGGTGGAGGGACTTTTGATATTTCCATTCTGGAGTTGTCCGGAAAGATTTTTAAAGTTGTTGCTACACATGGAAACACTCAGCTTGGGGGAGACGATTTTGATCAGGCAGTAGTGGAGACTTTGAAAGATCGTGTTCAGCTAAAACATCCGGCTGCAGAGTTTGATGATCCTGAATCTCTGCAAATTATGAAAAAAACTGCTGAATCAATCAAAATAGAACTTAGTCTTTCACCTGAAACTTCCTATTCATTTGAATTGCCAAAGTTGGAATTATCATTTGAAGGTGTATTTTATGTTGAAGAGTTTGAATCGTTGATAGCACCGATGGTTGAGCAGACCATTGAAAGTTGTCGTCATGTTTTAAGTGAAGCAAAACTTTCGCTAGAACAAATTGACGAAGTTGTGCTGGTTGGAGGTTCAACCGTTGTACCCGAAGTACGCAAACAGATTGAATCATTTTTTGGACGCCCACCGCATGTAGCAATTGATCCATACAAAGTGGTAGCAATTGGTGCGGGAATTCAAGGGCATTTGCTGGCCGGAGGTCGTCGTGATTTTTTACTGCTTGATGTTATTCCGCTGGCTCTTGGCATAGAAACTCTGGGAGGCACATTCAGCAAAATAATCACAGGAAATACTACTGTTCCAATTGAAGAAAGTGAGACTTTTACAACTAATGTTGATGATCAAACTTCGATCGATGTTAATATTTTTCAGGGAGAACGCGAATTAATCAAAGATTGTCGTGCACTTGGTCAGTTTAAGTTAAAGGGCATTCCTCCAATGAAAGCAGGATACCCACTCGTTGAAGTCATCTTTCGTGTAGATGCAAGCGGAATTCTCACCGTTTCTGCCATAGAAAAACGCAGCGGCAAAAAGGCTGAAATTGAAGTTATTCCATTTCACGGCTTGACCCAGTTTGAAATTGAGCGAATCATGGAAGACTCCTTTGAACATGCCGTTGACGATTTTAACGAACGCCAGTTAATTGAATTCCGTCAAACAGCAGAGCGGATTTTTCTAGGGATAGAACAAACTTGGGATGTGGCTGAAAATACTTTGAGCAAGCTGGAATGTACTGAAATTCTGAAACAAATTGATGCAGTCCGGCAAAGCATGAAGGGGCAGGATTCTCAAGAACTGAAATTACAACTTGATATGCTTGGAGACTTGACCCGTCCTTTGGCGGACAATGCAATGGGACGTTCGATTCTTTCGGAATTAAAAGATGGTGTTCAGTTGAACGGATAGAAACACGATTGTATTTGCTGATTTACTTTCAGCGTAGAAAATGATTCAGCAAAAAAATCATGGATAGTTTTTGAACTAATTTTATACACTCTAAAATGAGATTCAAAGCTAAGTTTCATAAAAATCCAAAAGCTTTCAAAGACAATTTTTCTACACAAACTGCTATATACGCCAGCCATAGACCTCAGTATCCAGATGTCTTGTTTCGTTACCTGGCGGGCGAATGCCGGGAACGCAAACTGGCCTGGGATGCTGGAACAGGAAATGGTCAAGCTGCACGGAAACTTGCTTTGCACTATGATCAGGTTTATGCCACTGACGCAAGCTCTGCCCAAATTTTCAACGCAGTCCCTCAGTCAAACATCACTTATGCTGTTGCCAATGAACAGGCTCCTGCACTCAAGCGACGTACAGTTAACTTAATCACGGTTGCACAGGCTCTTCACTGGTTTGATATTGATGTATTTTATGCTGAAGTAGAACGGGTCTTGAAAAAATATGGTGTGCTCGCCTGCTGGTCATACAAACTGTTCCGGATTAATTCGGAAGTGGACCGTGAAATAGATTGGCTGTATACAGATATTTTAGGCAGTTACTGGGATCGAGAACGCCGCTTAGTAGATACAGGCTACCGCACTTTGTCTTTTCCATTTCGTGAATTTCGTGCTCCGCGTATTGAACTGAAGGCAGCTTGGAATTTTGAAAATATGATTGGTTTTATGAGCAGTTGGTCGGCAGTGGCTAATTATAAAAAGCGCGAGGGGCATGATCCAATTTTGGAAAATAAGGATCGCTTAAAGACGGTTTGGGGTGATCCTGATGAAATGAAAAATGTGATGTGGCCGTTTTCAATTCGTGCTGGTCGCGTTCGCTGATTCCTCTGTTTATGAAAACAACGGAAAAACTTGGAAAGGGTTTGATTGTGAGACACTCACTGGTTAGACTTTACTGATCTTAAATAATTCAACATCAGAAAGGAAAAAATGAACAAACAAATTAATTGGGGATATTTCAGAAATGGTTGAACATCCTGCAAACGAGCGCAAGAGGTTCTTGACGCAAAAAATATCTCAGTAGAAACACGTGTTATTGCCAACAAAGAGAAGATAAACAGCGATACAGCCTGGGAAATGCTCGGGTCTGCAAGTCGCATTAGAACGGGCAAAGGGAAAAAACAACAGGAGTGGAAACCAGCTAAAGACGATAAAGTGGAAATTCTGAAAGATGTGATTGGTCCGAGCGGTAACTTGCGTGCTCCAACCTGGAGAATTGGGAATGAGTTTATTGTGGGTTTTAACCCTGAACTTTATGAAGAAGTCTTTAGATAAATGGTCCATATTGGAATTATTGGAGCCGCCGGTTTGTCAGGACGTGAACTCCTGTATTGGTTGGAACGTCATGAAAACGCCTCCGTAGAACTGGTAACTTCCAGCAAGTATCAAGGACAGAAAGTAACTGATGTTTTTCCTGAATTGACTACCTGCTCACAAATTTACCAGCCGAATGGTATTGATGTTTCGGGATGTGATCTTGTTTTTCTTGCAGTGCCTACCCAGGCCAGTTTGGAGAGTGTTCCAAAATTGTTAGAGCAGGGTGCACGGGTGGTAGATCTTTCCGGAGCATTCCGTTTGAGTGATACAGAAGTTTTCTCCAAATATTATCGTCTTTCACACACTGCTCCAGAATTGTTGGGAAAAGCAGCATTTGGGTTGCCGGAATATTTTAGTGAGCAAATTTCTGCAGCAAGACTTGTTGCCAATCCAGGTTGTTACTCCACGGGGGCATTGCTGGGAATTTTGCCACTGGGCGAGTTGCTTGGTGAATTGGACCGGCCGCCGATCATTGATGCAAAATCTGGTGTAAGCGGTGCAGGCGGAAGGGTTGAAGATGACACTACAAACTATGTCAGTGTCAACGAAAATTTCAAAGCCTATAAAGTTTTTTTGCATCAGCATCAGCCGGAAATTCAGCAATATTTGCAAGACCTGAGTCCATATCGCGAGGATGCAGCAGGAGAAGTTATTTTTACTCCACATTTACTTCCGGTTGATCGTGGAATATTATCCACGATTTACCTTCACTTCCGCAAACCAATAGCTTCAAAAGAAATTCAGGAACGATTTTCAAAATTTGCTGAGGAACAGGAATTCGTTCATTTTTTGGAGGAAGGAGTTTTACCGGATTTAAAGATGAGTGTGCACTCAAACCGCTGTGTGATTGGGGCAGAGACTGATCAGTCCGAACAGAACTGGATTATTGTCAGCAGCATAGATAATTTGATCAAAGGTGCTTCAGGGCAGGCGATTCAAAATATGAATCTGATGTTTGGTTTGGGCGAAGCGGCTGGTTTGCTTTGATTACTCTTCTTCGAGTTCATCTTCTCTTATTCGACGGTCTTGCCCCATCAAATTTTCGAAATAGCACATTTCCTTCAAACGAGAGTGAATGCGCTCACCCACTCTTCTGCTAATAGTGTCTGCAATGAATTGCTCGGTTTCAGATTTTTCACGGTTACGGATTTGTTCTTTGAGCG
Organism: SAR324 cluster bacterium; assembly: GCA_022448485.1. Lineage (GTDB taxonomy): Bacteria > SAR324 > SAR324 > SAR324 > NAC60-12 > Arctic96AD-7. The sequence goes on from JAKUUI010000114.1 coordinate 4,704, forward strand.
TGTTTTCTTCGCTTTCAGTAAAATTGGTTGTAACCATGATGATTTGGTTGCGGTTGTAGCGTTCAGAAATCAGCATGTCGAGAATACCCAGTTCCCAGTCACTGTTTCGCCCTTTGCCCATATCGTCGATGATCAGGATATCAGTCTGCAAATGCGGTTCAATGATTTCCATATCGGATTTTCCGTCAGAATAACCCTGTCTTAATTCTGACAGGAGTTCTGCAAAACTTTGAAAGATGCAGGAGATACCATGGCCAACTGTGCATTGATAAGCAAAACCGGTCATCAAGTGCGTTTTTCCTGTGCCTGGAGGTCCCATAAGTACCATGCCCTTCAGGTCTTCCGAGTCGGTTTGCAAAGAATTTTGATTGCTCAACCGTTGGGGCAGTAGCCGAAAAATGCTGCCGAGCAAATCAAAAACGATTTCGTTTTCTGAATCTCGATCTTCTGAATTCAGACGGCTGTTCAAGTAACGGCGGGGGATGCGGGCATTGTTATAAAGCTGAACGCGTTGCTTGATTTGTTCACAGTCTGGACAGATAATTGCCAGATCGCGCTGAAAGCTGTCTTGTTCTACAATAAATCCGGTACCATTGCAGGTTTTGCAGGGACTTGAAATGCAGTCGCAAAGCCTGGCGTGGGCATAACGTTCACGTGGTCGAACATTGATAAAAACTCTGGTATCGTTGCAACGCAGGCAGGCAGAGTCGGTTTTAGCCATGGTATTAAGAATGAAATTGCTAA
>JAKUUI010000115.1 GCA_022448485.1 SAR324 cluster bacterium
TTAAACCAGCCGCACCAAACTTTAATTTAAATTTTGGACTGTTTTTAAAGCGTTTTTTATATGTGGAATTAGCCGCTGCGGCCAACTCCGGAAGAGTTAACGCTCCTCCTAGAGTTGCGGCACCCAGCAACGTGGAACTAAGACCATAACGTCCGGCCACTTTCATCAAGTCCCTTCTAGATATTTTATCTGTAAACATATGTTTTCTCCTTTAGTTCTTATCAGTTAGAAAAATCAGCCTTTAAGACAAACAAAAGGCATAGAATGAGACAAAACGTCTCTTTAAAGTAAAGCTAAATGCTTCAACTTTGGGGCATTCTATCATGAAAAATTCTTATGTCAAGTATTTACTCATGAAGAATTTTTACGTAGATTTATTTTTTATAAGTTTATGTTTTTTGGTTATTTTATACCAAACATTTTGCTGTTTAAGAAAATATTCAGTCTGTGACATTTTTCCCATTCTGAAGAAGGTTCCAGATTTTTTGCGGATGTGCCGGCATGTTAAAATTACGGACACCACGATCCCACAATGCATCTAAAATAGCATTGGCAATTGCTGGTATTGAGCCAACCACTCCGATTTCCCCCACTCCTTTTGCCCCCAGAGAATTTGTCAGGCATGGTGCATCTGTGTAAGTAGACGATTCGAAAAAAGGGAAATCATCTGCTCGCGGCATTGCGTAATCCATGAAGGATCCAGTCAACAGTTGCCCCTCTGAATCGTAAACTGAATGCTCCAGCAAAACCTGGCCTGCTCCTTGTGCTATCCCACCGTGAAGCTGACCTTCAACAATCAAAGGATTGATCGGATTCCCGGTATCATCAACTGTTCCATGCCTGACCAGCCGCACACTTCCAGTTTCCGGATCAATTTCTACTTCGGCAATATGACAGCCATTGGGCCAGCTTCGGCCTTCCAATTCCTTTTCAGTCTCAGTTGAAAATCTATTCTCAGCTTGCCTGGCGGCCAAATCAAAAAGTCCAATCCCAATTGAAGTTCCTATCACCTCGAATCGGCCGCTATGATAACGCATATCTACAATTGCCGCTTCCAGTTCTTTTGCTGCCAGTTCCTTCCCTTTTTGTAGGAAATCCTTAACTCCCTCCAGCAATACACTTCCACCGACAAAAAGCGAGCGAGATCCGAAGCTGCCCAGGCCTTTGACCTGATCTGTATCCCCTTGCACAATTTTGATTGCATGCATGGGGATTTCCAATTGTTCAGAAAGCAGTTGGCTGAAAACAGTTTCCAAACCCTGGCCCATGCCCTGGGTACCAGAATATAAGCTGAGCGTTCCGTCTGCCTCAGCTTCAATCCGGACTGTTTCTGCTAAATCACCACCCGTCCATTCAATGTAACAAGCCAGGCCCCTCCCCCGGAGCAGTCCACGGCTTTCTGATTCAGATCTTCGCACTCCAAAACCATCCCAATCCATTTGCTTGACAGCCCTTTTCATTACGTCTTGAAAGTCCCCGCTGTCTATAACATCTCCTACTAGTGTCCTGTAAGGGAGACTTTCAGTACGAATTAAATTTCGTTCTCTTATTGTTATAGGATCCATCCCCATTTCACGAGCGGCCATGTCCATCAAACGTTCCATCGGGTAAATGCCTTCGGGTCGACCCGCACCACGATAAGCTCCTATTGGAGCGGTATTAGTGAGGACACAGTTAGTATCCAGATACATCACCGGGATATTATAGACAGATGTAATCACCTTGGGCATTAGCCCGAGAGGAATGAAAAGAGCAGGATTATTGAGATAGGCCCCTGTATTGGCCAGTGTTCGCATTCTCAGCGCTAAAATTCTCCCTTCAGAGTCACATGCCAATTCAGCAAAATTCCTTAAATCCCTTGAATGTATCGAAGCTAGAAATTCTTCGGTGCGTGTTGCGGTCCACTTGACTGGTCGATTCATTTTTTTTGCCGCATATACTACTAAAACATCTTCCGGATGGATGGCTACTTTCGTACCAAATCCACCGCCAATATCCCGGACAACAATCCTCAACTGCTGTGATTCTAGTTGAAAGACCGTGCACAAAACTCCATGCAGTCGTGTCGCGCTTTGATGCATTGCGTGTAGTGTAAGCATTCCAGTTTTTTGTTCAATGTCACAAAGCAACCCACGTGGTTCCAGTGGACTTCCCACCAAACGGGTATTTACCAAATCCATCCTGGTAACATGAGCTGCTTGAGCAAAAGCCTGCTCTACTTTTTCAGCATCGCCTTCAGTATGTGCGGCTGCAATATTGTCCGGCAGTGCATCACACAATCGTGGTGCTTCTGGAACTGCAGCTTTCTGCAAATCTGTCACTGCAGGAATTTCTTCGTACTCAATTTCTAGGCATTCTCCTGCTTCCAGCCCTTCTGCTTTCGATTCTGCAACTACAACAGCCACAGGTTGTCCAACAAAACGTACCATCCCCTGAGCCAGAGCGTGATACGGATCGGAAAGGGCAGGTTCTCCTCCAGGCCGTTTGTAAGGTAAAGTCACCGGGATGGGAAGAATTCCATCGCGAATTAAATCCTCTCCAATAAACACCGCCAGAACTCCTGACATTTGGCTGATGGATTCAGTATTAATTCTTTGGATTTTCGCATGACCCAGATAGGAGCGCACAACATACAAATAGGCCTGACCTGAAATATTCAAGTTATCAACAAATCTACCTTGTCCACGCAGCAAACGCTGGTCTTCAACACGCTGCACAGCTTGTCCTCTTTTTGCTAAAACTGGCTTCATTCCTGTTTTTTGTCCTGTAAATTATGGAGTCATTCCTGTGAAATCTTGTCCTGGACCTGACCGGGGAACGGTAATCCAGGTCTTCACCGGCTTCTGAAAAAGTTACTTCCTGCTTGAGAAATTATGGGTACATGAAAGTTGAAATTTTTTGTGAATTAAGTATCGTGTCTCCCTAATTATAATGCACTGGAGACTCGGCTTTGAGGCATACGTCCGAAAGCATCACTGATGAACCGTCCAGTTTCTATCAATTTTTCGAGATCAATGCCTGTCTCAATCCCCATTCCATGAAGCATGTAGACTACTTCTTCAGTAGCCACATTCCCAGAAGCGCCTTTGGCATAAGGACACCCACCCAAACCCGAAACTGATGCATCAATAACTGATACGCCAAGTTCCAGGCAGGCGTAGATGTTTGCCAGTGCCTGACCACGGGTGTCGTGAAAATGCAGCGCCAGATTTGAGAGCGGAACTTTTTCTGCAACTGATTCCATCATATTTTTAGCCTGCATGGGTGTACCGATGCCTATCGTGTCGCCAAGTGAAATTTCACTGCAGCCCATTTCCGACATTTGTGCAGCTAAATTTACCACCATGTCAACCGGAACCTCGCCTTGATAGGGACAACCCAGGACACAGGAAATATAACCACGAACCCGAATCCTGTTTTTTTGTGCTGCTGCTACAACAGGCCGGAATCGCTCGACTGATTCTGAAATGGAACAATTAATATTTTTTTGAGAGAATGCTTCTGAAGCAGCACCAAAGACGGCAACCTCAGTCGTACCGGCCTCCAGTGCCCTTTCAAATCCTTTTAGGTTTGGAGTCAAGACTGAATATGTAACTCCAGGACGACGCTCAATTCCTGAGAGCACCTCAAATGCATCCCTCATTTGCGGAACCCATTTTGGACTGACAAAACTTGCGGTCTCAATTTTTGTAATGCCTGCTTCTGCAAGTTTCTCAATCAAGGCAATTTTAGTCTCAGTTCGAACCCATTCTTTTTCGTTTTGCAATCCGTCCCGTGGACCAACTTCAACAATCTGGATTTTTTTTGCTATCATTGTTCAGGTTTTCAGACAAAGGCAAGATGCAGGATTTTGTTTCTTTACTTGTGGGCTGTCAGGCTAGCATTATTTTCTACCAATTTACAACTTTTTCAAGCAAAGAGATTCTAAAGCATATTGCTGTTTTCTAGAAAGTCAAATAAAATGACGGCCATGATTAAGTAGTGAATCAGCTCATTCAAAAAGAAAAAGTTAAGGACAGCAAAAATGCAGCTCAACAAGTACCAGGAACGCATAATCGAGATTGGTCGAAAAAAGTCGGCAAAACTTGTACTTCCGGAGAAAAATGATCCTCGCGTCTCCCTTGCCAAAAGGCAGCTACGTGAATTGGGTTATGACTTGCTGGAACAAGAAGATTTTCGACACAGGGAGCCTCAATACAGAGAAATTTTAGAGCAAGAACGTTTCTTTCATAGAATGTCTGCTGAAACGAAAAAGAATTATATGGAAAGCCCCCTGAATTTCAGCATGATGATGGTCAGCAATGGAGATGCAGATGGTGTGGTCGCAGGCGCAGTCACGTCAACCAGTGATGTGCTTCGTGCGGCAATCCGGATTGTAGGAATCAAAGCAGAGTCAAGATGGGTTTCCAGCAGTTTTTTTATGATTTCTCCTGCAGCAGATCTTGCTTATACTTTTGCTGACTGCGGAGTTATTCCGGAACCATCAAGTGATCAGCTGGCTTCAATTGCCGGAGAATCTGCCATACTTCATCGTTTGCTGACTGGTGAGGAACCTCGTGTAGCATTTCTTTCATTTTCCACAAAAGGAAGTGCAAATCATCACCGAGTTTCGCATATTCGGGAAGCAATCATAACTTTTGCAGAAATTCATCCAGACATTTTACATGACGGTGAGCTTCAAATTGATTCAGCTTTGGTTCCAGCAGTTGCCGCCAACAAAGCTAAAAATTCACCACTGGCAGGAAATGCTTCTGTACTGATTTTCCCCTCCCTGGAAGCAGGTAACATTGCCTATAAAATTACTGAACGTTTGGCAGGATACTCGGCATGGGGACCACTTCTTCAGGGATTGAAAAAACCAGTCCATGATTTATCCAGAGGCTGTTCATCAAAAGATATTGTTAATGTGGCAACCATAGCGGCAATGCAGAAATTATGAACTCCCAATAAATCTAAATACCTCACTTGTTTTGCATTCCTGTAAAGATTTTCCTCGTCCTGATCGATGAGCAGGAATATGCAATTCCAGATATATACAAGTTTCTGGATTCCCAGATTGCGAAAACTCAGAGTCAATTCCCCCGAAGGTTATAAAGAAATAAAAATATTCTACAAAAATTTTGATTTCTATGTTAGAACCAACTCAGCTACAGAAAAACTAGAGTCCCCGAGTAACTCGTGTAGGACCTTCAATCACATCGAAATCCTTGGACACAATATTAACCAAGGCTGGGTTTGCACCGACCCCGGCAAATAGTTCTGAATTTAAATACGCTTCATAGGCATCTCGTGTTTCCCAGATATAAACTCCGCCATACGTATTGTTTTTTTCATCGGCTAGCCAGTGTT
>JAKUUI010000116.1 GCA_022448485.1 SAR324 cluster bacterium
CGAGCAAACCCTTGACAAACTGCTCCTGGAATCTCCTCACTTCGAACCGGGATCACCAACGCTTTTTCTCGCCGAGGGACTGCTCATGTACCTGCCTGTGGAGCAAATCGACAGCATCCTCGCTTTCGTGAGCAGCCATCATCCTGCAAACCGTATTGCCTTTACCTACATGGAAAATCAGCCGCCCGCAGGTAAGCCCGGGTTCGAGGGGTTCCGCTGGTTCACCAATGCCTGGCTACGATGGAAGAACGAGCCGTTCACCTGGGGATTGTCGAGGAACGAGGTTGAATCCTTTGTCCGACAGCGGGATCTGCAACTGCTGGAGCACTTGAACGCAACGTATCTCCGGGAAAGGTTCTTGTCTGAAAATGAGACCCTCCGGAATCTGAAGCCCATCTCGGGGGAATCCATCGCTTTCTGCCAGACGGCCTGAATCCTAATCGTTACCAAGCTCAAACGCCCATGGCGCCGCCTTTGTCTGATTGGCGTTGATGGTGATTGCGATTTCAACATGACTACCGTTTTGAAAGCCCATTCTTTCCGGGAATGGCATGCCTCCTGAGTGCCTGTTCCCGTGTGCCACCGGGATGCTGTTTCCCTTAACAGTATTGCCCTACATTAGCTTGTCGAAAAGAGGGTTGAGAGTTCATTTTGAAAAGCATAAGTATTTTCGGATCTATCCAGGTGAAGAATATGTAGAAAGGGTTCGTTCAGACTCAATGTTAAGGCCGAATCCACCTTTGCTTTCTGATCGGAAGGGGGCGATGATTTTTCCTTTTTCTCCAAATGATATTGGCTCGTCGGTAATATCATATTTCAGTAAATGCGTTCCGAATGCTCCTTCTTGAGCTAGTAAGATTTCCCGACAGTTATTAGCAACAGCAAGGGCAGCCCTCGTGAGGATACTGGTTTCGCCGACTTGTGCCCCAACAACGATTGGAATTTTTAGTTCTTTGGCCTTGTCGATGATGGCAAGGGAACGAAGAATACCCCCCATCTTTGAAATTCTAAGGTTTATTATCCAATATTCTGGATCATCCTCAATATGTTGAAAATGCTCAATGCAAAGGAAACTTTCATCAAGTATTATTGGCGTTTTTAATGTTTTTGACAGATGCCGGCAACCACGAAAATTGCCTACCTTAAGTGGTTCCTCCACGGCTAGAAATTCATGGCCAAGTTCCTGAATGTAGGTTTCCGCATCTGTGGTATCGGTCCAAAAATTGTTGGCATCGAGTCTTATTGTTGAGTCGGGGACATTATTTACCAGGCAGTTTACTTTAGCTTGATCCAACTTTAGGTCGCCTGATATTTTCATCTTGAAATCAGTGAAACCGATACGAAGATAACGGTTTAGTTGACTATTAAAGCTAGACAGGTTCTGAGCATCCAACACGGCTGTATATTGAAACTCACCACTTAGTTGTTTTAGTGAAAGAAGTGATTCGACTGATTCTGAATTCGATTTTGCAAGCAAGTCTATAACGGCTAACTCAACCGAGCAGAACGCTGCCGGGTTTTTATCAATTAATGACTGGTTTTCACGAACCCATTGTCTGAGGTCCTCCGCACATGAGACTTCTAGGATAGAATCGTGTTGAGTATTGATAAATTCAAGTGCCGTATCCACGGTTTCATCGGTGACATATCTGCGTGGACAACCCTCTCCATGACCCATCTCACTACCCACCGATTCAATTTCAACGAATATGCTTTGTGATTCAAGTCGTGTAGCTGAGGCATGACTAAATACCGTGTTGAAAGGTATTCGCAGTGGCCTTGCGGTAATCTCGTTAATTTTCATCGTCCGACAATATACCGATTAAAATCAAAGTTACATTCATTGTCATATTGCAGCCTAACCATTTTGAATTGGCCTTCACGCTGCCCTTTTTGGATGCAGTGACTCTTGTATTCCTCTGCTGCTTTATCCCCCAAGCACTGCACTCTGACAGGCCCTAGTCTCCCGCTTTTTCGTTTGTTTTCATATTCAATATTCAATTTGCAAAGACGTCGATCCAGTTCAATTTCTAACCGGGTTTCAATATTCTCATGTTGTACATAAAGGGTGTATTGCGATGATTCTCTATGTGCTATCATAATGAAGAACTCAAAGGTAGTGTTCATGTCCTCCATCATATTCATTACTGCATTGGTGACCTGAGTTTCATAAAGCTTTTCCCCGGTCAAGTTTGTGACACCACGACCTTTTTGCACAAATCTTATAGTGGGTGTGTTGTTATACCATCCTGTCACCTCTACGATGTCATTAATGAAATAACGATATAAACCATTTTGAGTGGTCACAATGATATAGTATTGAGCATCCTTTTCGACTTCAGTTAACCTTTTGAATTTAAAAATGTTATTTTCCCAGTCATCTCGCTGGACAAATTCGAAAAAGTTTTCATGAATTGTAGGAATCTGGATATTGTTTGCTATATCGATCGTGATGCTTCCTCGAAACTCACTTGCCATGTATCCCATCTCGCTAATGACAGCGTTCGTGGCTAATTGCTTTCTTAGGGAAGGTAATAAAACACTACAATTACCTGCAGTCCATGTTGATACGAGCCTAAGATTTGGCCAAACATCTGAGAATCCGATGAACCCTTTTTCCCTTACCAGGAATTTAAGTTTGTTTGCCCTTTCAGGCTGTCTTTTAAACCTTCTTTTTATTGCGCTCAGTTTAACGCAATCCAAGGTGCTCTTGACGGACAGTTCACCGGTTTGGATATCGCGGATTAACTGAACGGAGTTTTCATTAATTATATGCAGTATCTTTAAAATAGTAGAAGGATTAGCCGTTGCCAACATAGTGATTTCGCTCTCTGCCAAGGCAAAAGCTGCAATCATATAATATTTATCATCATAATTGTCTATTTCAAATATCTCTGAAGGTAAAACATATCTTTGATGTAAAATGCTTGGCATACTTTTGTAAATAAATCCCGACATGGATCCAAATGGTGTCCCTGTTTCCAAGAACCCTTCGATATCAGGGCTCACTATGGCTAAAATCTTTCCAAAGAAAATATCCGGGAAGGTGCTATATTGCGCATAAGCAAAAATATTCTGGCTGTATTTATAATTTTTAACTGTGCTCTTCAATATGGGAACATATTTGGGTTCACCGGTGGTACCGCTCGTTTGGGCATACATGATAGGCTGTTCGGCATTCAGCATAGGCTTCTTCTTGATTTCTTGGTTCTCAATTAACATCCGTAGGTCTTCATAGGTGTGCACATTCACAGTTGCACTAAAGTCCCTGTAAGAATTTATCCTTTCTAGTCCCAATTGCTTTCCATAGACGGTACCCTTGTTTGCCTTTAATATACTTCTCAATAGTAAATCTTGATATTTGCTTGGCTGTTTGGTCTTACTTATTAAGGGGTCAAAACAGAAATACTTGATCCATACCATTCTCAGGCGGATGAATAGGTCTAGAAATATTTTGATAGCTTTACTAACCACAATTATCCTTGGTCCATTCCTTTTTTAAACGGAGTCTTTAGTTGACTCAAAAAATCCAATGGATATTTTCTATTTTTCAAGCCCAATTCCCGGACCATCTTGGTCTTGGGGAGATACCAAGTACCAAATACCAAGTCCCATATGATTAAGTTATTTCCGTAGTTTTTATTGGACTCACCGATGACAACCGAGTGGTGCCAACGATGCAGTTCTGGACCGCTAACAATGTAATTTAACGGTCCCAATTTGAGTTCAATATTACAGTGCTGAAAAAAACCGTTTATGGCAAAAAAAACAAAATAAAGAGCCAGCACCTTGCCTGAAACTCCAAGAACAATGAAAGGTAATGAGTCAAATAAAAATTGCAGGCCTTTTTCAATGGGATGAAATCTTCCCACATTGATCCAGTACAGTTTATGAGGAGAATGATGCACGGCATGTAGACGCCATAAAAGCATCCATTTATGGCTCAATCTATGCAACCAATAACGCAAAAAATCCGCACTCAAAACCATAAGAACTGCCTGCGTGTAAACTGGCCATGTATGGGGCCATAATCGATCAAATGTGTATCCACTCGAACGGAGCATTTCAAGTAGAGTAATGGAAAAGAAAAACGAAAGAATTTTGACTAAAAGGACTTGAACCAAAAACATATAAGACAAGTCGTTTAACACATCTCCTCTTTTCGCTAACCATTCTTGTCGATGTGGAAATTTTAATTCCATTAAAGTGATAACAGTCAGCCCTACCGCTACTGGGATATATGTTGCAATTTGGAGCGAAAAATCAAGATCGAGGATTAGATAATGTAATAATAGGCATGTTCCCATCAAAACCGGGTAAGTAACTATTGGAACTATTATCTTAAAAAATTCTTTCATTTTTCGTTGACGGTTTCCCGCGGTTGAGGAAGCAAGTTATCACATATCATCTGAAAAACGTTCATTGATAAAATCAATGATAACATCGACTGAATCAATACTCACCCCGTACGACTCCAAGGGGTTACTGCGCCTGCCCCCATTCTTCGACCACAGCTCGTGATGGGGTCAGTTCTTGTTATTGACAAGTAACGGATATTCAAACAGGGGTCACTCTGCAGACTAACATTTTTGAGCGCATTATTTTGACAACCCGTCCCGCCGGCCCGGACATCACGTATCATTTGCCCGGACGTACCGGTTGCAGCCAGGCGCGTTCGTGTTCCCCGGCGACGTACGGGTTGGCTTTCTTTTTCGAGGCCATGATTTCGGCCCGGACGTACAGCTCGTCGCCGTTGAAGGTGTAGCTTGGCTCGAGCGACTGCGATTGGCCGAGGATCTCGCCGATGCCGGCCTCGCTTGGCTTGAGTGAGTTGCGCTTAGGCAAGTCACTGCTGCTCTTAAAATTCTTCCGCGTGCCGATGAACCATGTGGTGTATGTCACGCCCGCCTCCGGCTGGATGCGGAAGCTGTACTTGCGCCTGGCCAGGCGGATGTCGTCCACCTCCACGCCGCTCGAGGCGTAAAAGTCGCCGCGCTCCATCGCCGCTATGATCGACTCCGGCGTGAGTGACTTGGCGCGAACCATCACCCAGCCGCGACCGGTGTTACTCTGGCCGACGGCGATATCGTGGTAGTTGTGCGCGTCGTCGACGCCCAGCCCGAACAGCAGCGGCAGCTTGTGGACGCCAAGCCGGTAGGCGTTGATCACGTCCCAAAGCTGCCCGGTGCTGAGATGCTCCTTGTCGCCGTAGTTGTTCACGGCCGGGTGGCCGTTGTAAACCTCGAAGAACCGTTCGCCGCGCAGCTGGATCATGTCAGCCGGTTGGATCGCCCAGCCAAAGTTGGGGTGGTTGATATGCGGGAA
>JAKUUI010000117.1 GCA_022448485.1 SAR324 cluster bacterium
GGAACAATAATAAAAGGGAATGATATTACCAAGGCCCAACAAATTACCTGCCAGCCACCTATTTCTTTTGAGAGCTTTCCTCCTAGAGCATAACCAGTTGCAGCACTCACGATTGCACCCAGTAAAAAAAAATCACCGGTTTGGAACTCACCTACCCCTTGTAAAAGTGAATAAGCAATGACGACGGCACTGCCGACAATTCCACAAATCCAGAAAGCGACAGATGGTTTCTCATTGGAAACCACAGCACCAACGATGGCTGTTGCTAAGGGCAAAACACCCAACACGACTCCTCCATGGGATGCTGGAACTGTTTGCATAGCCCATGCAGACAAAATAGGAAAGCCGACAACCACTCCCGATGCGACCACCAAAAGCTGGTAAAATTGGTTTTTACTGGGTCTGGTCTGTTTTGTAGCTATCAGCAAAAATGCAGCCACAAACGACGCTATGACAGCACGTCCCAAACCGATGAAAACAGGCTCAAAGTAGGGAATAATGAAACGTGTTGCCGGTAAAGTTAAACCAAATGAGACCACACCCACAAGTCCTAAGAACATTCCTTTGGATTCATCACTCATTCTTAGAGTTATTTTTATTATTCAACATTCGGGTACATTGACTGCGAGACCACCCAAGGAAGTTTCCTTGTAGAGGTGTGACATTTCTTTGCCGGTTTTGTACATTGTGGCAATCACCTTATCAAGAGAAATAATATGGTTGCCATCACCACGTCTTGCCAATCGGGCTGCATTTAGGGCTTTTATTGCTCCCATCGTGTTGCGTTCAATACAAGGGATTTGAACCAGACCGCCGACAGGATCGCAAGTTAGGCCTAAATTATGTTCCATGCCAATTTCGGCGGCATTAGTGATTTGTCTTGGTGTGCAATCCATCACTGCAGCTAGTCCTGCTGCAGCCATAGAACAAGCAACTCCAATTTCACCCTGGCACCCTACTTCGGCTGCAGAAATTGAAGCCCCCTCTTTGAATAAGATACCAATTGCCGCGCTGGTAAGTAAAAAAGTGATAATTTTGTCTTCGTTAAAATCCTTGCGAAAACGTTGGCAATAGTGCATCACGGCAGGAATTACTCCACCACCACCATTTGTCGGGGCAGTCACAATGCGTCCCCCGGCAGCGTTCTCCTCATTGACGGCCATGGCAAATAAACTTAACCAATCTATCAGTTCTGCAGGTGAAGGTTCCTGATTCCTTTTTAACTCTTTGTACAATCCTGGAGCACGCCTGCGAACATTAAGGCCTCCAGGCAAGTGGGTTTCTGTTGAGGACATTCCTCGCTGTGTGCATTCCTGCATTACACCCCAAATCTCGAGCAAACCTTCCCAAATATCAGATTCTGAACGCCATGTTTGTTCATTGATCCACATCAATTCGCGGCATGTCATTCCGGTTTTTGCGCAGAGCTCTAGGAGTTCTTCACCTGTGTGAAAAGGAAATGGTACCTGCGGACCATCGATTTCAGTTGTATTTTGGATCTCTTCTGCATTCAGCACAAATCCCCCACCTATGGAATAGAAATCTTCTCCTCGTAATTTTATGCCGTCTGCATCAAAAACACTGAATCGCATACCATTTGAGTGGTGTGGTAATAAATCGTCATGAAAAAAAACCAATGATTTCTTTTCGTCAAAAGGAACAATGTGTTCATTCAAAAGGTTTAATTTCTTGCTGTTACGGATTCCCTCCAACCTTGCAGGAATTAGTTCAGGATCAACTGAAGCTGGTTCTTCACCTTCTAAACCCAGTAAAATTGCGTTATTTGTACCATGACCCGTTCCTGTTAATGCGAGTGATCCAAACAACTCTGTTTTAAGCGAAGCAATTTGTGTCAGTGGAAAATGCTCGATGCAATTGAACAGAAATCGTTTTGCGGCAAACATCGGCCCAACCGTGTGTGAACTTGACGGTCCTATTCCAACTTTAAATAAATCAAAGACGCTGATACTCATTTTGCTCACTTCTTTAATAAATAAACTATGCTCGACGACTTCGGCGGCGGCTTCGTTCGCGTTGTTCTCCGCCTTCTCCTTCAGGTGAGTGTACCCGAAACTTTTTAATCCAGTTGGTACAATTAGAATCATTACCCATCATGATGTCCGCACCCATTACGGCTTGCAGTACAGGATTGTGGAGCGGATTTGTAATCGCGGAGGTCAGTCCGGAGGCAATTGCCATTGTTAAGAATGCGGCATTCACTCCGTTACGATTCGGTAAACCAAAACTCACATTCGACGAGCCGCAGGTGGTGTTGACTTTCAGCTCTTCCTGGAGTCTTCTTACCAAACTCATTACCTGTTTTCCAGCAGAATTAACTGCCCCAATCGGCATAACCAATGGATCAACCACAATATCAGAATACGGTATACCGTAATCTGCCGCTCGTTCAATAATTTTTTTCGCTACTGCAAAACGCACGTCAGGGTCCTCGGAAATTCCGGTCTCATCGTTTGAAATTGCTATAACTGCACAACCGTATTTTTTGACTAGCGGTAGAACTACATCAAGCCTTTCATCTTCTCCTGTGACAGAATTCAATAAAGCTTTACCCTGATAAACTTCTAGTCCTGCTTCCAAGGCCGCTACAATCGAAGAGTCAATTGAAAGAGGTACGTCCGTTAGTGACTGAACAAGTTTAATTGTTTCAGCTAGAATTCTGGGTTCATCTGCCAGAGGAATTCCAGCATTTACGTCAAGCATTTGTGCTCCAGCAGCAACTTGAGCTAACGTGTCCTGTTCCACACGGCTGAAGTCACCCTCTGCCATTTCCTTGGACAATAATTTACGTCCGGTCGGATTGATGCGCTCCCCAATCATCACGAACGGACGGTCAAGGCCGATTACGACTTCTTTGCTGTTAGAACTAATTATAGTATCAGTCATTTTCTTTGTTTTAATATTTCAAATTTCAGGCTTAACGTTTTGTCCACAAATGTCGCCAAGGAACGTACATTATTTTCGTAGTGTTGCTGGTGTTCTTAGCGGCTAAAGAAGGATCCAGGTTTCATGTTATTCCTGTTCCCTGTCTTCTGAATCCAGAATTCTTTCTATGCCTTTATTTTTTACCAGTACTTGCAAGGCATCGTCAGAATAATGAGCCTCCAATTCTCTGGCAGTCGAATCCGCAATAGTTTGCGCGTCACCTTGACATGGTTCAATTTGGCGGCGCCAGTCGTCAAGGTACTCCTTGCTTCCCTGCCTGCCGGCACGCATTGCTGCCTTGTCGATGGCTTTCATAAAACGCTCAGTCAGTTTTGCTCTGACAGAAATTCGTCCTTCTCTGACAATAACCTGGGAGGGGATATCCCGCCAAAAAATGATAGTTCGTTTTGCCATTTTTTATCCTGTTGCCGACAAAACGGACAAAGCTGGTTCCAGTTCTCCATACCCAGTGAAACGGTACTCGTATTTAAGTCCAAGTCGTTCTGCAAATTCCTGCGCCTGCGCTTGCAGTTCAGGATTTTTAGTTTGCGCCAGATAGACCAGTTTCCGGTAATTTCCAAAGTAAATTTGCAAGAGTTGGGGATGACTGTCAATTTTCATGCCCTGCCAAATCAGTTTTTCAAAACTTTTTACTAAAAAATCAGTGAGAAAGTAACTGCCGATTTCTTCTTGAACAATTTTCTCAAAGGTTTTGCTTCCTGAATAAAACTCATAGCAGTGTGCACCCGGTAAGCGTTGAGCTCCGAATTCTTCCAACATCGCATCCAGTTGACCTCCAGTTCCACAATCTGCGTAACCGACAAAGATTCGAGAAAACATTTTATGGGCATTTTGCAAGTTTTTCCGTAACTGCTCTAATATTTTAGCCGGTTCATTGTGCAATTTTGCAGGCAAGTAACGGGTTTTCAAATGCGTCCAGCCGTTTGCGCGTATCAGCATGGTGATTTCTTTGGCTAATGCACCGCAGGCAATGACCAATATTTTCTCGGACGGTTCCTGTCTATCGGCCCACTTATCAGTATGTGTTGCTTGCCTTTTTGCTTTGGTAAACCGATACTTCCGTCCGTTGTTTTGTCTTTTTTTCACACGTTTCATTTAGTACTTTAGTAGTGAAAAATTATTATGCCGCAGCTTTTGAAACTTTTCCTCCGCGTCGCTGTTCAGTCATCGTCTTGGCCGTCTCGACCGCCACCGCTGCGTCCCTGCAATATGCATCGGCCCCAATAGCTTTACTAAACTCCTCGTTTAAAGGAGCACCACCAACCAGTACAATCAAATCGTCTCTAATCCCCATGTTATCCAGTTCTTCGATAACAACTTTCATGTAAGGCATTGTCGTAGTCAACAACGCTGACATACCCAAAATGTTGGGTTTGTGTTCTTCGATAGCCTCCAAATAATTTTCAACCGGATTATTGATGCCGATGTCAATAACCTCAAAACCTGCACCTTCCCACATCATGCCCACCAGGTTTTTACCGATATCGTGAATGTCGCCTTTGACCGTGCCGATGACGGCTTTTCCTACCGGAGGTACACCAGTTTCGGCCAGCAGTGGACGTAAAATTGCCATTCCACCCTTCATAGAATTTGCGGAAAGCAAGACTTCCGGAACAAACAAAATTCCATCCCTGAAATCAATCCCCACAATCCGCATACCTTCAACAAGCGCGTCACTGAGAACTTTATCCGGATCCCAGCCCCGCTCCAATAAAATATTGGTGCCTTCTTCTATCTCCTCTTTGAGTCCATCGTAAAGATCATCGTGCATTTGCAGAACGAGATCTTCATCCGAAAGAGATGATAAATCCAATTCTTCATCTTCTTCTATCAAATCATTTTGTTCTTCAGTCATATTGCTTCCGTGAGGTTTGTTAGTAATTTAACTCAAGGCCACTTACAAATCTTTACACAAGCGCAAAGAATCATAGATTGCTGAGTGAACATTCCGGCTGGCGACCGCATCTCCCACCCGAAATAATTGAAATTTTCCGTCTGGATTGTTGACTATATTTTGCGTCTTTCCGGAAACCAACGCTTCCAAATCAATTTCACCGCCGTTGCTCGATTGATCCCGCAATTCTAAATAAAGTTCATCCAACGGCAAAGTCCCGTGTTCCACAACGATTTGCTCCGTTGTCCGCTCCACGTTTGAGTGAGTATATTCGTTGTACAGCACGGCAATCAATCCAGAAGCATTGCGGCGCACGTCGATTAAACGATGATCGAGTGTAATCGTCACATCGTTTTTGTGGAGCGCATGCAAATACGCCGGATAATTCGTGCCGCCCACATCCGGCGCGATTATGCGTTCCGGAGTCACGTATTCG